>CACAXS010000011.1 GCA_902536545.1 uncultured Prochlorococcus sp. | reverse complement strand
CAGAAGATAAAGCTTCTCAAATAAAAGTAGATTCTCTAAAAAGAGCTGAATCAATCAGAATGGAAAGTGAGAAAAAAGCAATCGAAGAGATGGCAAGAATTAAGCAAAGTGCAATCTCCGATGAAAGCTCTGAAGCATCTAGAGCAGTTTCTCAACTTCGAAAGGAAGCTGTTGAACTAGCAATTAAAAAAGCTTTAGATTCTCTCCCAAATCGACTTGATAAAACAACACAAGAAAATTTGGTAACTCAATCAATTAACAATATTGAGGTGAACTAATGCCACTTTTAAATTCAGTTACCACACCATATGCAGAGGCATTACTTCAAGTTGTAAATGAAAATTCGCAAACTGAAGAGATGGTTTCAGAGGTTAAACAACTTCTAGAATTATTAAATGATTCCCCTGAGTTGGAGAAGGCACTGTCCTCGCCAATTTTAGAAACAGAAGCTAAGAAGAAAATCATTATTGAAATTTTTTTAAATAAGGTTAATTCTTCATTACTGAATTTCTTGAAATTATTGGCTGATAGGCAAAGAATTGGAATTCTTACATCTATTCTTAATAGATTTTTAGAAATTTACAGAGAGAATAGTAATATTGCTTTAGCAACTGTTACTTCTGCAGTCGAGCTTACTGATGAACAGAAGGGTTTAATTACCCAAAAGATCGTCAATATTGCTGGAACTGAAAAATTAGAACTTGTAACTAAAATCGACCCATCTCTTATTGGTGGCTTCGTCGCAAGTGTAGGATCTAAAGTAATTGATGCTTCTCTTGCTTCACAAATTAGAAAACTTGGTTTATCACTTTCCAAGTAATTTTTAAATCAACCTTAAATTCTTAAATCCATGGTATCTATACGCCCTGATGAAATCAGTTCAATCTTAAAACAACAAATAACTGATTATGACCAATCCGTAAGTGTTAGCAATGTAGGAACTGTTCTGCAAATCGGCGATGGCATTGCAAGAATATATGGCTTAGATCAGGTCATGGCTGGTGAGTTATTGGAATTTGAGGATGGTACCGAAGGAATAGCTTTAAATCTTGAAGATGATAATGTTGGAGCGGTTTTAATGGGCGAGGCACTCGGTGTCCAAGAAGGAAGTAACGTCAAATCCACAGGTAAAATTGCATCTGTTCCCGTAGGAGAAGCTATGCAGGGGAGAGTTGTTAATCCTCTAGGGCAACCAATAGATGGGAAAGGGGAAATCCCGACTAGTGATACTAGATTGATTGAAGAAATGGCCCCTGGAATAATCAAGAGAAGATCAGTACATGAACCAATGCAAACAGGTATTACATCTATTGATGCAATGATTCCTGTGGGAAGAGGTCAAAGAGAATTAATTATTGGCGATAGACAAACTGGAAAATCTGCCATTGCTATTGACACAATAATCAACCAAAAAGGCCAAGAAGTAGTTTGTGTTTATGTGGCTATTGGTCAGAAGTCAGCATCAGTAGCAAATGTAGTTGAGGTTTTAAGAGAAAAAGGAGCTCTTGATTACACCATTGTTGTTAGTGCAGGAGCCTCTGAAGCCGCAGCTCTACAATACTTAGCACCTTATACTGGTGCTGCAATTGCTGAGCACTTTATGTACCAAGGCAAAGCAACACTAGTTATTTATGATGATTTAACAAAACAAGCTCAGGCTTATAGACAAATGTCTCTCCTTTTGAGAAGACCACCAGGAAGAGAAGCTTATCCTGGAGATGTTTTTTATTGTCATAGCAGATTACTTGAAAGGGCAGCAAAATTATCTGATGATATGGGCGGCGGTTCAATGACAGCTTTACCCATTATTGAAACTCAGGCAGGTGACGTTTCTGCTTATATTCCTACTAATGTTATTTCAATTACTGATGGACAAATATTCTTGAGTGCAGATTTATTTAACTCAGGATTAAGACCAGCTATTAATGTTGGTATTTCTGTTAGCCGGGTTGGAGGAGCCGCTCAGACAAAAGCAATTAAAAAAATTGCAGGAACATTAAAATTAGAACTCGCACAGTTTGATGAACTAGCGGCTTTTTCTCAATTTGCATCTGATCTTGATGAAGCAACTCAGCAACAACTTGAAAGAGGCAAAAGACTAAGAGAGCTATTAAAACAAGCACAGTTTTCCCCATTAAATCTTGCTGAACAAGTTGCTGTTGTCTATGCAGGTGTTAAGGGTCTTATTGATGAAGTTCCAGTGGAAGATGTAACTAAATTTGCTGCTGAATTAAGAGAATATCTTAAGTTAAATAAAGCAGAATTTATTGAGGAGATTCTTAAAGAGAAGAAATTGAATGATGGTTTAGAAGCAACACTCAAAGATGTGATTAATGAAGTTAAATCTTCAATGCTTTCCACAGTTTAAATTTATTTAAGGGAATAACATGGCAAATCTTAAAGAAATTAGAGATCGAATAGTTTCTGTTAAAAATACACGAAAAATAACAGAAGCTATGAGATTAGTTGCAGCTGCAAAAGTTAGGAGGGCACAAGATCAAGTTCTTAAAAGTAGGCCTTTTGCAGATAAACTTGCTCAGGTTTTAGAAAATATTCAATCTAGAGTTCAGTTTGAAGCTGTAGATTCTCCTCTTCTATCAAAAAGAGATGTAAAAACAATTTCTTTAGTATGCATAACTGCAGATAGAGGATTATGCGGAGGATACAATACAAATATAATTAAGAAAGTGGAAATTAGGTATGCAGAGCTGATTAAACAAGGTTATGAACCAAATTTGATTTTAGTTGGCAAAAAAGCAATAGGTTATTTCCAAAATAGGAAAGATAGATACACAATTAAAAGCACATTTAAAGAGCTGGAACAGGTACCAACTGCAACAGATTCTGAGGAGATAACTAATGAAGTCTTAGCTGAATTTCTTTCAGAAAATTCTGACAGGGTAGAAATCATATATACGAAATTCATTACTTTAGTCAGTTGTGCACCTGTAGTTCAAACATTATTGCCACTAGACCCTCAAGGTATTGCAGATGAAAATGATGAAATTTTTAGGTTAACAACTAAAGATAGTAAGTTACTTGTTGAAAAATCAAATATTGAAAAAAGTGATTCAGAGAAGTTGCCATCAGATATTATTTTTGAACAAAGTCCTGATCAACTATTAGATTCGTTATTACCTTTATATTTACAGAATCAGGTACTAAGAGCTCTTCAAGAGTCGGCAGCTTCAGAACTCGCTTGCAGGATGACTGCTATGAATAATGCAAGTGATAATGCTAAAGAATTAGCAAGTTCTTTGAATCTAACCTATAACAAAGCCAGACAAGCAGCTATTACGCAAGAAATATTAGAAGTTGTAGGTGGTTCAGCAGTTTAGCATTAAGATTTAGGAAATGCCTGAATACAATATCAAAGTTCAATTTGAGCAAAAAACTTTTAGTTTTTTATGTTCTGAAGATCAAGATATTATTTCAGCGGCAAAAATGAATGGAATAGATTTACCAAGTAGTTGTTGTTCAGGAGTTTGTACAGATTGTGCATCCATGATATTGGAAGGATCCGTAGATCAAGAAGATGCTATGGGATTAAATGATGATTTGAGGGACAAGGGCTTTGCACTTTTATGTGTAGCATATCCCAAGTCAGATTTGAATATTCTTATTGGTAAAGAAGTCGAAGATGATTTATATAATGATCAATTTGGTAAATATCAAAAATGAAATTAATCTTAGTTGATTATTATTTAGATTGGCCAGTTTCAATAAAATTAGAAAATTTAAGGGGATTCATCATCGCAAATTTAGAAAAAAAAGGTGATTTAATTCGATGGTCAATTGTTGATATTCAAAATTCTATTGACTCTTTTGGAACAAAAAAACTTAGAATTAAAGCTGTCTTAGCTAATTAAAAAATATAATTTGAAATATTTTTAATAATGGAAAATTCACCAACAATATTTATTGTTCCAACTGGTATTTGTTGTGAAGTAGGAGGTTTTGCTGGGGACGCACTTCCTACCGCTAAATTATTAGCATCGGCAAGTGGATGTTTAATTACTCATCCAAATGTTATGAATGGCGGGACTCTTGCTGAGAAAGATAAAAATATCTTTTATGTTGAGGGTTATAGTTTAGACAGACTTGCTAAAGGAGAAATTGCTTTAAAAAGGGTAAAGCAACAGAAAATTGGGATAATTTTTGATTCAGCAATTGAAAAAGAAATATTATTAAGACATTTACAAGTTGCTGATGCATGTGTTTCTACTTTAGGGATTAATGTTCATTCTTATGTGATTACAAAAAAGCCACTAAACGTAGTTATTGATTCTGATTCTTCAAAAATCAGTGGTGGCATAATTGAAAATCCTGATATTCTAATTGATGCTGGAAAATGTTTAATAGAAAAAGGAGTTACGGCAATAGCAATTGTTGCAAAATTTCCTGATGATTCAGATTCTTTAGAAACAAATATCTATCGAGAGGGGAAAGGCGTTGATCCTATTTCTGGAGTCGAAGCAGTTATAAGTCATTTAATTAGCAAATTTTTAAAAGTTCCATGTGCTCACGCACCTGCTTTAAATCCGATTGTATTGAATGAAAATTTAGATCCTCGAGCAGCTGCAGAGGAAATAGGATACACCTTTTTACCATCAGTACTGATTGGGTTAAGCAATGCGCCTGATATTGTTGAATTGCCCGCTAAAAATCAATCAATTTCTATACATCCTGATCAGATTGAATCTATCGTTGTTCCTAATGGGGCACTAGGTGGAGAAGCAGTATTAGCAGGGATTGAAAAAGGTTTAAATATTATCTCTGTAGAAAATCAAAATACATTGAAAGTGACAAATGAGTTTTATGATTATCCCAATCTTTTTGAAGTAGATAATTATTTAGAAGCTGCAGGCATAATTCTTGCTATCAAAAAAGGTATCAACCTTGATTCAGTTAAAAGGCCTTTAAAAAAAATCCAACAGTCTTCTTATAGTGATTAATAAGATATTGCTATGGGAACTCTCCAGTCACTTCCTAATGATTGACTGCTTAGTTTTAGGATAGGAGGAGCCTGCTTTCTTTTAAATTCAGCTTTTTTTATAAGTGAGATAATTTTTAAAATTAAATCTTTTTCGTAACCATCTTCTTCCAGTTGTAGTAAATCTTTTTTCTCTTCAATAATTCCTTTAAGAATATTATCTAAAATAGAATAAGGTGGGAGAGAATCAGTATCTAATTGATCAGGACCTAATTCGGCACTTGGAGCTTTCGTACGTATATTTTCTCCAATTAAATCAACACTAGTATTTAACATATATGATTTTCTATGATGAATTGAATCTTCACTATCAAGCCAATTGCATAATTTAAAAACATTAGTTTTATATAAATCCCCAATTACCGATAATCCCCCGTTCATATCACCATAAAGTGTGCAATATCCTACTGCTAGTTCTGATTTATTTCCTGTTGAAAGTAATAAATGCTTTTTTTGATTTGCTAAAGCCATCAGAAGCGTTCCTCTGATTCTTGATTGAATATTTTGATTTGTTATTTCAGCCATCTCGAAAGATACGATATTTTTAAAAGATTCTTCAAAAGAGCTCATCAAATTTTCAATTGGGATGTTACTGAAATTTATTTTTAATCTTCTTGCTAAATCAGTCGCATCACTCTTTGAATGAGATGAGCTCCACTTGGAGGGCATTGAGACGCAATAAATATTATTACTGCCAAGAGCAGCCGTCGCAATTGCTGAAACTAGTGCTGAATCAATGCCACCACTTAGTCCAATCAAAGCTGTTTTAAAACCGCATTTTTGAGCATAATCTCTAACACCAAGGACTAATGCATCAAAAATTGATGACATCTCAGACTTTTCAAATTTATTTTTTTGAGGTTTTGTTTGCTCAATGTCCCAAGTGGAGAAGTCTTCTGTAAAAGATTTTAATTGCTTAATTTTAGATCCATTCTTATTAAGAATAAAACTATTTCCATCAAAAATTAAATTATCATTTGCTCCAATCTGGTTTACATATATCAGCGGTACTTGAAGATATTGAGCAGCAAAACTGGAAACTTTGGATCTTAGCTCTAACTTTTTAAAGGTATATGGGGAGGCCGATAAGTTCACTAAAATATCAACTTTTTTTTTCTTTAAATCAAAAATAGGATTCTTTTTATGAATTCCTCTACCTTCTATATTTTTGTTGACCCACAAATCCTCACATATAGTAAAGCCAATTCGCCAAGTTTTATTATTAATTACTTTTGTTAATACAGAAACTTTTTCTTCTGATCTAAAGTATCTTTTTTCATCAAATACTTCATAGGTAGGAAGAATAATTTTTCGAGCAATTATTTTCCACTCACCGCGCTCAATCAACGCAATAGAATTATAAAGATTTGGGAAAAAAGAATCGTTTATCATCTCAGCTATACCTACTGTAATACTCAAGTTTCCATATTTTTTATTAATATCTAAGGCTAATTGGTCAAGAATTGGATATTGATTTTTGATTAAATTTTTTTTTAGAAGTAGGTCGTTTGCTGGATATCCCCATAGTGATAATTCTGGAGTAAGAACTAAATCAGCAGAAGTTGAGCTAGCTTTCGAAGCAGTACAAAGTATTTTTTTTGCATTACCCTCTAAATCACCAACAACTGGATTAATTTGAGCAAGTAAAAACTTCATTCAACTAATTTAGTGGATTCATATAAATTATTCTTTTTAACAATATCTATTAATGAAGTTGGTAAATTAGAATAATTTAAATTTGATCTGAGCTTAGAACTTGAAATGTTTGGAATTTTTATGGTTGAAATCTTAAATTTCACTTTATAAGTTCCTAACATTTTAAGAGTATTTGATTCAACAGGATATCCCTCTCTTAAAATTACTAAAAAGCAAACCTCATTAGTAATTTTATCAAAATTTTTCCAGTAGAAAATATCTTTAATTAAATCGCTCCCAATAACAAAATCTAAATTATTTAATTCATAAATTCTTTTACATTTTTTAATTGACTCTAGTGCCCATTGGCTACTTACATTTTGATTAAATAATATTCTGGGATTATCTAAATCTTCAATAAGAGTTTTTAATAAATGGCTACGAATTGAGATATCCTCTTTGTGATTTTTGTTGGGGTTGTTACTAACATAACCAATTGTAAGAGCATATATTTTGGATAATTCTTCAAGTATTTTTTTATGTCCAATGGTAGGTGGATCTGCACTGGTACCAAATAATGCAATGCTTTTTCCCATTTATGTTTTAAGGTAGAATGCTAAAAAAATTATTATTTAAATTTCTATTTGAAAAATAAATATTTATGTGGTTAAAAATATCTGGATCATTAAGAGTCATATTTTGGATCATATTAGCGGGCTCTATAAAAGAAACTTTGCTTCTTATGAATATCTCTTTTGCGGTTAATTTCCCTAGGATTTTTGTAGAATGCACTGCGATTGCTGCTTGAATAATTGCTATTGGTCCATAAGTTAATAATGAGATCCCATTAGTAAAAGGTGCCGATAATAAAATTATTTTCTTAATAAGGTTGAAAGAGGTATTGACGCCTACTTGAGTGAATCCTAAACATAAATTATTAATGGATATATTTTTAAATATTTTTCTTGCAGATTCACCTTTCAACTTTAAGCCGTAAATCTTACTTAATTCGCTAATCAATGCAGTATCTAGTGCGAAACTACCAGCAACATCAAATAAAATAAATGGATTAAGAGCTACTGCGGATGCCTTTAAAGTCGAAAATTTACCAATAGTTGATTGAGCTAATTTCTGCCTTCTTCTCAATCTGTGTTCTTTTATCTTAAGAAACAATTTGTCAGCTAGTTGAAGTGAATTAAGTGTTAAAAATATCTCACCATATTGATTTATTATTTTTGTAAGATAGTTTTTAAGATTTTTCCCATTATTAAGAATTATTGGAATATTTAATTCTTTTGGAAGCTTAGACTGGATATTTTCCATAATTTCTTTTAAGTCATTTTTATGAAAAAGATCGATTTTATTTAAAATTATAATTATTTTTTTCCCATCATTAATTAAGGAGCTGATTTTGTTTAATTCATTTCTATTTACATCTCCCGAAACTAAAAATAAAACAAGATCTGAATGATTTATGCAAGAGTAAATTTTATCTGAGAATTTAGTATTGCAGAAATCAAATCCTGGAAAATCTAGCAATTCTATACTACTGATAGTTTGATCTTTTAGGTTCCAAAGTTCCGATTTTATTTTTCTCGTGGTCCCGTTAATAATATTTGTTTTGAATGTATCTTTTTCTAATAAATAATTTAAAACAGAAGATTTTCCTACACCTGATTTACCATATACGCCAATTCTTATTTTTTTTTCTTTGAGCCTAATAAGTTGTTGATTAAAAGAAATTATTTCTCTATTAAAGAAACTTTTTTCATAGTTAGTAAGATCGATATTTTCCCACCAATTTTTTAAAAGCAAATAATTTTTACTATTTTTTAATTGTTTCATGATTTATTTCTTCCACCATCCAGCTATTACAGATAACACAGCTTCTGCACCAATAATCCCCACAAATCCCCCAAATTCATCTACTACTACTTTTACTCCTTTATGATTCTTGTCAAATCTTGTTAATAATTGATCTGCCTTAATCATTTCTGGAATGTAGTCCACAGGTTCGCAAATTTCTGATAAGGATTTTTTATTTTCGCCATTAATTAATTCTGCTAACATTTTTTCACGCTTAACTACACCTTGTATTTTGTCAACTTTATCTCCTAAAACAACCCACCATGGAGAGTTATCTGACATAATAAGTTTTGAAATTTCATCAAGATTGGAAGACCCATCAAGACAAGGTGCCGATACCCTAGGGATCATTAAGTCTTTAGCTTTTAAATCATTTAATTGAAAAACCTTAAATATCATTGCTGCCTCATCAGCTTCTATTAAACCTTTCTGACTCCCAATTTTTGCCATTTGTCTAATTTCCTCTTCATCAGTTGAAATTTCATTTTCTGCAGTAATAACTGGAAATATTTGTTCGATTAATATTAAGAATGGCCTCATTAAAATATTTAATATTCTCAAGATAGGAACAGATAATAAAGCTATTTGAACTGAAAATCTTGTACCTAGAGCTTTCGGAAGAACTTCTCCCACTAGAACAACTAATATGTAAAAAACAATTGAAAATAATGTTAAGCCATAACTACTATTAATTACCATTGCTCCGTATACACCTAAAATAAGACTTCCAATGATGTTAAATCCATTATTTGTAATAGTAATTACAGTTAGAGTCCTTCCAAGGTGTTTTCTGAGTTTAAGTAGTTGATTCGCTGTACTTTTTGGCTTTTGTTTTGAGGCTATCTCTAGAATTCTTATTGAATTGACAGCTAAAAAAGCCGCTTCTACTCCCGAACAACATGCGGAACCAATTAAAATCATAATAATTAGCAAAATTAAGCCGTAAACACTTGGTTCCATTAAGATAGATTAGATACTAAATCTGTTTTAATTCATTCTTCCATTTTTTTTTAAAACACGCCAATACATTATTTATGTCTAAACCCGACAATAAAGTTTTTGAAAAAAGAAGAGAAATTTTCCTTGATAAATTAGGTGGAAAAGCTGCTATTATCCCAGGTGCTAATCTTGTAAAGCATCATGCTGATTGTGAATATCCTTTTAGACAAGATAGTAATTTTTGGTATTTAACTGGTTTCGATGAGCCAGATGCAATTGCTCTTTTCTTATCGCATAAGCCAAAGGGAGAGAGATTTATTATGTTTGTTGCTCCTAAAGATGTTATAAGCGAAGTCTGGCATGGCTTTAGATGGGGTTTAGAAGGCGCTGAAAAAGAGTTTAATGCTGATAAGGCTCACTCAATAAACGAATTAAGAGATTTACTTCCAGCCTACATAAAGGGCTCTGATGAACTTGTTTTTTCAATTGGAAAGCATCCAATAATAGAGAAACTAATACTTGAGATATTTTCACAACAACTTGAAGATCGCTCCAGATCAGGGATTGGTGCAAATTCAATAAAATCTCCAGAAATTTATTTAAATGAGATGAGATTAATTAAAAGTGAATTTGAGATTAAGAGAATGAGAGAGGCTATACAAATTTCAGCCGAAGCTCATGAACTAGTAAGAGAATCTATCTCATCAAAGAAAAATGAAAGACAAGTTCAGGGTCTTCTTGAAGGATTCTTTTTGGAAAAAGGGGCGAGAGGGCCAGCTTATAACTCAATTGTTGCGTCAGGAGATAATGCCTGTATTTTGCATTACACTTCAAATAACTCACCCTTGAAGAAGGAAGATTTATTGTTGGTGGATGCTGGTTGCTCACTAGTTGATTATTACAATGGAGACATAACAAGAACTATTCCAATAGGCGGTAAATTTTCTAATGAGCAAAAAGTTATCTATGAAATTGTGTTGAGTGCACAGAAAAATGCAATTAAAAGTGCTGTTAAGGGATCGAATGCTAGTGCAGTTCATAATGTTGCTTTAACAATTCTCATAGAAGGATTAAAGGAAATTGGTTTATTGTCTGGCAGTACTGAGGAGATAATAGAGAATCAATCTTATAAACATCTTTACATGCATAGAACTGGACATTGGCTTGGCTTAGATGTTCATGATGTTGGAGCATACAGAATGGGGGACTATGAAGTGCCATTAAAGAATGGAATGATCCTTACGGTAGAACCCGGGATATACATAAGCGATAGGATCCCAGTCCCTGAGGGACAACCCCCTATAGACGAGAAATGGAAAGGCATAGGGATTAGAATAGAAGATGATGTTCTGGTCAAAGATACAAACCCAGATGTATTAAGTATTACTGCACTAAAAGAAATTTCTGATTTAGAGTTTTGAAATTTGACTTATCAAGTTAATAGATTTATTTTTATTAAGTTTAAAGCAAAAAAATGATCAAGTCCGATTCATATGATTCGAAACTTTCTCAAGCAAGAGGCTTAGCTAGTCAGCTTGGCATGTTCGCAGAGGAAAACGATATCCCCAAAGATCTTTGGGATTCATTGGAAGCCACTATTTATGATTTTTATGAAGTATCTCATGATAGATAAAAATCCCGTTTAGAAGTTGTCAATTACTAAAATCAATAAATTTTGAATAAATAAATCAAAATGTGACCATAAACTGATAAATTATTTATTAAACATAAAAAACTGAATGACCTCATCAGATAAGTTAAATCAAAATTCAACAGAAAAAAAGGGAAAAAACAGTGATGCACCAAACTCTAAAAATTCTTCTCCTAATTCAGGAATGATGGGTGCAACAGCTGTATTGGCAGCTGCCACAATTGATGAAGATGGGGTACCTACTGGTTATACCCCTAAACCTGATGAAGGAAGATTCATTATTAAAGTATTGTGGTTACCTGATAATGTGGCTTTAGCAGTGGATCAAATAGTGGGTGGAGGCCCAAGCCCTCTTACTGCCTATTATTTTTGGCCAAGAGATGATGCTTGGGAAAAATTAAAAAGTGAACTTGAGAATAAAGGTTGGATTACAGATAACGAAAGAGTAGAAATATTGAATAAAGCTACTGAAGTGATAAATTATTGGCAAGAAGGAGGTAAGACAAAAAAATTAGACGAAGCCAAATTAAAGTTTCCCGAAGTAACTTTTTGTGGAACCGCTTAAATATTAGTTTTTTGCAGCTTGAATCCTAGCCTCTGCCTTTGAAACCTCTTTCAAAGCTTTAATTTTCTCTGGATTTTTTTCATTTTCAGAAAATTTGCTAATTGTTAATTTCGCTTCTTTAAGATCTTGTTCAGCATTTTGAACATTAATTTCAGAACCAATTTCAGCATTATTTACTAAAACTATAACTTCATCTGATTCAATTTCAGCGAAGCCTCCCATGAGAGCTATTGATTTCCACTGGGAATTCATTCTTAGCCTTAAAACGCCAATATCTATAGCAGTAACTAAAGAGATGTGTCCTGGTAGTATACCAAGCTGACCAGTAGTACTAGGAAGGATTACTTCTTCAGCTTCGCCTTGATAAACATTTTTGTTAGGAGCTAAAACTTTTAGAGAAATTGCCATTAATTGAAAATTATTGAAGGTTGAATATATGTTTGATATTTATTTTTCTGATTTTATTTTTTCAGCCTTTGCTTTAACTTCATCAATATTGCCAACTAAGTAAAATGCTTGCTCTGGCAAATCATCCAATTCACCTGACAAAATCATATTGAAACCAGCAATGGTGTCTTCTAATTTTACATATTTACCAGACATTCCTGTAAATATTTCTGCTACAAAAAAAGGTTGGGAGAGGAATTTTTCAATTTTTCTGGCCCTGTCGACGGTTAATCTATCTTCTTCAGAAAGTTCATCTAAACCAAGAATTGCAATAATATCTTGAAGTTCTTTGTATCTTTGTAAAGTTGATTGGACAGCTCTGGCTGTTTTGTAATGCTCATCGCCAACAACTGATGGTTGTAGCATAGTACTCGTTGAGTCTAATGGATCAACTGCTGGATAAATACCCTTAGCTGCAAGAGCCCTTGCAAGCACAGTAGTAGCATCTAAATGGGCAAAGGTTGTAGCTGGAGCTGGGTCTGTTAGGTCATCAGCAGGTACGTAAACAGCCTGAATAGATGTTATTGACCCTTCTAATGTAGATGTAATTCTCTCTTGCAATTCACCAACATCAGTTCCCAGAGTCGGTTGGTATCCAACAGCTGAAGGCATTCTTCCAAGTAATGCAGATACTTCAGAACCAGCTTGAACGAATCTAAAAATATTATCTACAAAAAGTAGAACGTCTTGTTTATTCACATCTCTAAAATGTTCGGCCATCGTAAGTGCTGATAAGCCTACTCTCATTCTTGCACCAGGTGGCTCATTCATCTGTCCAAAACACAAGGCAACTTTTGACTGAGTTAAATCATCTGCATTTATAACTCCCGATTCTTTAAATTCTTCATACAAATCGTTCCCTTCTCTAGTTCTTTCCCCTACACCGCCAAAAACAGAAACTCCACCATGCTCCTTTGCGATGTTATTAATTAATTCTTGAATAAGAACTGTCTTTCCAACACCTGCACCTCCGAATAAGCCAACTTTTCCTCCTTGTCTGTAAGGAGCCAAAAGGTCGATAACTTTAATGCCAGTTTCAAAAACTTTTGGCTTAGTTTCTAGGTCAGTTAACTTTGGCGCAGCTCTATGAATTGGAGCAGTATCTTCGGTATTCACGGGACCTTGTTCATCTACTGGTTCTCCCAAAACATTAAATATTCTTCCTAAAGTTGCTTCTCCTACAGGTACGGATATTGGTGCCCCTGTGTCGATTGCCTCCATGCCTCTTACAAGGCCGTCTGTGCCACTCATTGCTACTGCTCTTACTCTATGGTCACCTAGGAGCTGTTGGACTTCTGCAGTGAGCGCTATGTCTTGCCCAGCTGGATTTTTAGCTTCGATTCTTAAAGCATTTAATATTTTGGGCAATTTCCCTGCTGGAAATTCTACATCTAGAACTGGACCAATTACCTGACGTACTACGCCTTTTGTTTGTGAAGAAGTTGATGGAGTTGCTACCATTTTTATAGATTGGTGATGAATAGCTGATTTAAACAGCTCATAATCCGAAAATATTACCACCTCATGGGTAGATTCGTTAAATGGGTTCGGCCACCCGCACAGTTTAAGTATGGTTTAATTGCCGCTTCGCAGATTATGTTGTTGATGATACGGATAGAGAACTTCTCTTTCCTTTTTTATGACGTAAAGCGTCTCAATCATGATCCTCCATTAATTTATGGCAGCTGTTTCACTTACAGTCTCTACAGTAAAACCACTGGGAGATAGAATATTTATCAAAGTTTCCGCATCTGAGGAAAAAACTGCTGGGGGCATTCTTTTGCCTGATTCAGCTAAAGAAAAACCACAGATTGGAGAAGTTGCTCAGGTCGGCCCTGGCAAACTTAATGACGATGGTTCTCGACAAACTCCAGAAGTGAGTATTGGCGATAAAGTCTTGTACAGTAAATATGCTGGCACAGACATTAAATTGGGAGGAGATGAATATGTCTTGCTCTCAGAAAAGGATATTTTAGCTGTAGTAAGCTAAAATATTTGTTTCAAAAATTATTAAAACTTATTACTAAATCACTGCCTAAACATGGCTAAAAGAATTATTTACAATGAGCAAGCTCGTAGAGCGCTCGAGAGAGGAATTGATATCCTTGCTGAGTCTGTGGCTGTAACGCTTGGACCAAAAGGAAGAAATGTTGTACTAGAGAAAAAATTTGGTGCTCCACAAATTATTAATGATGGTGTCACAATCGCTAAAGAGATCGAATTAGAGGACCACATTGAAAACACAGGTGTTGCTTTAATCAGACAAGCTGCATCAAAAACTAATGATGCAGCAGGGGATGGTACCACAACTGCCACTGTTTTAGCTCATGCGATGGTTAAAGCAGGGTTGAGAAACGTTGCTGCGGGAGCTAATGCAATTACCTTGAAAAAAGGAATTGATAAAGCGACTGAATTTCTAGTTGGTAAAATTCAAGAGAATTCCAAACCTATTAGCGATAGCAATGCTATAGCTCAATGTGGAACTATTGCTGCTGGAAACGACGAAGAAGTTGGTCAAATGATTGCCAATGCTATGGATAAGGTTGGTAAAGAAGGTGTTATCTCCTTAGAAGAAGGAAAATCAATGACAACTGAATTAGAAGTTACTGAGGGGATGCGCTTTGATAAAGGCTATATTTCACCTTACTTCGCAACAGATACAGAGAGAATGGAGGCTGTTTTAGATGAACCCTATATTCTTCTGACTGATAAAAAAATTGCTTTAGTGCAGGATTTAGTTCCCGTTTTGGAACAAATAGCTAAAACTGGTAAACCACTAGTAATTATTGCAGAAGATATTGAAAAAGAGGCTTTAGCAACTCTTGTTGTTAATAGATTACGAGGTGTGTTAAATGTTGCTGCAGTAAAAGCACCTGGATTTGGCGATAGAAGAAAAGCCATGCTTGAAGATATGGCTGTTTTAACTAATGGACAACTTATTACTGAAGATGCAGGCTTGAAATTAGAAAATGCTACTTTAGATATGCTTGGAACTGGTAGAAGAATAACTATCAATAAAGAGACTACAACTATTGTAGCTGAAGGTAATGAGCAAGCAGTTAAAGCTAGATGTGATCAAATTAAGAAGCAAATGGATGAAACAGATTCCTCCTATGATAAAGAAAAGCTTCAAGAGCGCCTGGCTAAATTAGCTGGAGGTGTAGCAGTTATCAAGGTTGGGGCTGCTACTGAAACTGAGATGAAGGATAAAAAGCTTCGTCTTGAGGATGCTATTAACGCAACAAAAGCAGCTGTTGAAGAAGGGATTGTACCTGGAGGAGGAACAACTCTCGCTCATTTATCTCCTATTCTAAAAGAATGGGCTGATAAAAATTTAGAAGGAGAGGAATTAATTGGAGCTAACATTGTTGAAGCTTCACTTACTGCTCCTCTTATGAGAATTGCTGAGAATGCTGGTTCTAATGGAGCTGTGATTGCTGAAAATGTAAAAACTAAACCATTTAATGATGGATTCAATGCTGCCACTGGAGAATATGTAGATATGTCCTCTGCTGGAATAGTTGATCCTGCAAAAGTTACACGTTCAGGATTACAAAATGCAGCTTCAATAGCAGGGATGGTTCTAACCACTGAATGCATAGTTGCAGATTTACCTGAGAAAAAAGATTCAGCTGCTCCAGCAGGCGCTCCGGGAATGGGCGGCGACTTCGATTACTAACTAATACAATAATTTTTAATAAAAATTTTTTAAAAGGGATCATTCAAAATGTTCCCTTTTTTTATTAAAATATTAAGAAATCCAACCAGCGCTAAGAATAATTGCGAGAGATAAAAATATCACTAAAAAAGTCCAAGTTATTTTGTTTAGAGAGGCTTCTGCACTACTTGCGCTGTTGAACATAGAGCTTCCACTGGCAGCTATTCCTCCCATTCCATCTCCTTTGGGACTATGAAGTAAAACTAAGAGAATGAGAAGAACTCCAGAAAATACCCAAATCCAACTAATAATTTGAATCATTGCTTATAAAATTTTTATTAACTTTAAACGTGTTGAACGACCTTATTATAACCCTTTAATTCAATTTCTTGAATAAGCGATTTGCCCGTCATTTCTCTTGGTATTGGTAGATTTAATAATTGCAATAGAGTGGGAGCAATATCTGCTAAGCCCGCGTTTTCTCTTAAGTTAATTTCATTTCCCATATTTGGTATTTTTCTTTTTTCACCTTCAATCAAAATTAATGGAACTTTATTGATTGTGTGTGCTGTCCATGGTTCTCCTTCAGATCCTTTCATTACCTCTGCGTTACCATGATCGGCTGTAATAACAATGCTACCTCCCATTTCTCCAGTAGCATTGACTATTTGACCTACACATTTATCTACTTTTTCTATAGCTTTAATTGTTGCATCCATGTTGCCTGTATGACCAACCATATCAGGATTGGCAAAATTTATTACAACAAACGCATAATTACCGCTTTTAATTGCTTTAGAGCAACTAATAGTTAATTCCTCCGCAGACATTTCGGGTTCCATATCATAAGTTGCGACTCTTGGAGATGGAATCAAATGTCTTTCTTCTCCAGGTAAAGGAATTTCAACTCCTCCATTGAAAAAGTATGTTACGTGAGGATATTTTTCAGTTTCCGCTGTTCTGTATTGTTGAAGTCCGTTTTCTGACACTATTTGGCCTATAAAATTATTGAGTGATTCAGGAGGAAATGCAACTTTAACGGGAAAGTTCGGATCATATTGAGTAAAAGTAACAAAATCAAGATTTGGATAATTTTTTCTTTCAAAGTCTGAAAATTTTTTGGTCGAAAGGGATTTGACTATTTGTCTTGCTCTGTCTGGACGAAAGTTAAAGCAAATCAAACTATCCCCATCTTTAAGATAGTTTTCAGATATACGTATGGGCTCTATAAATTCATCTGTTATGTTTTTGGCATAACTTTTTTCTATGTAATCCTTGGGAGAAATATTTGTTATTTGAATATCTGGATCAGTCAAATTAGAATATGCTTTTTCTGTTCTATCCCATAAAAGATTTCTATCCATTATCCAGTATCTTCCGCACATGGAAGCTATTTCTCCCACGTTAAATTTTTTTATACAAGATTCTATTTGATTTAGATATTTCAAGGCACTTTTTGCAGGAGTGTCTCTTCCATCAGTAATAATATGGATTGCAACTTTTTTAAGTTTATTATCAGATGCCCATTTTATTAAACCCAATAAATGATCGATATGACTATGAACTCCTCCATCGGAACATAATCCTGTGATATGCAAAGTAGAATTATTTTTCTTTAATGAATCAGCCATCTCTTTTAACTCATTTACCAAACCTAATTGATTATTATTTACAATATTTGAAATCCTTACAAGTTCTTGTTGTATTATTCTTCCCGAACCAATGGTAAGGTGCCCTACCTCTGAATTGCCCATTTGACCATCTGGCAGGCCTACATCAGATCCACTAGCACTTATTAGCGTGTGGGGGTAAGCATGCCACAATGAATCCATGATTGGTGTACTGGCACTTTTTATAGCATTATCTGATTTTTCTTTTCGATATCCCCATCCATCAAGTATCGCAAGAACTACAGGGCTCTGAGGAACACTTAATCTTTTAATATTTTTGCTGCTAATCTTTGACATATTTAGATCAAATTCATTGTTAACTGATCCAACCTTAAATTTAGCTTCAAACGTTACTCTTTAACAATTTATATTTAATATAGTTAGCTTTTGCTAATTTATGAAAATATTAGCTTAATTTTATTTCTTGATAAATCATGTCCAAGAAGACAAAAAAGATCGTAATACTTTCTGAAGTTGAGCTTAGAAAAACTATTTCGCGTTTAGCTTGCGAAATTATCGAAAAAGTAAAAAAACTGGATAACCTTTTATTGGTTGGCATCCCGAGTAGAGGAATTGCGCTGACCGAAGTGCTAGAAAAGGAATTATTCTCTAGAACAGCTTTAAGAGTTAAAAAAGGAACAATTGATCCAACTTTTTATAGAGATGACCAAAATAGAGTTGGAACTCGTCTAATACAAGCTGCAGATATTCCAACTCCTATTGAAAAAAAAGAAATTCTTTTAATAGATGATGTAATTTACACAGGTAGGACAATTAGAGCTGCAATAGATGCTTTATATTCATGGGGCAGACCTCAAAGAGTGATGTTATTAGTAATGGTAGATAGAGGTCATAGAGAATTACCTATTCAACCAGATTTTTGTGGTAAAAAAGTGCCAACTAGTAAAATTGAAAGTGTTAGCTTACGTTTAAATAATTTTGATAATGAAGAAGGAGTTTTTCTTGAATAGCTATAACTTAAAAGATATTTCCTAAATTATATTCTCCAAAAAATTCATTTTTAATATCAAAACATCTAACTAATAAATCAGCATTTTTCGTAATTTTAAAAAAAAGTATTAAGGTGTCTTCTCCAATATTAGATTTATTTTTCAATACTATTTTGAGTGGTTTTTTGTCCCATTTTAAAATTTCCTCTTCATTTTGAATCTCTGATAACTTTGGTAATCCATTTTCGAAAATAACATCATATGCTCTTTCTTTTTGCGTCTCTCCAATTATTATTTCGAATATTTTCTGATTATTTTTGCTGGCTTGAAGGATCAGTTTAAAGGGTGCTTCTGTTGGCCATGTTTGACCTTTAAAAAAAATGGGATGCCAAAAGTGTTTTTGCTCTCTTTTATTAAATAATCTTATAGATAATCCTTTATTTAATATGTCTTTAATTTTTACACCCGGAGTCATTGCTAAAGCTCCCAAAGCTATTGATTCAATAGGAGGTGGCGATTTAATTTGAATTTTTGGAATTTTTTTTGTTATCCATTCTTTAATCAATGGTATTTGAGTGCCTCCACCAACCAAAACAATTGCATTTAAGTCGTCAACTGTACAAAATTTACCTCTTGCTTGATTTAATAAATCTTTGAGTAAAGAGTTAAGGTGATTAAGAAGATTATTTTCAATGAGTATTTTCTCAAAAATTTCTTTACTTAGGTAATATTCACTTTCTTTATTATGTTCAGAAAATAATTTTATTGGATATTTATTTTCATATTTGATTACAGATGAGCTGAGTTTACATTTTATTTTTTCTGCCTTTGAAAGATTATTAATATAATTATTACCTGGAATAAAATAATCAACTATCCATTGATCAATATCTTTCCCACCAATTTTTGAGCCTGCTTTTCCAATTATTTCAGCACACCTTATTTTTTGTTTTGAAATTGAGCTTACATCATTACCTTTAAATTTTAATAGTTCAGCTATAGGACCAGATTTTCCTTCTCCTCCCTCTATTTTGACTATATTCATATCGACTGTACTTCCTCCAATATCTAATGTCATAATTTTTGAGCCGAATGGTACATTTATTCCTAAACTTGCCGCAGTAGGCTCATCAACAAGAGCTATTTCATCTACTGATATTTCCTCGCAAAGGTTCACTAACCATTCTCTATAACCCTTATATGTATCTATAGGCGCAGTTAAAACAAGTCTTTTGATCGCATACTTGTGCGGGATGTTTGCCCATAAAATTTGAAAAAATTTTTCGCCACATTCATTAGGGTTTAAAATATTTTTTTGGTTAATTTTTTCAATAGAATTTCCAATTAATCTTTTAAAGTTCGAATGAAAAAATAAATCAGAATTTGAGTTATCCCTCATCTTGAGAGCACTCATACCAATTTTAGGAATCTTTGAAGGTTCCTCGAACCAAACTGCTGAAGGAATAACTCCTGGAGATGATGTAATATTCGGTATTTCAATTAAAACAGAATTTATATCTTTTTGATCTTGAAAAGCTACAACAGTATTAGTGTTCCCTAAATCAATAGCAAGTGTTCCAGATAAACTTTCTTCCATATAAGATTATTTAAATCAATTAAGTTCTTTTTGTAATTTATGTTTTGAAAGGGTCTAATTAATTGTAAAATACATTTTATAGTAAAAAACTTTTTTTAATGAACATATCCAATAATTCAGGAATTGATTCTAATGATCTTGCCAAGAGAGGTGAGAGCTTGATAAGAAAATCAACTAATAGATATTTAACTACAGTAAAAATTGCTTTCAGAGCTAAACAAAGACGTTTTGATGATTTTGATGGTTTATTAGAGGAGTCAACTATTAAACCCGTTCAAAGGTCAATTATTGAACTAAGCGATGAACAAGATCAACCAGATTTACTTCCAGGCTAATTTTGGTAAAAGACCAAAAAAGATGGAGATTACTTAGAAATTTTAAAAAAGGCAAATTTTGCTTTTTGATTGGTGTTGATAATTGGTCAATTGAGTTACAAAAAAGTGAATTCTATTCACTTTACCTTCTACTGTTAAGAATTAATGAACAATTATTAGTTATCAAGGATCAACTAATGGATGAAGAATCTATTACTTTAGAGTTAGAAAAGCTTCCTTGGTATATTCAGCTAAACGGAAAAAAAAATGAATGGAGTTTAAGGTTTGTTTTTGAGAGCCAAGATCAAACTAGATCCTTCGAAATGTATTGGCCGATACCAATAGCACAAAATTTATTTAATGAAATAAAAAACATGTGGGAATCAATGGATTGAAAGATAAATAAAATTGGAAATTTTATAAAATATTTCCCCCTTCAAAAAAAAATTTTTCACAACTTTTCCACAGTATTTTTTTAAAAATTATCTGATGATCTAAAGCATGTGGAAAACTTATGATTTTATATAAATCTTTATATTTAAGTTGGATTTAATCTTACAAAATTAATTTCCATAACTACTCACTTTATGACTGAATTCTCATTATTCTATAACCTGAGACTGTCCCTAAATAATACTTATTGACGATTTAGAAATTTTGGAGAAAACTACATTTTGAAGATTTAAATTCAAAAAAAGTTTTTTCAATATGCAAGAATTAAATTACGACAAAAATTCCAAAGTATTAAAGGATAAAGATGAAGTAATAAGTTTCAAATGTGAACTTCAAGAAAATCTTCAAAAGGCTATGAAAGAATTCGTTGAGGATCACCCTAACTGGGATCAATACAGGATACTACAAGCAGCTATTGCAGGATTTTTGATGCAAAAAGGATTTCAAAATAGGGATTTAACGAGACTCTATATTGGCAATATGTTTTCAATGAATTTTGAGGATTAAATATTTTTATATTTTTTCTAGTAGTATTTTTGCAATATCATTTCTGACAGGTATTATAGATAACCTATTTCCTTTTTTTACGACTAATAACTCATCCTCATTAAATAAAATCTTTAAATCAGGTAAACTTAAAATCTTGTTTGATTTAGAAATGTATTTTACTTTTACACAATCCCATCTCGGATTATCAGGTTTCGATTTTGAATCAAAATATTTTGAATCTTGATCAAATTGAGTAGGATCAATAATATTTAGATCTATTACCTCCATAAGTCCAACAATACCTGGGGGTTTACAATTCGAATGATAAAAAAAAACTTTATCTCCTTTATTCATTTTTCTCATAAAATTTCGAGCTTGATAATTTCTTATTCCATCCCATAAAGTTACACCGTCATTTTTTAAAGTATCTATGCTGTAAGCATCAGGTTCACTTTTCATTAACCAGTAATTAGGTTCAGTCATAGTCTATAATTTGCGGGAAATAGGGCTGCTGGTATGGTGCTGGTATGGCATTTTGTTAACTTTTTTGAAAGTCAGCTAAATCCAAAGCGTTTTGTTTAGTTTATCGAAGATAGTTAGTCGAAGAAAGTTTAGAAAAAATATAGAAACAGATCGCTTGAGACAGACTTTTTTATTATTTCGGGCTGAAATTAATAAACCTAATATTTGCAATGCTTTCTAGGGAATGAGAGAGTCTTTTATACCAGCAGATTTGTAAACCTATACTAGCTAGGTATGTAAAAACCAGTCATAGACAAGTTTGAATGCTCTCTCATGGGAACTACGTACTTAATGCTTAAGCTGCTTCTGGAGCAAATATTCTGCTGTTCTCTCTCCAATATCTACATCCTTTAATGAGATGATCTCCTTGAGGAATAAGCTTTTGATGAAAGGGACAGGTAAGGATGGTGACACAAGAACTTGTCGTGCTGTACCTGAAGTGATTGCAAGTAATACAAATCTTCCGTCGTTTTCTTACTAATATTTCGTCCTCTAGATAATCCCATTCCTGCCAGTCCTCCATAACTATATAGTACAAGTGTACTAATATTTATAGCATCGGTAAAGGGTAAGAGTCAACAAGCTTATTTACTCTTCAAAAGGATAGCTCTTGCTCTATTCCATCTACGCTCAAAAGACTCTTCTCTGCTTGATTCTTCTATCTGATTGCCATACTCATCTACACCGTTGTAGTACACGCCTAGAACGTACTCTATAAAGGGTTCAAGGGCTATTCCTACCCTTAGAATTTACGAGCTTTGTGAACGCTTCCATCGACCTCTCAAGCTTGTCTCTCTGAAGGTTCTGTATCCACATTGAACCTTGATGATGGTAGAGAAGAATCTTCACTACTTCGTCATAGGAAAGCCAAGGATGAGCTTTATTTATTTGTTGTGTTCTGTTCATTTGTTTAAGTGTTAGTTGTTTAGTTTCTGAGGTTTTCGATGGGGTGGCATGGGGGTACATACGACGGAGCTACATCGTATATATGAGCTTATAAATTTCTGTTAAAAGTTTAAGGGTACAACCTTTCAATAGCTTCTTTCTGCTCTTGCTTTTTTATCTCTTCTAACTCTCCTCCTCCTACCTCTACTAATAATATGTATATCACTTATATCACTGATACATATATTTAAAGTAGTTAGTGGTAGTACTTAGAGGTGATATCTTTCAGGGATATCCAGCTAAGCTTGTTGTTTTAAAGAAAACTTGTTGTATTTATAATCTCTCCCCTTTAAAGGGTCGGGTCGCTCTTCCTCTTATAAATGGGGGGTCGCTCTCCCCTTATAGGTGGGGGTCGCTCCTCCCCTTATAATTGGCTGTCGCTCTTCACCTTATAGTGTGGGGTCGCTCCTTTCCTCTTTGAAGTCCGCGAATAACATTTCTAAATAACTTCTTCAATCCCGATCTCTTTCAAATAATTCCAAGTAGGGTCATACTTCTCACTGTCTCTTGTTTCATCTAATGGATCTCCCTCTGGAACAACAATTATCATTCCTTGACGTGCTCTTGTTAAAAGAACTCTATAAGCATTTAATTTATTTTTTTGAGCTTCTTGATCCATAATGTTATTCCATTTAGTTCCCACAAAAGATTTATATAACCAAGCAGTTGAAGTCTTGATTAAATCTCCATCCCAAATCAATCCTGCCCAATCAAGTTCTAAACCCTGTACCTGAAATTCTGTAGCCGCATCTTCTAATGCAAGACTTGATCTGACATCGTTATTTTCTTTTAGAAACCAACTTGCTATATTGTCCTTTGTTATTGATCCAGAGAATATTCCAAGGGGTTTCAATCTACTTGCTCCAGATGAGGTTAATAATCCATATCTCTCTGATCCCCTTGCATGATTTCTCAACCAATGTTTTGCTTTTGTGAGTGAGCGTGTGATTTTAATTGGATATAGATCTTTAAGCTCACCTAACAAATTCTTAGTTTCTGAAATATTGCCTTCGAGCAAATTAGATATGTATTTAGCTACTTTTTCTGATCTGAAAGATCTTATAGAAATACTTAAATGGAGATTATCTCTTCTAAAAAGTCTTCCTTGTAATTGATCAAGATTAAATGAAGGTAAATAATATTTTGAATCTAATGCATTAGATATCCAAACTTTCCAATCTGGAAAATTATCCCTTAATGCTTTAAGCCATTCCTCCATACCTCCTTCTCCTTTATTTATTTCTTGCCCTCCGCCAACTAAACAAACTATTGCTGTCCAACCAGTATGGCGATCCATTGATTGGATTAAAAATTCAGGTTCCGAAAAATTGAAGTCAGGCTTATTTTTATTCCTTTTCATAAAACTCTTTGTTTTGTCTAAATCGTAAGCTCTTTGGGCTTCGTCAAAAATTACTATTCGTTCAGTTGGAGGAGAACTATTTTCTAAACATTCATCTCTAAAATGATGAACATTTTGTATGAAAGATTTGACTTCTCTAAGAGCTTCGGCTTTCGTTTTGTTTTTATTATTTTTAGAAGCGTCTATAGCTAAAGACTCACTAAGCACACTCACTAGAGGAACATTCCCTGTTAAGAAAACTGCATGCTCTTCTTCATTTTTATCTTTCATTCTTCTTTCACAAGCAAGATTTAAACCTGCCAAGGTTTTACCAGCACCAGGTATTCCGGTTAAGAGAATGATAGATTTTTCATTGTTTCTTTTTGAATTATCAATAATCTCATTTAGCAGAATTGAAGTCTGACCAAGATTATCTGAACCAGCTTCGTTTCTACTAATGTCAGAAACACCATGTCCTTTATAAAGAACTTTACTCGCCTCAATAATAGTTGGGGTAGGTAGGTATGAGCTATTAATCCAATCTGAAAATAAGATCTCTTTTTGAAAGTTCGTTTTACTTAAAACATCTTCTATCAAATTCTGTAAATTAAATTTATTAGCTAGAAGACAACTATTTAATATTCCATCCTCAGAAAAATTAATGCTATTTGAAGTGTCTTTTGCCTCAGTAGAAACAAGAATTGGAACTATATTTGCATCATGACTTCCTGCGTGAAAATTTTTTAGATCTAAGGCATAATCAATTGCTTGAACTTTATCTTGATTGAAATAATTTTCAGAACCAACTTTAAATTCAATCACAAAAATCGTGTTTTTTATGATCAATATATTGTCGACTCTTTTCCCAATCCTTGGGATTTTAAATTCGAATAAAATATATCCTTCTTTGAAAATAGGAAGAATTTCTTTTAATAAATCTATCTGATCCTGCCATGCATCTCTTTGTGTTATCTCTACTGATCCTTCTTGAAACTTAGTTAATTCACCTAAGATCTCATCATTTGATTTGGTAATAAATTCTTGTATGGAAGATTTGAATCCAGATCTTTTCGGCATATTATCTTTTAATTAATTCTTTCATCAATAAGTTCCAACCTATTAATGATGCAGCTTTATGGAAGGATTCTCTCTCGTCGCACATAAAGCCATGATCAGCTCCTTCAATTTCAACATAACTAAATCTATCTTCTAAAGGATCAAATTTTTTAAACATTTTTTTTATTTCTAATCGATCTTTTAAAGGAATCAAATCATCTGCAGATCCGCAAATAAAATTTAAATTACCTGAAACTTTTTCAAGCAAATCTATAGGTGCAAAATTAGTATCGGTTCTTGGAGTTGTAACTCCTGCTCCATAGAAACAAAATGAATTATCTATTTCTTTTAAAGAAGAAGCAATAAGTGCTGCATGCCCCCCAAAACAAAATCCAATAATAGCGATTTTCTTTTTTGGATATTTTTCTTTAACCCAATTTATTCCTGCAGAAACATCTTCAATAATATTTTTTAAGGTAGTTAAATTTTTATGATGTCTGCCTAATTTTAAATCATCTTCGCTGTAACCTAAATCCAAATTTGGAGCAGTTCTTCCATAAAGAGGTATGGCTAATACAGGTAAATTTTGTGCAGCTAATTTTTCAGAAAAACTTCTTATCCAATTATTTATTCCAAATACCTCTGGTAAAACTATGGATATATATTCACACTCATTTCCAGAATCTACCCACCAAGATCTTAAAGGTAAATCGCCACTGTAAATATTTATCCATTGACCTTTCATCAGTTCTTAATTTAAAAAGTTTTTCAATTTTAATATTTAATCTCAATTAATTTTAAGTTGGATGTCAATCGTTAAAAAGGTATTTCTCCTTGAGGTATTGATTCAGGATAACCAAGCCTTAATTTTCCTTCTTTATCGATTTTATGAAGATAATTTCTTTACCAATTTATCTAGTTGATCAAGTTCCCTAAACTTGTTATGAATATATTTTATCGGTATAAGTGGTCTAAGGACTTGTCCTTTTTGTAAGGACTTGAGCCTAGCGGTTTCAAGGTTAACCCCGCACTCCTGCACACGAGTACAAAAACCTTTTTTATTAATGAAGATTATTCAAAGACACTTAGCTTGCTACTTAATGTAATTTTTGTGCTTTGTGTCTTTGTTATTTTAAGGCTATTCATCTGATATTGAAATAAGTTGGTCAGGATCATAATTAGAAATCCAATTTAGTATTTTTTCTTCCTCTTCTAAAGTTCTAGTGCATGCAAAACCATATTTTGCTCTTACTTTTTCGGAAGCCTCATGCAAAGCTTGAATAGCAAGAGACTTAAAATCTGAAATCTTTAAAGAATCTCCAGGTTTTAAATATTCAAGAATTACCGTCGAGGGTGAATATAGAGATTTTTTTTTACCATCTGGTAAATTTAATTGAAAATTTATTTCAGGCATTTTTTAGTATCCTTTGTTTTTTATGTAAAAATTTTAATTGATTGGAGCATTATTGATTTAATTTATATGAGTAAATCCAGTGAGAGGAGTATCCTCTTCCCAAAGTAATTCTGCTCCATTTGAATTTTTGATGTAAACACTGCTATTACCATTTTCAAAGTTGCCGATATAACAGCAAATAAGTTCATCATATTGTCTTAAAGCATCTTTTAAAAAATTTGCTTTATCTGGCTTGATAGCACAGAGAAAACCATAGCTTGGGAAACATGTAAGCCAGTCAAATTCTGGTACTCCATTAGGGCGTTCAATTTTCTCAATATCAATTACAATTTTTTTTCCAGCAGATTCAGCAAACATAACTGCAGTACCTGTGATACCTCCCATGCTAATGTCTTTGGCTGCATGGATAATATTTTTTTTAGCAAGAAAGGGTATCAATGAAAAATGTTTTTTAAGTAAAGTTGCCGAGGCTTTTGTAGCCGCATCCCAGAATGGATAATCTTTAAAAAAATATCCATCTTTATTCGCTATTATCCATAATTCATCTCCAGAATCTGCGAACCTTGAAGAAAGAATAGGACCTTCTATAAGTCCAAGAATTGATACGGATAAAGCAAAATATGGACTTTTTTGATTTGAGTGACCACCCACCATTGGGACATTAAATTTTTCACAGGCAAAACTCATACCAGAAAGAATTTTATTGTGTTTTTCTAA
>CACAXS010000010.1 GCA_902536545.1 uncultured Prochlorococcus sp. | reverse complement strand
TAAAAGAAGAAATTTTGCTATTATTTCACATCCAGATGCTGGGAAAACGACTCTTACTGAGAAGCTTCTTTTGTATGGAGGTGCCATTCAACAGGCAGGAGCAGTAAAAGCTAGGGGTAATCAGAGAAAAGCTACCTCAGACTGGATGGAGCTTGAGAAACAAAGAGGTATTTCTATTACATCAACTGTATTGCAATTTGAATATGGAAGATCAGTAATCAATCTATTAGATACACCAGGACACCAAGATTTCTCTGAAGATACTTACAGAACATTAGCTGCTGCTGATAATGCAGTCATGTTGGAAGATGCGGCTAAAGGACTGGAACCTCAAACTAGAAAATTGTTTGAAGTTTGCAAGATGCGAAAAATACCAATATTTACTTTCATAAATAAAATGGATAGACCAGGAAGAGAGCCATTTTCTTTGCTTGATGAAATTGAATCAGAACTTGGATTAAATACATTACCTATTAACTGGCCAATTGGGAGTGGCGAGGAATTTAGAGGGGTTATTGATAGATTTTCGAGAGAGGTGATTTTATTTGATAAAGCCGTGAGAGGGAAACAATCGAATGAGAAAAGATTAAGTCTTGAAGATAAAGAGCTATCAAAATATGTAGAGAGAGATTTACTTGAAAACGCACTTGAAGAATTGGATGTTCTTGATGAGGCAGGATCAAAATTTGAAAAAGAAAAAGTTTTTAATGGCTCTTTAACCCCAGTTTTCTTTGGATCTGCCATGACTAATTTTGGGGTAAGACCATTTTTAGATAGTTTTTTAAAAATGGCACAAAAACCAACTTCAAGAAATAGTAATAAAGGGGATATTGAACCTGCAAACAATGAATTTAGTGGGTTTGTTTTTAAGCTTCAGGCAAATATGGATCCAAAGCACAGAGATAGGGTTGCTTTTATAAGAGTTTGCAGTGGCAAATTTGAAAAGGATATGTCAGTTAAACATTCCAGAACTGGGAAAACAATCAGATTATCAAGACCACAAAAAATATTTGGGCAAGATAGAGAAGTAGTTGATGATGCCTATCCTGGAGATGTTATTGGTTTAAATAATCCAGGTATGTTTTCTATTGGAGATACTCTTTATACTGGTGCTCATTTGGAATATGAGGGCATACCATCCTTTAGTCCTGAAATATTCAGCTGGCTAAGAAATCCAAATCCCTCAGCATTTAAAAACTTTAGAAAGGGTGTTAATGAACTTCGAGAAGAGGGTGCTGTTCAGATTCTTTATGACTTTGATGAGAGCAAAAGAGACCCTATACTTGCAGCTGTTGGCCAATTGCAGTTGGAGGTAGTAACTCACAGATTAAAAAGTGAATATGGTGTAGATGCAAATCTTGAAGCAATGCCATATAAATTGGCTCGATGGATTTCTGATGGATGGCCAGCCATTGAAAAACTAGGAAGAATATTCAATTGTAAAATAGTTAAAGATTGTTGGAATAGGCCAGTTATTCTTTTCAAAAATGAGTGGAATCTAAATCAATTTGTTGAAGACAATAATCAATTAAATTTAAACAAAGTTGCTCCTGTTGTTAGTGGAGTCGAACCAATTGTTTTATAAAGTCTTAATGGATTATAAAATTAGTTAATCTGTTAGTATTGGTAAAAAATTTTGGATTCAAACAGTAGTAAAAACAATAAAGAAAAATCACCTTATGAAATTTTAGGTGTAGAAGAAGGCGCCGCTTTTGAGGATATTCAGAAGGCTAGAGATATTAAAGTTAAAGAGGCTGGTGAAAATTTAATTTTAAAAGCGAAAATAGAGTCTTCCTTTGATCAATTACTCATGGGGAGTTTGAAAGCTAGGCAATCAGGAAATGTAAGCTATGAAGCTGTGAGTGCCTCAAAAAAAGAAAAACAAATTAATCAATTAACTAATAATAATTTTCCACTGCTTTCTAAGATAAAAAATTTAAATAATAACTCTAAGAACTCAAGTCAGTATAGTCTTCCAAAAATAACCACCCCCTCATTTGATAATCTTTCAATAAAAATATCTATTGGACTATTATTTTTAATTTTGTTATTTATTAGTCCAGACTCTAATAATAGACTTTTACTCTCTATCTCAACATTAATACTTACCTATACTCAAATTAAATCGGGGAGAAGATTTATAGGTTCTCTGGGTTGGAGTGTTACCTTTCTCTCGATAGGATTAATATTTGGTGGATTGCTTGAAAATAATTCTTTCATTCAGGAAGTATCAAACAACTCTTTATCAATACAAAAAATTCAGAGTATTCCAGCCATGGTTATTTTATGGCTAGGCGTAATATTTTTATAATTGATTTTTTATCATCGATTTAATTTCCTCAAAATTTATAAGATATTTATTCTTACAAAATTCACAAACTAACTCTGCTTTGCCATCTTTCTTGAGGATGTCCTCCAACTCGCTTTTATCAAGCATTTTCATCGCATTTAAACTTCTTTGTTTGGAACACTTGCATTTAAAACTAACTTCTTGGGAACGAGCTTTTTCAGAGATTGATTTATCATCAATATCGGGAAATATATTTCTAATTAACGAAAGAAGATTATCTTTTGACTTAAATAGGTCTTCGCTGAAAGAATTAATTTCCTTACATCTCTCTTCAAGTAGTGAGACAAGTAAAGGGTCAGTATCTTTTTTAGGTAGAACTTGAGCTAGTAAGCCACCACTACAAATAACACTTTTATTTTGAATTTTTTCTCCAATAAATACAGCAGAGGGAGTTTGCTCTGAATGATATAAATATGAAGCTAAGTCTTCAGCAATATTTCCATTTACTAATTCAACAGTGCTTGTAAAGGGTTCTCCAAATCCACTATCTCTAATTACATTTAAATACCCTGTACCTAATGCTTTTGTAAAATCAAAAGAATATTTATTATTGCGTACTTTGACTAGGTCTAATTCTAAATTAGGATTCCCTACATAACCCCTAACTTTTCCGTCTCTACCTGCATCAACTAGTAATCCTTTTAAAGGGCCGTCAGATCTAACTCTTAAAGTAACTCTCCCATGCATTATCTTCATAGAGCTTGCTAAAAGGAGTGAAGCACTAAATGCTCTTCCTAGGATACAGGTGGTTAAATAAGAAAGATCGTGTCTTTTTTTTGCTTCTAAAGAAGATTCAGTTGTTAAGACCGCAACTAATCTTATTCCTCCATTTGCTGCAGTAGCCCGAACTAACCTATCCTGCATGATTTTCTTTCATAATATTTTTGATTTTCCCGTTTTCCAAGAATAATATCCTTGAAGGAATTCCCTCAAATAAGGCAGGTTCATGAGTAACAATAATAATTGTATTTTTATTTTTTAAATCAAGAATTAAATTCCTCACATCATTTCTCATTGAATAGTCTAATCCAGCAGTTGGTTCATCAAGTAAAAGAATTGAGGGGTTTCTAAGAAGTTGAACTGCTACAGCTAATCGCCTTTGTTGTCCGCCACTTAGTTGTTCAGGTGGTTGGGTCAGATTAATTTTTTTCAAACCAACTTTATTTAAAACTATTTCTATATTTTTTTCTCTTAAAGATTTATGGCCTATTTTTAATTCTTTCCCAATAGTTGTACCTATAAAGTACCTTTCAGGAAATTGGAATACTACTCCACAAAACCATCTTCTTTGTCTAGGAGATAAAATTTTATTCTTCCAAATAATTTTTCCTTTTTGTGGATTTGTTAATCCGCTAATTATTTCAAGTAGTGTTGTTTTCCCAGAACCACTATTGCCGCAAATTAAAATGATTTCACTTTCATGAACTTTTAAATTTAAATTGTCTATTATTTTTCTTTCACCAGTTTGGGGTTGATAAGATATTTCTTTTAAATCAAGCATATTATTTAAGTTATAGGTATGAATTTTAATCTAGTAATAACTTACTTATAATAGCTTTAGATTTAAAAAGCTATTAGTCAATATGAATATTATTTTTAGGGAAGTTGATCCTTTTAATTGTTGGATATGGATCAGGTTTGCAGAATCACCAACTCAAGATGAAAAAAATTATTTAGATGGTGTTTTTGATAGTTGGTATGTTTTAGGAAGGTTAGGTGGATTTAATTCTGAAAATTTGCAAACCCATGAAGAGGGTTCCGATTTAAGTTGGATGTCCTACGATAATGACCAAAAAAACGCATCTCTTCCAGCCTTAATGCATAATTTAGGAATTATGGAATATCAAAACCTATGGGGAAGATGTTGGGTTGATTTTGGAACTTCAGACTCCATTTCAATAGATATATTAATTAATTCTTTAAATGAGATATCAAATAATTATGTAAAAATTGAGGAGTTAATTATTGGTGGTGAAAATAATGATTGGGCAATTGAAGAACATGAAGATTTAGTTTTCAAAGATTAAGTGTTTTAGATGGAAGACTTAACAAGATTAATTATTTCCCATGAAAGAATTGAAAATATTGAGAACAATAATTTAGAACTTTCTAAAGAAGAGGCTCATTATATAAATAAAGTAATGAGGATAAAAAATGGTAAAGAAATATTTATAGCTAATGGAAAGGGTTCATTATGGAAAGCTATAAAAGTTAAAAATGATTGTTTAGAAATAATGCAATTAAAAAAACCTTACTCATTTCAAGAACAAGAAATTTACTTACTAGGTATAGCTGTTGTTATACCAAAAAGTGGTTTTGAGGATATTTTAAAAATGTGTACTGAAATAGGAATTGATTTTATACAGCCATTATTTTCAGAAAGACAGGTAAACAAAAATTTAAATTTTTCTAGAAAACTTTTGAGATGGAATTCAATTATCAAGGAAGCAGTTGAGCAAAGTGAGAGATTATGGGAACCATCTATCTTAAATGGTATGGATATTATTGAATGGCTAAAAAGTAGAGATAATCAAGAAAGAGTTTCAATTTCCATAACTAGAGAAGAAACAATATATGACCTAAATCAATGGTTAAGAGAACAACAAGAATTTGTAAATAAAAAAGGAGGTATTTTTTGGAATGTAATTGGCCCTGAAGGAGGTTGGTCCTCTAAAGAAATTGATTTTTTTAATAAAAATAATATTACCTTTGTTAAACTTTCCGACACTATCTTAAGAACTTCAACGGCTAGTATTAACGCATCATCAATTCTAAATCAGTGGAGAATTGATTTGAGATTAAGGAATTAGATAAATATGGATTTAATTAGAAATCAATTTTTTATAGGTTTTTGCATTAATTTTGTTTTGATTTATATATTTTACAAGATTCCTTTGATGACCAAAAGTGGTTGGATAAGTTCAGGCATTTTAGGCACAATTTTGTGGGGATGTTTGTCTTGGCAGGGATGGATATCAGTTGTAATTTATTTATTATTTGGATCTCTAGTTACCAAAATAGGTTTTAAATTTAAAAAAGAACGAGGAATAGCTGAAAAAAGAGGTGGCAGAAGAGGTCCTGAGAATGTATGGGGCTCTGCTGCTACAGGATTATTTCTTGCCATTATGACCAAATTTAATGCTGCCAACGTAGTGATGTTTAAAGTAGGTTTTGCTGCAAGTTTTGCTGCAAAGTTGGCTGACACTTTTGGCAGTGAAATTGGAAAAAGATTTGGTAAAGACACATATTTAATTACTTCACTTAAAAAGGTTGAGAGAGGAACTGAAGGAGGAATAAGTATAGAAGGAACATTAGCTAGTTTTTTGGGATCAATATTTATGGCTTTTATAATGCTTCGTCTATCAATTATTTCTACAAAATATCATTTTATTGTTGTTACTGTTTCAGGACTCTTGGCAACACTTTCTGAAAGTATTATTGGTGCTAAATTTCAAAACAAATATAAATTAAGTAATGAATTGGTAAATGCTATTCAGACAAGTATTGCTTCTGTTTTTGCTATCGTCGCTCTTATTTTATATTCATATTTTTAAATTAAAGATATTTGGAAAGACCTAGGATTCCTTCCATTTTGTAAGAATCTCCCAGCTCTTCAGTCTTTGAAAAAGCCAGAAATGACCTTCGGAATTTAGATGAATTCCATCATACGTAATCCAATTTTTACCTCTTTTATCAGAGTACATTTCTCTAAAAGTAGGAAGAAATGGGACATTCTGATTGAGGCATACTTCCTCCATTCTCCTTTCATAAGAATTACAAAAATCATTTGAGTACCATAGACATCCTGCGAACGGCATTTTGCTTTCGTCAACAGGTGTCAGACCAATAACAAAGACATTTGTTTGAGAGTTCATTTCATTAATAAGTCTCTCTAATCCATATTCAAATCCATCTATATCTAATTGATGTCTTCCGTTTTTCTGACCAATTGCTGCAGTGTCGTTAAGACCAACATTAAGCAGGATTGCTTTAGGTTTATTTCTTCTCGTTTCTCCTCTAGATGACCATTCTTTTTCCCATCTAGATGAAACTTTTTCTATCCCATCTCCCCTTACGCCCAGCTGATAAATTACTGGTCCATTTTGGTTATTAAACCAATCTTTTCTAAGCCTCTCACACCATCCGCCACCTTCATTATCTCCCCATCCATAAGCTGAGCTATCTCCAATTACAACTAGCTGTTTTGGTAAACTAATCACTATAATCGAAAAAAAATAATTACTTGATTCAACAAATTATTCTTACAAATCAAGTTAAACTATTTTTGATTTTACCATTTATTAATTCTCCAACTATTGCGATGGAGCTATAAGCTATCAAAACTATGGAAACTTCTTGCCATGCGAAGGAACTTAGTGATTCTTGCAATTGCCAACCTAGACCAACACTTCCAATGACCCCAACAATTGCAGTTTCTCTAATAATAATGTCAGATCTATAAGCGCAATATGCCAAGTAACTTTTTGCTTGTTGAGAAAATAAACCTAAAAGCCAACTAGTCTTTTTTGAGATTCCTAGAGATTTTATTGCGATATAATTTCTCCTATCTTGGCTATCTAGATTTGTAAAAAGTAATTTGCTTGTAATGCCAGCGTTGTGAAGACCTAACGTTAAAGCTGCTAAAGATAAAGAAGGATTATTAAAAGTTAATAGAATTAGAAGTATTACAGGTGTAGGTATTAAACGTAATAAAAATGCAAAAATTTTTACAAAAATTTTAGAAGTATTGTTGTTGAAAATTCCTATTATTAATGGAGGTAAACTAATTGCGATTCCTGTTGATAAAAGACTTAAAATTATCGTTTCTAATATAAGTTTTAAGAAATCAAATAATCCTAAATCTGAGCTTGATTTAAATAGAGAACTAAATGAATTAAAATTTTCAAAATTATTATTATTAAAAATAAAATAAAGAAAATATAAAAAAGAAAATAAAATTGTTATGAAAAAAACTGTAATAAAAAAAATAGATAAGATTTTATTTGTAGTATTAAATTTTATTTTTTTGAATATTAATCCAGAAAGAATTATCAATATTGCTAAGGACCATAAATAAGTCCATAACTCTCTAAAATTCAAAGTTTGGAAAGATAAAAAAATACTAGTACCTATTCCTCCGATCCCAAAAAGTCCTAAAATCACCGTACTTCTTATTGAGCACTCTAATCGATATAAACCAAAGTTTTTAAATGTATTTATTATTGGATTCCATACTATAGTTAATAAAGAAGAAAATTTAGGTGCATTTATTTGATTTATAGATTCAAAATTTTTGTAGTCAATAGTTTCTAATTGTTCAGCAAAAACTTTTGAATTTATAGCAATATAAGGTATACATATAGCTATTATTCCTATTGAAAAATTTATTCCATATATTTGCATTAATACTATTCCCCAAACTACTTCATGAATAGATCTAATTATTGTTAGAAAAAACCTTATTATGCGGTAGAAAAAATGTGGAATATTAAAGATTTTATAAAAAATATTTGAGGATATTATTCCAAAAATTGCTCCAAAAATAATACTTACTAACCAACTAAAAAAACCAATTAAGATAGTTTCATTTAATCGATTAATCACGGTAATAATAATTTCATTATCGATTTTGGGATTAAATGCAGAAATTAAGAATTCTTGGAATAATTTAAATCCTCCAAAATGAATATTTTTTATTAATTGATACCCTAGAGGTATGCATACCAAAATTGGAAGAAAAGATAATGAGGTATAGTTTAATTTTAATTTATTCAACTAATTAATATATTTTGTCTAAATGAAGCTTCTTTAAGTTATTTCTTTTAATATTGAAAAAAATTTTACCATCCCTTATTCCAATAACTTTATCGAAATCGTTCAGTAAATCTAATCTATGTAATGCAACTAATGCCGCCTTTGGGGATATTTTTTTATTATTTTTATCTACATTTTCTAGCAGCAGGTTTTTAATTATTGTTATCAAGTTGGGATCTAAATTATTAAAAGGCTCATCTGCAAGTAATATATTTGATCCTTGAATTAATGATCTAGCTATAGCCACCCTTTGTTTTTGCCCCCCAGAAAGTTTACTTATTTTTTTGTCGTAAATAGATTTATGAAGTCTACATAATTGCATATATTTATGCGCCTTACTAAAAGAACTTATATTTAGCAAATTTTTAAAAGCGAAATAAAAATTGTTTTCCGCTATAAGTCCACAATTAACATTTTGTTCTGCAGAGAGATCTTCTATTAATCTTAAATCTTGCCAAATAGTTGTTATCTTACTTTTCTGCTTTCTATCTAATTTATCGAAACTTTTATTGAATAATTTAACCTCACCTTGAGTTGGCTTGATAGTACCATTAAGTACTGATATAAGTGTAGTTTTTCCTGAACCGCTTTTACCTAAAAGTGCAATTTTCTCCCCTGAATTTATTTTTAAATTTAGTTTATTTAGGATCAGATTATTTTTGTATTCATAAGATATATTTTTTAATTCTAAGATAGTATTATTCATCTAATTTTATTTAATTTCCTCCCTACTTCCTCTATATTTTTATACTGTTTTGCTTCTGCATTTATAAATCTTTTTGCATTGAACATACCTAAAATCTGTTTATGTGATTTTTGATTTAAGTCTAGATTTAGAATTACTGATTTAAGTTCTTTTGTAAACCCTTCCCCGAATCTATTTTCAAGATCCCCTTGAGCTAACCAATGATAGTCAACATATTCTGGGGTGATCCAGAATAATTCTAAATTACTTGTTCTTTTGGGATTATTTTTAAGATTGTTTTCCCAAACTTGTTTATTTAAAGCACCAGCATCAAATGCCCCACTATTAACTAAAGCTATAGTGGCATCGTGACTCCCACTAAAACCTGCTTTTTTACCTTTAAAGTGTTTAATTTCTACCCCTGCTCGATTTAAAAAATATTCTGGCATTAATCTTCCAGAAGTTGAGTTTTCAGAGCCAAAAGTAAATCTTAAATTTTTTAGTTTTTTAAGTCCTTTAATGTTTGAAATTGAGTTAAGTTCTAAATTTTTGTTTACTATAAAAACACTTTTAAATTCCTTATCGATATCTCTTTGAGCTATGACAATTGAATTAGGAGATTGTAATCTTGCTTGCACTCCTGATAAACCGCCAAACCAAACTAAATCTAAATCTTTAGTTCTAAATCCAGTTACTGCTGCAACATAATTAATAACAGGAATGTATTTAACTTCTACATCAAGTTGTTTGGATAATTCTTTTGAAAATAAATTAAATCTTTTGTCCAAAACATCTTGGTTTTGATCAGGTATTGCTCCAACTTTTAAAATTTTGGGATTTGAAAATACAGGTGATGAAAAAGTAGAAAATAATATAATTGAATTTAGTAGGAAACTTTTTAAATTAATCATAATTGACTTTAATCAATAATATTTAGAAATTGCTTTTTCAAGCCTTTGTAGTCCATCTTTTATTTTAATCTCTGAAGCGGCACAAGAAATTCTTATATATTCATCAGCCCCAAAAGCTTTTCCAGGTACAACAACTAATCCATAATCTTGAAGAGCTTTGTTACAGAAATCAACGGAAGTAATCGAAGAGTTAGGTAATTTTGGAAATGTGTAAAATGCTCCATTAGGTTCTTCAATATAAATACCATTTATATTCTTAAGGCCCTCATAGAGAAGACTTCTTCTTTGATCATAATGGTTATTTATCATTGAGAAAAATTCATTATTAATTTTTAAAGCCTCTAAAGCACCTTTTTGAACAAAAGAGCACACATTACTTGTACTTTGACTTTGTAATGCTGTGGATGCTTTGATTACATCTTTGGGACCTACTAAATAACCTATCCTCCAGCCAGTCATAGCCCATCCTTTCGCAAATCCATTTATTATAAAAATCCTATCTTTTAAGTCATTTGCTAATGAAGATAAACTGTAGTGTTTAAATTCTTTTTTAAGGATTAGTTCGTAAATCTCATCAGATAGAATATTGATATTTGGATTTTCTCTGGCTAAATCGGCAATTTGTAATAATTCTCCCTTTGACATAACTCTTCCAGTAGGGTTATTAGGAGAATTGATAATTATAAATTTAGTTTTTGAAGAGACTTTAGACTTCAAATCTTTAATATTTATTTTGAATCCATCTTCTGCAGAAGAATTTGTAAAAATCGGTTTCCCACCCGCCAATCTAACCATTTGGGGATAACTTAACCAATATGGAGAAGGAATAATTACTTCGTCTCCAGTATTTAACAAGACTTGGAAAAGATTATATATTGCTTGCTTAGCACCATTTGTGACCATTACATTTTCAAATTCATAATTTAAATCGTTTTGAATTTGAAGTTTATTTGCAATTGCTTTTCGGAGATCTAAATTCCCCGCTGCGGGCCCGTACTTTGTAAATCCATCAAATATAGCTTTACTAGTAGCCTCAATAACTTCTTTTGGGGCATCAAAATCAGGTTCTCCTGCACTTAAATTGCAAATATCTACTCCTTCTGTAGATAATTGATTTGCTTTAGCACTTATCTGCAATGTAAGAGAAGGCTCAATTGAAAGGACCCGATCAGATAAATTAACTTGACTCATTGACTTATGACTTTTCAAATATGACTTTAATAATGACAAATGTATAAATTAAGAATAAATAAAACTATCACACAATGGTTTAATTTAGTTCATTTTCTTAATCTATTTTATTTTGATGTTTTGAGTTCTTAAGATAAAAATATTTAAAGTTTTATTTTCGGTGAAAAGGTTAGTAATTGGGAGAGGAAGTGTATTTGCAGATTTGTTAATAATTGGTGAGGCACCTGGAGCACAGGAAGATTTAGAAGGAAAACCTTATGTAGGTAAATCTGGTAAGTTATTAAACGAATTATTAATACAAGCTGGGATTGACTATAAGAAGGATGTTTATTTTTGTAATGTAATTAAATGTCGCCCACCAAATAATAGAAAACCCACTTCTAGAGAAATTAATATTCATAAACCTTGGTTATTACAGCAAATAAAGCTAGTTGATCCAAAATTTTTATTACTTACTGGTTCTACTGCTATGAGAGCTATTTTAGAAGTTAAAGATCCTATAAGTAATTTAAGAGGTCAATGGATTAAAAAAGATGGGAGAGAAATTATGGTAATTTTTCATCCATCTTATTTGTTGAGATTTCCTTCAAAAGAAATCAATAAACCTTACCATCTAACTTTGAAAGACCTAGAGAATGTAAGTGGTAAACTATATACCGTATAATTTAGTAAAATCCTTTTTGAATATCAAGAATTTTAATGTCATTAACTCAATCAAAAGAGGTTAATAGTCTCTCCAAAAGATATTCAACTCATATTGAGAGAAGGATAACTAGAACAGTAATGGTGGGTGATGTAGCTATTGGAAGTGATTATCCAGTAAGAGTTCAATCGATGATAAATGAAGATACGATGGATATCGAAAATGCTTACTTAGCTATCAAAAGACTTTATGATGTGGATTGTGAAATAGTAAGGTTAACTGTCCCTTCCTTAGCACATGCTAAAGCAGTAGGAGATATAAAGGCAAAATTATTAGAAAATAATATCAACCTCCCCTTGGTGGCTGATGTTCACCATAATGGTATGAAAATTGCAATGGAAGTTGCAAAACACGTTGATAAAGTAAGAATTAATCCTGGATTGTTTGTTTTTGAAAAATCAGACCCTACAAGAACTGAATATACAGATGAGGAATTTGAAACTATTAAGCAAACAATACTTAAACGATTTACCCCTTTAGTTGAAGTTTTAAAGGCTGAAAACAAGGCTTTAAGGATTGGAGTTAATCATGGGTCTCTATCTGAGAGGATGCTTTTTACTTATGGAGATACGCCATTAGGAATGACAGAATCTGCGATGGAGTTCGTCAAAATTTGTGATGAGCTTGATTTTCATAACATAATTATTTCTATGAAAGCTTCTAGGGCTCCGGTCATGATGGCAGCTTACAGAATGATTGCAGATAGGCTTGATTCAGAAGGATATAACTATCCCTTACATTTGGGAGTGACCGAAGCTGGTGATGGTGATTATGGAAGGATTAAGAGTACTGCTGGAATTGGAACGCTTTTAGCAGAGGGATTAGGAGATACCATCAGGGTTTCCTTAACAGAAGCTCCAGAAAAGGAAATACCAGTGTGCTATTCAATTTTGCAATCTTTAGGATTAAGAAAAACAATGGTTGAATACATTAGTTGCCCTAGTTGTGGTAGAACACTTTTCAATCTAGAAGAAGTTGTAGATAAAGTTAGGAATGCCACATCACATTTAACGGGTCTAGATATAGCAATAATGGGATGTATTGTTAATGGGCCAGGAGAAATGGCAGATGCTGATTATGGTTATGTTGGGAAAGGTAAAGGAACTATTGCCTTATATAGAAGTAAAGAAGAGATAAAAAGAGTACCTGAAGATGAGGGGGTTAATGCTTTAATCCAACTTATTAAGGATGATGGGAAGTGGATTGATCCTTAAGGATTTGTCAAATTTTTGAATTATAAATAAATTCTTTTTATAATAAAAAATATTGAATAATTTGAAGATAAGAAAATTGTTTAAAAAAAAATATATATTTCTTTTTGCGACATCCTTTTCTGGGCTATTTTTAAATAATTTTGCAGAGGCAACAGTTTTAAATAATAGTTATAAAGAAGTAATTGATCATGTTTGGCAAATTGTATATAGAGATTTTCTTGATTCAAGCGGCAAATTTCAAAAGTCCAACTGGATTAATCTAAGAAAAGAAGTTTTATCAAAAACATATTCAGACAGCAGTGAAGCATATGATGCGATTAGAGATATGCTTTCTAATTTAGATGATTCTTATACAAGATTTTTAGAACCTAAGGAATTTAATCAAATGAGAATTGATACCTCTGGCGAATTAACTGGAATTGGTATCCAAATAGTTAAAGATAAAGAATCTGATGATTTAATAATTATTTCTCCTATAGAGGGCACCCCTGCATTTGATGCTGGAATTAAAGCTAGAGATAAAATATTATCCATAGATGATATTTCTACTGAAGGCATGAATATTGAAGAGGCCGTGAAATTAATAAGAGGACAAAGAGGTACTAAAGTAAAGCTTGAAATTCTTAGAGGTTCTCAATCCTTTTTTAAGACTTTATCAAGAGAAAAAATTGAAATAAAATCTGTAACAAGTAAAGTCAATCAAACCAAAAATGGCTTATTAATTGGCTATGTAAGAATTAAACAATTTAATGCAAATGCATCAAAAGAAACTAGAGATGCTATTAAGGATTTAGAAACAAAAAAAGTCGCAGGATATGTTCTTGACTTGAGAAGTAATCCAGGAGGTTTATTAGAATCAAGCATTGATATCTCAAGGCACTTCATAAACAAAGGAGTAATAGTAAGTACAGTAAGTAAAGATGGTTTAAAAGAAACGAAAAAAGGAAACGGTCAAGCTTTAACAAAAAAGCCCTTAGTTGTCTTGGTTAATGAGGGTTCTGCTAGTGCTAGTGAAATAGTTTCTGGAGCAATAAAAGATAACAAAAGAGGAAAATTAGTTGGGAAGAAAACGTTTGGTAAAGGTCTAGTTCAATCCATGAGAACCTTAGTTGATGGTTCAGGTCTAACTGTTACAGTCGCTAAGTATTTAACTCCTAACGGCACTGATATAAACAAATCTGGAATTATTCCAGACATAGAAGTAAAAATGAATATAAACCCTATTCTCCAAAGAGAGATTGGAACTATAAAAGATAAACAATATAGAGCTGGTGAAAAAGAGCTAGTAAACATAATTAAAAGAAATAATCAGATAAGTGAATTTAATCCAAACACTACAAACCTGCACGCATTCCTAAAAATTAATAAGGAAGATAAAGTATTTTCATTAAATTAATTACTCATATCCAGCATTCTTTTTATCGGTACATAGGCTCTTCTTATTATTTCTGGGTCAAGTTCGATAGACGGGGAATTATTTTTTAAACAATCAAGAATTTTTTCTAAGGTATTTAATTTCATATATGGACACTCGTTACAATTACAACCTTCTATGTCGGGGACTTTAATAAAAATTTTGTTAGGTTCCTTCTTCTTCATTTGGTGGATTATTCCAGGTTCAGTTAATACCATGTATGTTTTAGATGTATCTTTACTTACGAAATCAAGCAGCTTACTTGTTGATCCAATGTAGTCAGAGAGAATTAGTAAGTTTTGACTACATTCAGGATGAGCAATTACTTTTGATCCTGGATTTTGATATTTTAATTTTAGAAGTGCTTCTTCACTAAATGATTCATGAACAATGCAGCTACCAGGCCATAATTTAAGATCTCTTCCAGAATTTTTCTGTACCCATCTCCCAAGGTTCTGATCAGGTGCAAATATTATCTTTTTATGTTGAGGTATCTTATTAATTAATGAGACTGCATTACTGCTTGTACATATTAGATCACTTTGAGCTTTTACTTCTGCAGTACAATTTATATAACTTACGACATAGTGATCTGGATTTTCTTTCCTGAACTTTTGAAATTTATCTGAGGGACAATCATCTGCTAATGAGCATCCTGCGTCAATATCTGGTAATAGTACAGTTTTATTAGGGCTAAGTATTTTTGCGGTTTCGGCCATAAAGTGCACACCGCAAAAAATTATTATATCAGCATCATTATTTGCAGCTTTCCTAGATAGATCTAATGAATCGCCAATAAAATCTGCAATTTCCTGAATCTCTGGAGCTTGATAATAGTGCGCAAGAATAATTGCATTAGCTTTTTTGCAACGCTCCTTTATTTCAGAAATCAAATCCTCTTCATTTTGAACTGATTTCTGTTTTGCAGTAGAAGTTATACTGGTCAGGATTTAGAATATCTCTAAATAGATTATATGCCTTTAAACAGAAAAAATTCTGACAAATTTAAAAATTGCTATTGTTGGTGACTGTCATGGTCAATGGTCTGAATTAGACTTGAAAGTTTTATCGATTATCAAACCAAATATTGCTTTATTTGTTGGTGATATTTCTGATGGGAGTATCAAAATAATTAAAAAAATCAATGAGATCAAAATTCCTACTTTTGTGATTTTAGGAAATCATGATAGAGGTAAAGATTCTACAGGGGAAACTCTCTCAAAGCAGATACGTGTTCTTGGTGAAAAATATTGTGCATGGGATTTGAAAGTTTTTAATAATCAAATAAATTTATTGTCTGCTAGACCATGTAGCTCTGGCGGTGGCTATTATCTTTCAAAAGAAGTTAAAGGCGTTTATGGACCCATTACCGAACAAGATTCAATAAATAAAATCATCAAGTGTTCGGAAGAGAGTGTCAAAGATATACCTTTAATAATTATGTCTCATGCTGGCCCTTCGGGTTTAGGTTCAGAGCCTAAAAGCATTTGTGGGAAAGACTGGAAATTACCTTCTATAGATTGGGGAGATAGAGATTTGTCTGTGGCTATTTCTCAAATACAAAAGAGAAGAAAAGTTGACCTTGTGATTTTTGGTCATATGCACAATCGGCTTAAAAGAAATCTTGGTTTAAGAGAGATGTTTAAAATTGATAGCAAAGGGACAATTTATTTCAATACTGCTGTAGTGCCAAGATATAAAACTGATGAAGATGGGAAATTACTAATTAACTTTTCTTGGATTGAGTTTGAAAAAAAGGAATTAAGACATGTTTCTCACCGATGGTATTCAGAGTCTGGTGAAATTCGTGAAGAAGATAAATTTTTTTAGAATAAGATATTTTTGATCATATTTTAAGTATTTTTGGGCTTTTCATATCTTGAAAATAATGTTTGAGATAAAATATAACCCGCAATTCCTGCTGCTGTAAAAGCTAAACCATTTTTTAATAATGGTAATAAATCATTTGTTCTGGATATTATTGGTGCCAGGCCAAAAATTCCAAATAACATTCCCCATAAAGGAGAAAGAAGAGCTAAAAATCCAATTGATATCACTTGACCCTCTTTTCGTGGCGCAGATGCGAAACCTGCTACTAAACCTCCAAGAATAGATGTACATAAAGTCCATATATACTGTTCTTTGGGTAGGCCAGGAACAACTTGACACCCTCCTCTTTCAAGGCAAATCTTCACGGAATTAATTGCATCTAATACTGCGCCATCCTCACCGTGATCTTTCACATAATATTGATTACCAAATCTAGTTTGAAGTTCAACCCAAAATAACCTTGGCATAAAATTAAAATAAGCCTCTCCGACGTTAAAGTTCAGTAAATTTCCTCCTCTAGGATCAGCAACTATCAACAAACTTGTCTCATCTAAATCCCAAAAGTCTTTTATTGCACTGCCAGGGGAACTCTCAAACTGAGATAAATATTTAATTTTCCACCCACTTTCAATTTCAAGATTATTGAGCTTATCTTCTAATGATTTTTTCTGCATAGGGCTTAATGTTTTAGCTAAATCAATTACGGGTGTTTTTTCTTCTGGTAAGAGATTTGGATTATTTATAGCAAAAACGGGTTTATGTGAAATTAAAACTAATATAGATAGAAATATTCCCAATAAATAGTTAGTCTTTGAAGGCATAAATAAGTTTTTTTCTTTATATATTTTCGCCGATGAATAGCCTACCCGCGAATAATCCAGATTGGTTAGTAAAAAAAATAATAAAAATGGGTGGGACTATCAGTTTTTATGACTTTATGAATTTTGTTTTAAACGATCCTATTAATGGTTATTACGGCAGCGGCAAAGCTGAGTTAGGCGTTCGAGGAGATTTTGTTACATCACCCTCTTTATCTGATGATTTTGCTTTTTTAGCGGGTAAACAAATAGAAGATTGGCTAATTCAGTTCAAAAATAGCTTTTTATTTAATCAGAAATTAGCTGTAATTGAATTTGGAGCAGGAGATGGAAGTTTTATGAGTGGATTAATTAAATATTTTTTAGAAAATAACAAGAATTTTTTAGAAGAAGTTTCTTTTGTAATTATTGAACCTAATGAAGGGATGGTAGAAAAACAAAAAAACAAATTGGAGAAATTTTTAAACTTAGGTATTGATATTTTATGGAAAGGTTTGGAAGAAGTAGAGGAAAACAATATAAATGGAATAGTTATTGCAAATGAGGTTTTAGATGCTTTGCCAGTAGAGAGAATAATCTTCTCAAAAGGAAAATTACTTCGACAAGCAGTTTCTATAGACAAAAAATCTTATAAATTATTTTTTGATGAAATGCCAATTACAAGTGAATTGGAAAAAAGTATTGAACTTGCTAAAAGTGAGTTGGGAATAACTATCCCGCCTGAAGATGTTCTTGAAGGATGGACGACAGAATGGCATATAGATAACTTAAAATGGCTAAAAGCTATTTATAGAATAATTAATAATGGTATTTTATTGATAATTGATTACGCTAAAGAAGCTAAAAAATACTACACCTCTAAAAATTCTGATGGGACGATAGTTTCTTATGAAAATCAAAAAATGACGAATAATGTTCTTGATTCTCCTGGAAATTGCGATTTAACATCTCATGTTTGCATAGAAACTTTAATTAATGATGCTGAAACTCTTGGATTTAATACTGTTGGAATAACTAAACAAGGAGAGGCTTTGTTGGCACTTGGATTGGCAGAGAGACTTAATGGGATTCAGAAAGAATTTAAGGAGGATTTATCAAATGCCCTTTTAAGAAGAGAGGCATTACTTAGACTCGTTGATCCTGTTTGTTTAGGTGATTTTAAATGGTTTGTTTTTAAAAAATTTAATGAGAAGAAAATAAATATAAATTCAACCTGTATGCGTTAAGAAAAAAACTTTAAAAATAATGAATCCTCTACGTCATCATATATATCTACTGCACCAATTTCTTTAGGTAAGATAAATCTCATTTTGCCATCACGAACTTTTTTATCGCCCATGAGTATTGTAAAAACGTCTTCTTTATTTATTTGGGGGATCTCGGTAGGAAGATCGTAACTTCTTAAAAGATTCTTCTGTCTTTCTAATTCTTCTTGAGACCATAATCCTTTCTCAATTGCTATCTTCCCCGCAATATTCATACCAATTGATATTGCCTCACCATGTAGAAATTTGCCGTATCCACATAAATTTTCAATAACATGACCAAAAGAATGGCCATAATTCAATATTGCTCTTACGCCATTTTCATGTTCGTCTTGAGAAACAATATTAGACTTTGTTTTTATTGAACTATTAATTATTTTAATTAGATAATCATTCTTGAGATTTATAAGTTCATTCTTGTTTTTTTCAATTTCTAAGTATTCGAAAAGTACTTTATCTCTTATTACTCCGTATTTTATTACTTCGGCCATGCCTGCATTAAATTCTCTTTTGGGCAAACTTTTTAAAGTTTCTGGATCAATAAAAACTGCTTTAGGTTGATTGAAAGCTCCAATTAAATTCTTACCTTTTGGATGATTTACTCCTGTTTTTCCGCCCACAGATGAATCAACCATTGATAATAATGTTGTTGGAATCTGAATATATTCGATACCTCTCAGCCAAGTCGCAGCAGCAAAACCACTTACGTCTCCAACAATTCCTCCTCCAAGGGCAATAACTATTGAATTCCTATCTAAACCAAATTCAAATGCAACATCATATATTTCACTTAAGGTTTTTAAGTTTTTATATGATTCTCCAGCTTTTATAAGGAACATTTTTGCCTGAAATTGATTATCTTTTAAATTATTTAAGAATTTTTCTCCGTATAATTTTGATATTTCTTCATTTGTTATCACAAGTATTTTTCTATTCTTTGTTATTCCAATTTTTAAGAGTTCTTCGCTGATATTATTCAGTATCCCTGCTTCTAGAGTTACTTCGTATGATTTATCACCTAATGGGACTAATATTGTTCTCTTATTCACAATTGATTACCTGGTTAAAATTTATAAATATTTGGTATTAAATACTTTATATATTAGCAAAATCTAAGCTCTAGATACTTAAAATTTCAGTTGTTAAGAATTAGAAATGGTAATAAAATCATGCTATGAGTCTAAAAAAAAACATAAACGATATTAAGAAAAATTATTCCCTAGGAATAATTGGGGGAGGTCAATTGGCTTTGATGTTAACCGAGGCAGCAAAAAAAAGAAATTTAGAAGTATGTGTGCAAACAAAATCTTGTAATGATCCTGCTGGTTCAAAAGCAGATCATGTCATAGAAGCTGATCCTTTAAAGATAAGAGGTAATAAATCATTAATTAATGAATGTGAAAAAATAATTTTTGAAAATGAATGGATAAAAATTGATAAATTAAATTTAATTGACAATAACGATATTTTTATTCCAAGCCTTAATGCAATTAAGCCATTAGTAGATAGGTTTTCTCAAAAAAAATTAATAGATAGAATGAATATTCCCTGTCCAAAATGGATAAGTATTGAAGATTTTAAAAATCTCTCGGATGAGGAAGTCAATAACTGGACTTATCCTCTAATGGCAAAATCAAATAAAGGTGGATATGACGGTAAAGGGAATAAAAAAATAAAGATAAAAGAAGATTTAGATTCTTTTTTAACAGAGAACAATTCTGATGAATGGTTAATAGAAGAATGGATAGAGTATGAAAAAGAACTGGCTCTTGTTGGTTCAAGAGATAGGACCGGTAAGATAAGATTCTTTCCAATAGTTGAGACATTTCAATCTAACCATGTTTGTGATTGGGTTCTTGCACCTGCAACAAGTGAATATGATTTAAACTTATTTGCAATAAATATTTTCTCTTCAATTGTCAATGAACTTAATTACGTTGGAGTTTTAGCTATTGAATTCTTCTATGGAGATAATGGTCTTTTGATTAATGAAATAGCTCCTAGAACACATAACTCAGCTCATTTCTCTATTGAAGCTTGCACTTCAAGTCAGTTTGATCAATATGTTTGCATTTCTTCTGGAATAATGCCACCTGAAATTAAAATGAACTGTGAAGGGGCAATTATGATAAATTTACTGGGATTAAGAAAGAATTTTCCAATCTCAATGGAAACTAGAATTAAAATGTTATGTGAAATTGAGGGCTCTAATATTCATTGTTATGGCAAATCTCGCGAAAAACTTGGAAGAAAAATGGCTCACATCACATTTTTATTAAATGGTAAAACGCATTCAGAAAGATATGATGAGGCTCAAGTTTTATTAACTATGGTAAGAGACATTTGGCCATCTCCAAATGCATAAAAAAATAAGTTAGAGTTAGATTACTGGATCTTTGGTTAAGTTCTTCTTTATGTGCTCTGATCTGACTCTCTTTCGACATGAGGAGACTGTCGTGATGCGGTAGTAAACCGATCTTGTAATCGGAAACGAAAGCCCACTTTGAATCCTCTTCTGGCTTTTCCAGGTCGATGCAGCAGAGAACTGACGGGGATCCGGTAAACCTTTCAAAAACTTGTTATTGCAACGGTTCTTGAAATTTCTTTTTATTTCAATTGATATGATATCTTAAAAGTGTTGTAACTGTAATTGTAGTTATAGTAGCTATTTGCAGCTGACGATTGGTAAGGTATGTATATTTAAATTTTCAGATATCAGCTTGTCCAAGACTTATTGAGAATGGATTTATTTAAATCAAAGGTCATTTCTTGAACTCCTTTCATGCATCCTCTTGATGGGTAGCTGACAACTTTTTTTGATATCGCACCAATACCAATTGCTAAAATTCCAATACCTAATATGACTTTTGATCTATTACTTGCAAGAAGAGATTTCATTAGAATTCTGTAAGTAACTTTATGATAGAAGCGCTGAATTTTGTTCTGTGGATTTCAAGCGACTTTTTGGGGAAAGATCCTACTGTTTTCTCTCAAGTATGTACAGCCCTTAATGAGATGATCTCCTTGAGGAATGAGCTTTTGACGAAAGGAACAAGTAAGGATGGTAACACAAGAACCTATCGTGCTGTATCTGTAGTGATTGCAAGTAATACATATCATCTGTCGTTTTCTTGATAATGTCTCCTCCTCTTTATAACCCCATATCAAACAGTCCTCCAAAACAATGTAGTATAGGTGTTTAATATTTACAATTATTAAATCAGTTATTGGTCAACAGTTTTCTGTTGAGCTAAGGGGAATTCTTTACGTTAAAAAGGTATATATTTACCTTCAGACATTTTTCATTTTTTTTTGATTTTTCTATAACTTGCGAAATAAGGGTCTGAATCATTCAAGTGGTAAAAAACTTCCAATTCTTCGGTGCTAGCCATTTTTAATCTAATTTTTTCTGCCTTATGTAATAGAGAAATTGCTTCCTTCCTACCAATAGAATTACTAGCTCGCTCCATCAAAGATACATACCTCTTAGCGAGGTGTTTGTGTTTGTTCATTTAAGTAGTTAATTAATATAAGGTTCTTAACCCATTCCTATTAAATAATAATAGATTTCCTTAAATAGCTGTGGGTATTGCATGGTTCGGTTTAGCTAAATGATTTATTGATAGGGATTGGATTTGGGCTATTTATTCATGCAGGACGTCAGATCCCTTATTAATTTACCTAGATTATTATTTTCAAAGTTTTTGTTGATTTCACACATGCATATTTCTTTGATGAGTGTGTTTTATATCTTGAATTGATCTCTAATAATTTATGGTTGGCTTCATTATTAAGCTATTTATTTATTTTGTTTTACAAAGAATATAAAGCCAGCCAAAGAAAGTAGCAAAAGTAATTATTGAAGCAATATTGTTATTTAATTGACTTAAATGTCTTTCTATTAACAGTGGTACATAAAGGATCACCAAATACCAATAGAAAGCAGATAGTAATCCAAACAATAAAGCCAGAAGAATATAAAAAGGTAAAATATATAATCTTCTTTTTTTAATCCTTTCATCTGTAATATTTTCGGTTAAACCAATTCTTGACCAATAACCACCATTTAATTGAAGAAAAAACTTTAAAAATATTCCGTAAGTATTTATAAAAAATCTAGATAAAGCAAATAACGGTGAAATTATAAATCGTTGCATTAAAGCTTTAAAAATTTAATTTGTTCAGTTTTAGAAATCTGACTAATATTATTATCTTTTTTTTCTCTATATTTCGTAAGAAAAAATACCATTGAGCTAAAAATAACTAAAAATCCTATTAATGAAATTTGATAGAAAAGTTCATCAGACATATCAAAAAAAGCTGATCTTTTATATTTGTTTATCATCAAAAAAGAAGGTTTTTTTACTTTCTAATGTAGATCGAATTTCAATTGCTGGCTTTTTGTGATGCAAGTAGTAAGCGTTTCACAAAAAACAGCTGATGATAATAGATTTTATTTAAGATATAAAAACAAAATTTAGGAAGGATCAAATGTCTATCATTACCGACAATACAGTTTTAGTTCATATTTACAGCGGTTTAGAATCCAAAAATAAAGTAACTTTAGGTTTATTGGTGGCCCTTATTGCAGAAAAAAACGATCATAAAGTAACTCTTTTTCTAGCAGGCGACGGAGTGCAAATATTAAATTGCAAAAAAGCTGGTGAAATAGTTGGTCAAGGTTCTGGAGATTTATACGAACATCTTCAAAATTTAAAAAAATCAAAAGTTACCATATATGTTTCAATTATGTCTGCTAAATCTAGGGGTTACGATGAGAAGCTTCTAGATGGATTTACGGCAGAGTTTGTGATGCCGGATGTTCTAGTTGAAGAATCAATTAAAGCAGATAGCGTACTTTGCTATTAAAAAGGAACTAGTTACTCTTTAATTTAGATCGACTGTAAATTAAATTAGCTTGACATACCAGTCGAATCATAAACATGACGTAATGAATTTCCGAAAATTATAAGTTACTCACAGTTGAGCTTTTTATGTAACATAATGAGTTAACATAAAGTAACAATTAAATGAAAAGACTTATTCCTTATATTGCATTTGCTTGTTTAACTGGTTTAACAACTACAACCGGATTATCAGTTATGGCTGGAGGCTGCAACAGCCACATGAATAAAAAAGCAGAGATTGTATGTGCTGAAAATGATACTGAGTGTCAAGCTGAAAAAGCCTCAAAGTTTGATTTAAAAGATTCACTCGAGTCATAAAATATGACTCAAATTAATTTATTTATAAACTCTGCTCCAAGAGACTTGATTGAGTTCTCATTCTCTGTAGCTGTTGGTTTCACTGTAGGCTTCTTTGGACTTCTATAGAAATAGAATTTCAATTCTTTATTTCTCCTAACCTTTTCAAGTTTTCCTTTCTTTTATCTGAATTCTTGCTTATGAAGAAATTTAATTAATCAAATAAAAATTTTTTTTATTACCTTTTATAGATAAATTTTTGAATGTCTTCGAATAAGTTAGATTTTGATCTAAAAAACCCATTACTTTTTAGATAGGATTTTCCTTTCTTAATATTTTCAATTCTTTTTTCATAAGAATTTTCATCTAAATTTTTTTGCATAAAAAAATAGTCGGAATCTAATTGTGAATAATTTTCACAAAAAAGCGGTTACCTAAGATACATAATTTGATTTCTTTTTGAATTTCTTCTCTTTCAAATTAAAGATCTAAAAAATATTTTCTTTCTAAAATTTCTAATAATAAATAAGAAAAATAAATTAAAAAAAAAATTTATTAAAAAAAGATGATTTTGGTAGGAAACACTACATCAATTACCTATAAGGAATAATTAATTTATATATATAAATCTATTTCGTATAATTATGGAATTCGCTAAAAAGTTTATGACCGAAAAAGCTGAAAAGCTTAACGGTAAAGCAGCAATGCTTGGAATGTTCGCTCTTATAGGGGCTTACTATTTTACGGGTCAAATTGTTCCAGGTATTTTCTAAGGAAAAACTTATTAGGACTTTTGGGGGTTGAGAGTTTTCAGCCCCTTTTTTATTAAACGACTAAGAATCTCTTGATAACTTGTTTTTCATATCTTTAATATTCTTGATTAATTTGTCCAACCATCCTGCATTTTTTCTGGTTTTAGATATTTAATTTTGGATTGACTAATTACAAGTTTCTCTAAATTTCCACTCATAAAGGATCTTTATATATTTTTTAAGTACATCTTTGCTCTAATTGATTTGACTAAAACACCGCGTATCTAATGTGTGCGGTTTGAAGAACATTTAGGTACGGGAAGAGGTATGTTTTTTTTAGTCATTTAAACCCATGGCTGTCCTAAATTAAAAATATGGTTGTTATGAATCAGTTGCATTGCTACAACTGAAACAAACCACAAACTCTAAATTGCATTTAATAAAATGACTTACTACATTTGCTTTGATCAAAAAGGAAACATAATTGCTCGTTGTCAGACTAAAGAAGATATAAATGTTCTAAAGAAAATGGGTAGACCAATTGTGGAAATAAAAGAAATGAAAAAAGAAGAATCAGTTGTTTGTTCTTTAACTGGAAGTCCATCCGATTACAACGAAGATTATTAAGATTATGACTCAAAGAACACTTCAATTAAATCAACATGGAAGATCTGTAGTTCTTTTGTTGGTTGCATTGAATAGCTTTTTTACTTTCTTTTCTACTTTTGAAAAAGCATTAACTGATCGCGGGAGAGCGAGATAAAAATATTTAGGTTTTGTGGACTAACAATTCAATTCATAAAATTTAAGGCATTAAAAAAGACCCCTTTCAGGGTCTTTTTATTGGTGACGACAGAAGGAGATCTATTTGTTAATCAGATTAAGAGTTTTCCTGAAAATTAGTTTTGATAGTAAATGTGATTACTCACTTCTTCAGTATTTACTAACGACTTTATTTTTAAGATAGTTCAGAATTAATCTCGAAAGTTTAATTTCTGATTACTTAACTTTCTTTCCTGAAAGGTTAGAGAGTTAATTACCTTGGTATTATAGACCATGGACTAGTGAAGATATAGTTGATCAACCTTGGTCGATTCGATCACCAGAACTGTCGTAGTTGTAAAATAATCGGTATCAAAAATTTTGCATGAATCCTTAAGATTGATTTAATCATGATTAATCGAATCCTGATTTATAGTTATTTTTCTATTTTTTAGAAATTGTATTTAAAAATTACAGCTTAATTGATGAAGGGATAATTGAACTTGATTGTAGATTGTCAGCAAAGTTATTTACATAAAATCATCACGAGCTTGCTTTTAATAATATGGGCTAGCTTTTTTTATTTTCTATTTGTGATGAGTATGAATAATTTGTGCCCAAAATACTTGACGATTCATTTCTAATGTATTTATATTAATAGTACATATGTATTATTAAGTAATGACTTTAGGAGGAGCTAATGTTTGGACTAATTTTTCTTACGGTTATCGTAATGAGTCCCCAAGTGGTTGGTTACTTAGCCCAGACCGCAGCAGATTAATTTTATTTATAAGGAATAAAAAATCTCCAAGAAATAGTATGAGAATTTTTGCTCATACATATTATGCAAATGATCTTGGTGAGCCAACGGCGATTAAATCATCCACTCAAATGTATTTGGATAATGCTTGGGATAAATGGCATGACCTTCAATTAGAAGGTTGGACTTTTGAAGAACTTGAATTACCTGAATCAGTATGACTAACTTAAATCCAATCAAAAAGAAACTATCAAAATTAGATAGAAAGATATCTATACAAGACCCATCAAAATTATTAGCAGAATTTTTTAATGGTGTTGTCATTGAACTTGATGAAGAATATAAATATGACTCATAAAGAATTGATAGATCAAGTTTCCGCAAATTTATTTAAGCAAAGTGGAAGGTTAGAAAGCAGAAGATCATGGTTGGCAATGAGAAATTATCTTGAACAATTAGATAGCGAACAACTTAAGTCCATGCTTAAGGATAACGGATGATTTAAAAAATTTATTTATGAATTATTTATTTGGTTTTTATTTTTTTCTTAATTATTAGAAAACCGTAAGTTGCAAAGCCAACCAAAAACATGTCCATGTAAATATGCCAAGTAGGAAAAATCTGGTGTACTAATTCCATTAACTTTTTATTGCCACTTGCCAATAAGGATAATCTAAATTTGATTTTTCTCTAATTAATTGTAATTTTCTAGAATTTATCTTTACTACTATTCCATCTGTTGGATATTTCCTAAAAAGATTTCCTTCTAGCCACTGTTTTCTAAATACTTGAACTTGGCTCGTAAAGTTGCATGCAATATCCTGAGGGATCGTGAAGCCTAGTTTGGAAAGACTCTTTTTGGACTCATATTGGTTAAGTTTTGAATTAAGTATTTGAAATGCGCAGAAGCTAAGACTTTCAGAAAATCCTTCTTTAGCTCTTAGAAATCCAGACGCGATTCTTTTTGAGATATTTGGACATTGGTTAGGCGCGTATAATTCACCTCTAACTTGAAGGACACCTCGAAAAGAGAGATTATTGGGAATGTCCTGGACTTTAAAAAGTTTACTAGTAACGTCGCCCCCTTTTCCTGAAATTGCTTTCTCCAAGGTTCCATCTCTATATTGCAGAGCAACAGCACAACCATCAATTTTAGGCTCAATTAATAATCTTGTATTTACTAATAATCCTTTCAAAAAATCATCTAATGAATCCTTTTCTAATGAAGGTAAAACTAATTTATTTTTCTTTTTAAAGTAATCACAATTAGGGTTTGTTCTTAATAAATTCTTTTCAAGTTGGTCGAACTGCTTATCAGAAATTAAAGCATTACTATTTCTATAATTATCGTCATACCATTCAATTCGTTCTTTTAAATAAGTCTTCATTTAATAAGATAGTTTAAATTTTTGGCTAGCTATCCAACTTGATTTATCTATGATCCATTTTTCTGTATCTTCATATTTGACAGTCCATAAAAGAGATGAAGAAATTTGTTTTAGAGATATGCCAACCATATATCTTGTTTTTGGATTTATTGATATAAAACCAAATAATAATATTTATAAAATAATTTTAAATATACCCTTAATCATTTAAAAACTCAACGTAATTTTGTAAATTTTTTAATTAATGCAATTCTTATAACCTTCAATCTTCGCTAGTTCTTCAATATTCAAACCTGTTTCCTTTAATAAAGTTTCTCCGATTTCGTCCTTATTAAATTTGGTTAATGCTCCTTTGGTAGAGTATTTAATACATTGGTTTTTGTATTTTGCTTCTTTGACAATAGGAGATAAATAAAAACCAAACAAGATAATAAAAGCTCCATAGGTTACAACTTTTCTATGGTTTTTCCACCATTCATAAAATTTATTGGACACAAAAAATAAATCATTAATTTCTATTTTAAATTAATTGTCAACAATTACTTTAGTAATTGAAGGTTTGCTTAACCTATTGTTTTTTCATTAATAAATTTAAGCCAAGAATAATATCTTGATTTTCTAATCCTTTGCTCTTTCAAGACTAATCTATCCGCATATTCTAGTAGTGATTCTCCTTTCTCAACTTTTGTTCCATACTAAATAGAAGGGGTTTCGATACATTGCATTCTTTTATATATACTCTTTAAATATTATTTTCCTTTTCAAGGAGTTACTTTTATACACTATTACCAAATAAGAAGTTTACGGCTGATTTTTTCTTGAAAGAAATTTTAATATCTAAATAATTACTTGTAATTATACTTGACGCAGACGAGTAGTACATTTATATTAATAGTACAACTGTATTATCTTCATGACTTCAGGAGTTGCTAATGTTCGGACTTATTTTTATCGTAGCAGCCTTATTGACCCCCCAACTGGCTGGTTGTTTAACAAAAAAAGTGGTTTATTAATTTTTTTTGAGATTTATAAGAAATCTTTATCTAATAATTTAAAAGTATATACTCATCTTTTCTATGCAAATGAATTAGGTGAACCAGCCCAAATTAAAAATTCAAGACTTCATTCTATTGATTGTGCTTGTGAAACATGGAATGAATTAATTTCAGGAGGTTGGCAAATTGTTACTAATAAATTCCAATAATAATGATAAAGTTAAATCCGTTAAAATCGGAATATCTAAAAGAATCTACCCTGAAACGAAAATGAACAAAGATTTGTATTTAATGCAATCACTTTCGCTAGAGCACTGCAGAAACTTTTGCTACTATCTTGATCTAGCCAAGATATGAAAAACGCATAGCACAGGGTGATCATTCACTCAAAGGTTGTGAGTATTGGCAAAAAAATGGGATAATATTATTTCTTGAAGCATCTAAACTATTCTCTAATTAAACTTATTTAGTTGTAGATATTTAATTATGTAAACAAAGCATTATTTAATACAACTTAAAAAATTCTTATTAAGTAATTTTAAAGTATGATTCAATTTTACTTTTCCATATTGTTATTAGTTGTGCTTACATTTTTTGCACTTTTATTAGATGCACCAGAATTGGCTTCTTTAATTCAAACATTTTAGAAAATAATAAATCAGCATTTTTACTGATTTATTTTCTTTATAAGTAAATCGGAATAGGGGGATCTAATGATTGACAGTCCACCTGAGGCGCTAGATTATAAAATTTAAATCTAAATAAAACTAATGCTAAAACTGGAATGATTCTTCTATTAAGATTCATTTTTTTTTATTTTTCCTAAAAAAATGTGAAATTATAATTATTAAATTTTTAAAGTAAAAATCTGTTCATATTAAGATGATTTATTCCAAAGTCACTTCTTAGAAAGTGACTATCTTTACCTGAATCCAAAATCAGTTTTTTGTTCATCCTTTTCTTCCCATTCATTCATAATTATTTTTAGTAAATTTTTAACTTCTAAATTCGAAGCATCAGTATCTTTTTGAAGATTTATACAAATATTTTTAATTTCCTCAAAAGCATTCTCGATTAATATTGTTTTTTGATCTGGATTAGCCATAGATTTTTAAAAAGCTCCATTACAGTTAAAACCACTGCAGTTAATTATCCTAAAAATGTTCATTATGAAATTATGGAATCTTTCATCAAAAAAAAAGGCCCAGGTTGTAAATATTGCAAAACCAGAGACAGCAAAAGCAGCATATTGAAGCCAATGTATTCCATAGCTATCTATACCATTTTTATCAAAATCAGAATTACTCAAGAGCTTTTTTTATATTTATAATAAAAATTTTTTTTTTAAAAGGGGAGTTTGTTTTGAACGATAGACTTATTTATTCTTGAATCTTAGATATATTAATCGCTTAAATAAACCCTGGAATTATCCACCCAAAAAAACCGTAGTTAATTGTTAAGGCTAAAAAACCAATCATAGCTAATCTACCATTTGTTATTTCAGCATTTTTCCAATATTTGCCCATATAGTTTTTAATTTTTTTTGAATCTTTATCTATTAAATAATTTGGTTCAAAAGGTTCCTGCATCCTTTTGATAGCGTATAAAGAGAATTGAATAGTAATTGCGATGATAACAACTATAAAACTAGTAAGAGCATCCATTTTTAGATTTCAAATGTGATCGATTAGTAATCCAAAGAGTAAATGACATTAGTATGTATCAAACATTTCCTTGTATCTGCTTTATTGATAGAGGAAACCTTAACTTGAATTATTAACAAATGTAACATATTAAAAAAAATTTAGTATGAATTCTTACTTTTTCTTCGGATTTCACATTTTTAAAGACCTTAATGTTACATTTATGTGATAATTATGTCAAAGTATTATTTTAATCGAATTACAAATTAGCTTTAAAGTCTTATTTTCCCTAATCAAATAGAGTATTGAAAAATTTTTAACAGGAATATTTTTCAATGTTATTTATAAAAAAAATTTAATGACTAGAATTTCTTACTTTTGTTTAATTTCTGGAAGGCAGAATTTATTGCCTAATGTATAACCAATTGACATAAGTACGAACCCAATAAGTTGAGGTAAATGAGAATTTGCTAAAGAGATTTTTTCAATCATTTCTCAATCTATAAAACAATATATTAATAAAAAAAATTTAATTCTGTAAATCTATTTTTATTTTGATTCTTTAATTTCCCCAGATTTCTTTAGTGAATTAAATAGTCTTTCGTTTTCTGTTTTTAAATTTTCTAGTGCAGATTTTGTGAATTGTTCTTTAGCCTCAAATTTTGCTGAACTTATAACTTTTTTATTAGGAAGTTTTTTCTTCGGTTCTGGATTCATATTAAACAACTTTTTTAAAATCTTATAAGTTATTTTTTTTGTACTAGGTATTATTTTTTACAATTTTCTGGTTAATAATATTTGTTTACATAAATAAATTAATCTTTATCTTTTGGGAGCCTTAACCATCCAGTAGTCCATTCTGATTTTAGTTTTGTCCATGAAATCCTTTTAATATCTTTTTTATCTTTGGTAGGAAAAAGATCAACCCATCTTTCTTCATTTTTACCACCATAAGCTTTAACTTGAAAATGCCTGTTACCATTAATAGTCTTGGGTGCTGTCCAACAAAGAGTAGGAGGCCATTTCATGAGGAATTTTCAAAAGTTAAAAAAACTAAAGGTTGCTTTGTCCCGTCAAAACTAAACTATAATATGCCATCCTACCAAGGATAAGTACGATGCCTAGTATTCTAATAATCATGCTTTGATATTTTTAAATTTAAATTATATTAAAGAAGTTTATAAATTTGAGTTGAAGATTTAATATTTTCTAATTTTTCCTTTTTTTATTTCTAACTATGGAGTGGCAAGATTCAGGATGCCATTCATTTTGTATCTTGCCAATAAAATCATAAATAAATGAATCGGGACATCCAGTTTCTTTTTGAAGTTCTGAAAGTTCTTCTTTAATGAATTCATATACACTCGTTATTACCCCTAAATTATCTTCTTGGGAGGGAACCCATTTTTTGTTCTCCATTAATATTTTTTTTAATTATTTTCCACAATATCGTAATAGGTTATGTCTCCATAATCCACATCTGAGCAACATAAATCTCCATATAGTTCCTCTAAAAAATCGTATGCATCTGAATAATTATAAAAACTTTGAGCCGTTAGTTCGTCATCTTTCCCATCAATTCTAATTATTTTGAAGGTCATATTTTACTTAGATGCAAAAAATATTTTTTTTGATTAATTAGATCAGCTTATAAATAAAATCTTATTTAGGAGTATTGGTTGGGTAAAGCTTCTGAATTTTATTTTTCTGAATCTCTATTTTTCTTTGATCATATTTTTTTGCCATTATTTTTCTGATAAATAATTGTGGGATAAGCCACACTAATGCAATAGCTATAGCCATGAAAGCAGGATTTCTCCACGTTAACCTAATAATCTCTTGTATAAAGTCTTGATTGAAATTTTCCATACATTAAGTTTTGATGATAAAAATATCTTTACTTTCTTTTATAAAATCTTTTGAATATCAAAATCTATTATAACTTTAATGAATCTTATAAGGAATTATATAAATTTTTTCTTTTTCTAGTTTGTTTTTTTTACATTTGGATTTAGATTAATTTTTTATCTTTTAATTTAAAGATGCCGACTTATCTTATTACAGGATCAAATAGGGGAATTGGATTAGAATTATGTAGGCAAATTCATAATAGGGGAGATAATGTAATTGCAACGTGCAGGAAAGCTTCAAAAGAACTTAAAGATTTAGGAGTAAGAATTGAAGAGAATATAGAAATTTCTTCTAATGAATCGATTACAAATTTGTGTAAAAAATTATCTGGAGTTAATTTAGATTGCTTAATTCATAATGCAGGAATTTATGAATTTAATTCTTTCGATAACTTAGATAAAAAAAGTATTTTGCGTCAATTTGAAGTTAATGCATTAAGCCCAATTTGTATGACTCATTCACTTAAACACCTTTTAAAAAGAACTTCTAAAGTTGCTTTTATCACAAGTAGAATGGGATCTATTGAAGATAATTCATCTGGAAGTTCTTATGGTTATAGGATGTCTAAAGTTGCCTTGTCCATGGCAGCTAAATCACTCTCTATAGATTTATCAAATGAAGATATTTATGTAGCTATCTTACATCCAGGGTTAGTGAGTACAAGAATGACTGACTTTACAAGAAATGGAATTAGTCCTAAAGAATCAGCAAATAGCCTTTTAAAACGTATTGATTCTTTAAATAAAAATAACTCGGGTACGTTTTGGCATGCCAACGGAGAAGTTTTGCCTTGGTAATAACTATATTTTTATTTACAAGAGATTTAATTCGTAGATTTGTTAAAAAACTTTTAAATTTTTAACATATTGCTTTCCTTGTTTAATTCTTTTGGTTATCTTAAAAAAAACATTAGTAAAGGAGGTGATTCATTGTCGTATCTACCCAAAAATGCGGTTATCAAAGGGACCGTGAATTCAGTATCTTCATCACATTCATCGGTCTCTTTTTCTTTGATTAAGAAAAAAGGTTTTATAATCAATAGATTTATATAAATCAGCCACTTAATAATCAAAAGCTCTTCATCTCAAGTAGTTGAAGAGTTTTTTTATGAAATAAAATAGTCTTTCAAAATGTACTCTATCTTTTTTGGCCGAAGTAAATTAAAGCTAAAAAAGATAAACTACTTACCAAAGCTATTAAGTACCACCCAGTTGAGGAGTTGTTAGTTACTTCTGTCATTTATTCTGATTTTTGTCTGAGGAATTTATTATTTGAGTAAAAATCACAATTGAGATCATTAAAAAAAATAAAAGTATGTAAGTTACGTTCATTTATAAAAAAATGCTAATTATTAAAAAGATTATTCCTAGAACTACCGTAACAATTGCTCCATCAACTAATAAGTCTTTCCATGTATAACTTTTAAGCATCCTTGTTTTTTCTTCTTCACTCATGAGGTTCTTCAACCACGTCCAATCTAAAAGCCGTGTAAATGCAACACCAAAAATTAAATGACCAATCAAAATACCAATTAAATCAATTCTAGATATATCTTTAGTGAGAATTGTAATAATAAAAAAGTCCACTAGCTTTTGTCTTTATTAGATAAGGCTCCACCTTCTTTTCTATATTTTTCCCAAGCTTCACCTATTTTTGCTTTAGAGAAGTTTTGTTTGCCCTCAGAGAATTTATTTTTAAGATTATTAAAACTATTTTTCAGCTCTTTTTTTGTTGGTTCATCAAGAAAGTTTGATGTTAATTTCCATAAGTACCAGCTACTAGCTAGTAGAAGAATTAATCCCAGTAATTGCATATTTGTTTTTTACCATGCTACAACTTTTTAAATGGTTTCGATAAATTAATAAATTTAATACCCTAATTATTTTTTTTAGACTAATCAAAATTAAAAATTTAACCAGTGGAAAATATTCTATTCAACAACCATATAGTTAATCCCCCTTCTAGGAAAGCCAGCCAGTACATACCATAATCAGAAAAGCCTAGTTGTTCTTTTACTGTTTTAATTATTTTTTTATGAGCTTGAATGAGATCTTTCATTAATAAAAATGTTTTAAAGCTGCTGAATTTCTTGAACTAAAAAACCCTTTCCATAGCAAGATAGACACGTTTTAGTCTCATCTAATGAAATTCTTAGAAAACCTGCTCCATTACATCTGAAGCAATTTACTTTAGAAGTTGAGTAGAGTTTTGACTTGATTTTAGCAGCTCGGTTTAAGTAAGAAACAGTTTCCTTACGACCGTTTGCTTGAGCAGCTTTGTTTAAAAGCTTTTTGTAGTTGACATTAAGTTCTTGGGTATTCATCTTTTAACTGAAACTAGTTTTCAAAATATAGGTAAAAAGAAGCAATAAATAATTAGAATAAGCCCTATGAATTTACCGTTTATATTTCTAATCTGATCTCATATTGAGATTAAACTAATATAACGGATATTTTTTTTTAATGTTTATTGTAGGAAAACTATTTTTTTATTTTTATACAAAATTTATATTTAACGAATTATTTTAAATTTTTAAAA
>CACAXS010000009.1 GCA_902536545.1 uncultured Prochlorococcus sp. | reverse complement strand
GATTTTTATTGATGAATCACTTTTTAAGAAATGAGTATAACGATCTAGATATGTTTAAAATTTAAGCCTAAAATAGTCCTAAGGTTAGTGATTTATCAATTGGCAAGCACGCCCCAATACCAAGATATATTGTTAGAAAAGTTCCGAATAAGAAAACAGACATTGCTATAGGCCTTCTAAATGGATTTGAAAACTTATTTACGTTCTCTATAAAGGGCAAAATCATTAATCCCAGTGGAATTAAAGTTTGAAGTGCAATACCCAAAAGTTTATTAGGAACAACTCTAAGTATTTGAAAAACTGGATAGAGGTACCATTCAGGAAGAATTTCAAGGGGTGTTGCAAAGGGATTAGCTTTGTCTCCCAACATTGCAGGGTCAAGAACTGCTAGTCCAACTACGCAGGCAATAGTTCCTAAGATAACTACTGGGAAGATGTATAGTAAATCATTTGGCCAAGCTGGTTCACCATAATAATTATGGCCCATACCTTTAGCTAACTTTGCTCTCAATTTTGGGTCAGATAGATCTGGTTTTTTTAACGTAGACATATGGAGAACTAATAATGGTTTAAGTATAAGAGTTTATAGAGGACCTGAAATACCCTGTTTACGAATCATTAAAAAGTGCATCAACATGAAGACTGCTAATGACCATGGCAATACAAAAGTGTGAAGACTGTAGAATCTTGTTAAAGTTGATTGCCCAACACTTTCTCCGCCTCTAAGTAGTTCAACCATAAAGTCACCAATTACAGGTATTGCAGCAGGAACACCTGAAACAATCTTAACTGCCCAATAACCTACTTGATCCCAAGGTAGGGAGTATCCTGTCACTCCAAAAGCGACAGTAATAACAGCCATTAAAACACCTGTAACCCAAGTTAATTCTCTTGGCCTTTTAAAACCTCCGGTAAGATAAACCCTGAAGACATGAAGGATTAGCATCAAAACCATCATTGAAGCACTCCATCTATGCACAGATCTTATTAGCCATCCAAAACTCACATCGGTCATTAAATAACTGACTGAACTATAAGCTTGTGTAACTGTTGGCTTATAGTAAAAAGTCATTGCAAAACCTGTTGCAAATTGAATTAGGAAGCATACTAAAGTTATGCCTCCTAAACAATAAAAAATATTTACGTGAGGGGGTACGTACTTGGAAGTAACGTCGTCAGTTATGTCTTGAATTTCAAGCCTTTCTTGAAACCAGTCATAAACGGATGAAGAATTCGCCATCCAAAAAAAAATTAGCTTTGATATAAAGAGCTTACTTAAAATTCTTTTACTTGGCGTTAACACTTAACCCAATGAATTCATCTTTTAACAAACTTTTAACATTCAAAACTTTGATCACTGCATCAATGATCATCGTCTTTTCTATCAATCTTTTGTTGGTGGAAAGAGTGGATGCTCTCAGTGATAGCAGGCAATTAGTACTTGACGCTTGGACCTTGGTAAACGAAGGTTTTTATGATCCAGAAAAGTTTGATGAAATCCAATGGAAAAGAATTAGACAAAAAACATTACAGAAACAAATTGAAACAAGTGAAGAGGCTTATTCCGCAATTGAAGATATGTTAAGACCTCTAGACGATCCCTTCACGAGAGTTTTACGCCCAAAAGATTATGAACTTCTAAAATCAAGTAATTTTGGGAGTGAAATTAATGGTGTTGGGCTTCAATTAGGCGAAGATGATAAAAATAAAATTAAAGTTATTTCTACTCTTGGGGGTTCCCCAGCTGAAGAAGCTGGAATAGTAAGCGGGGATTTGATAGAAAAAGTGGACGGAATCTCGTCAGAAAAATTAGGGCTTGCAAGTACTGCCTCTAAGTTAAGAGGTGAATCAGGGACAAAAGTTTTAGTTGAAGTATCTTCGGAATTTGGAGAAATTAGGGAAGTTGATTTAGAGAGGAGATCAGTAGATCTCAGACCAGTTAGGACAAAAAGATTAAGAGACGATTCTCACACAATTGGATATTTAAGGATAACTCAATTCAGCGAAAGCGTACCCAAAAAAGTTGAAGAGGCACTTCAAGAGTTAAATGAGAAAGAGGTTGAGGGCTTGATCTTGGATCTTAGAAATAATTCAGGGGGACTAGTAAGCTCAGGCATAGCAGTTGCAGACTCATTATTGAGTGAGAAACCTGTAGTCGAGACAAAAGATAGAAATGGAATCAAAGATGCAATTATTTCTCAAAAAGAGACATCTTTTGATGGACCAATGGTGACTTTAGTAAATAAAGGTACCGCAAGTGCCAGTGAAATACTTGCTGGTTCCTTACAAGATAATAAGAGGTCAATTCTTATGGGAGAACAAACCTATGGGAAAGGTTTAATTCAATCTCTAAAAAGTTTGGGAGAAGATAGTGGTATTGCTATAACAGTGGCTAGTTACTTAACCCCCAATGGTAATAATATTCAAGGCCAAGGTATGACTCCTGACAAATTACTTGATCTACCGGAAGCAAGTGTCTTTGGAAGTACTGACGATAAATGGGTGAGGAATGCAGAATTATTTCTGGGATCACTTCTAGAAAAAGAAGAGGTCTCAGTTCAAACAGTTGAATTAGACAATGAAGAAATTAAATCTTTAAATGGCTAAAGATTGAAAATAAAAATCTTAAAATTATGAGTATTAAAAGAATTTTTCATGATCCAATTCATAAAGAAATATTACTTGATGCAGGAAATCCAGAAGAATTAATGATCATGGAATTAATTGATACAGTTGCTTTTCAAAGACTAAGAAGAATAAAACAACTTGGAGCCGCATCATTACTTTTTCATGGTGCAGAAGCAAGTAGATTTACTCACTCAATTGGTGTTTTTTGTATAGCTAGAAAAATTTATAAGAGATTAATTGAAAGTAAATCTTCATTTTGTGAAAATAAATTTGTTCTTTATGGAGCAGCTCTACTACATGATTTAGGTCATGGACCTTTAAGCCATACCAGTGAAAAAATATTCAAGCATGATCACGAACAATGGTCTGAAAACTTAGTTACAAATTATTCGCCAATAAATTCAATCCTCAAAAAGTACGACAACGAATTACCCAGAAAAATTGGTGAATTATTTCAATCAAAACAACTATTTGCAAAACCTTTAAAAACACTGATAAGTAGTGAGATAGATTGCGATCGTCTCGATTATCTTTTACGAGATAGTTATAACACGGGTACTAATTATGGCTTAGTAGATTTAGAGAGAATAATTTCAGCTCTTACCTTTTCACCTGATGGAAATATCGGAATCAAACCAAAAGGAGTTATCGCTATTGAGCATTTCCTTGTACTTAGAAACTTGATGTATAGAACAATCTACAATCACAGGATAAACGAAATATCAACATGGATTTTGGAAAAAATATTAAACACAATAAAACATAATTATGGTAAGAACATTTGGTTAGATAATTATCTATACAAATGGATTTTTTCACCTTCAAAGGTTGATTTTGATGATTTCATAAGAAATGATGATGTAACCTTTTATTATCATTTAATTAGATGGAAAGATGATTCTTTTGAACCACTTTCTACACTATGCAAAATGTTTATTGATAGAGATTTATTAAAGGGATCAGACATAAGTTTTTTAAGTAAGATGAACAGACTAAAAATCCTTGCATTTGCCTCAAAATTATGTGAAAAGAATGGTTACGATTCAGAAATATTTTGCGGGATTAAGGAAAGGTCTTTTAAAGGTTTTGAATCTAATAATGCACTAAAAATATGGGACGGCACTAATCAAAGCGCACTAGAAAATAGTTCTGCATTAATAAAAACTTTAATGAGATCCGAGGAAAGCTCTTTTATTATTTATCCAGATATAATCAAAAATGAAATTAAAAATGAAATTTTATTAATAAAAAACAATTCCTAGATTTAATTCAATGGAAATCGTTTTAAAAAATACTAAACGCAAATATTTAGAAACTTTTTCTTTGTTAGATTTAGATGATATCCATGAAACTTTCAAAAGATTTTCTTTCATCAAGGAACCTTTAGAAGCAAAAATTTTCGCAGTGAATGAGTCAATAAGTTCTCATCAATTATCAAAATTAAAAAATCATTTTGACAAAATTAATACTAATTCTTTATGTATTTACTCAAATAATAGAAATACAATTCTAAGTGGAAAGTCTTTAAAAATAGATTCAACTTTTATAAAAGAACAAGAGATTAAAAATAAGTTACTATTATTAAATTCAAGAAAGAACGACGAGATTCTTCACAAAGGAACTGTACGATCGGGTGAAAGAATATCTTCAAATGGAAACCTATGCATTATTGGAGACGTAAATCCAGGAGCAATAGTTTCAGCTAAGAAAAATATTTACGTTTGGGGGAAATTACTAGGGATAGCATTTGCAGGGAAAAGTGGAAATAAAAATGCCTCGATTGCATCACTTTATCTAAACCCTTTACAGTTAAGAATTGCAGATGTGATAGCTATAGGGCCAAAGGATAAGCCCAAAAATTGTTATCCAGAAATTGCGATAATAGATAAACAAACGATAATTATCAAACCACACATAATCGAAAATAAAAATTAATCAATAATTTGCAATAAATTAATTCAAACTAGATAAATTTAAGAATTACTTAATCTTTAAAATATTTATCTTTCTGCAAGTGGCTTTATCATTTGTAAAATCTTTAAAATCGTGGGGAAGAATACTCGCACAATATTAATTTGTTCAGGTAAAGGAGGGGTTGGTAAAACAACTTTAACTGCAAACCTAGGCATAGCACTAGCTAATAGCGGGGCAACAACTGCTGTATTAGATGCTGATTTTGGATTAAGAAATTTAGATCTTCTTTTAGGATTAGAAAATCGCATCATTTATACCGCTCAAGATGTTCTTGACAAGAATTGTCGTCTTGACCAAGCATTAGTTAGACATAAAAAAGAACCTAATCTTGCTCTTCTTCCTGCTGGAGATCCAAGGATGTTGGATTGGATGAAGCCTGAAGATATGAAAAAAATTAGTCAGCTACTTAGTGAGAACTTTGATTTTGTCTTAGTAGATTGTCCTGCTGGTGTCGAAGATGGCTTTAAAAATGCTCTTGCAGCCTGTAAAGAAGCTATCGTTGTCACTAACCCAGAATTATCCGCAGTGCGAGATGCGGATAGAGTAATAGGGATTCTTAATACTTCAGATATTGAGCCTATCCAACTTGTAATCAATAGAGTTCGCCCTAACATGATGGCAAGTCAAGAAATGTTATCCATCGAAGATGTTCAAGGGATCCTTTCTTTACCTTTATTAGGTATTGTTTTAGAAGATGAACAGGTAATAATAAGTACCAATAGAGGAGAGCCACTGACACTTTCAGATGGTAGATCTCCTGCAAAAAAATGTTATTTGAACGTTTCTCAAAGACTCACAAATAAAGATGTACCAATTATCGATCCCAAAAAAGAAGGTAAAAGTCTTAAAGATAAGTTCATGAGATTAATGCAAACAAAGGTTTTTTAAAATGATGACTCTCAGAGATCTTATAAATAAATTACTAGGCAGGGAAACGTCTAGTGCAAATACAGCTAGAGAAAGATTACAACTTGTACTTGCTCATGACAGAGTTGATATGAGTTCCTTAACAACTGATCTTTTAGATAAAATGAGGAAAGAAATTCTTGATGTTGTTGCTAAATATGTTGAGATTGATTTTGATGAGGTGGCAGTAAGTTTAGAGACTGAGGATAGAATGACTGCATTAGTTGCAAATTTACCAATCAAAAGAACTATTTCTGGAGAAATAAAATTCAAAAAAACAGATAAAACAGATAAAACTGGTAAAGTAAATAAAGATATCAAAAAGTAATAAATTTAAAAAAAGCTAAAAAATACTGATAATTATCCCTCCCTAATTGTAAGATTAAGAGATTGCCGGCTTAGCTCAGCGGTAGAGCAGCGCTTTTGTAAAGCGAAGGTCATCAGTTCAAATCTGTTAGCCGGCATTGTGACTTATTTAATTCTGTTCAATATTCTTTGCTGAAAATAAAAAGACTAAACCTATCAGAGCAATGATAGGAAAAAATCTTATTTCGAGAACATACTCTAAAAAAGATGCAAGGGGTTCAAATATCCAATAAGTAAAAAATTGAATTAATAAAACAAAAAATAATAATAAAAACATTAATACAATTCCCTAACTAATACTTGTCCTTCTCTAATCAGTCTCCAATCTCCACTTTTCTTCCAAAATATAATTGTACTAGCTTTTCCACTTCTTTTCTCCCAGGGGATAGGGCCCAAAATTTTTAAAGAAGGGAATTCTATAGAAATACCTTCAACTGTAGTTGATCCTTTAAATCCTGAAATATTTGCACTTGAAGTTAACAATGGGCCTGTTTCTCTTATAAGAGATTGAGCTACATAAGAATTTGGAATCCTCAACCCAAGAGTAAGATCATTGCTTGTGAGTATTGTATTTGTTGTCTGCTTTTCTGAAGCAGGAATAACCATTGTCAGAGCTCCAGGCCAATATTTTGAAGCTATATTTTCGTAATCTTCTTTAGCTGATTCGTGAACATAATCGATTAATTGTTTGTATTCTGATCCCATAAGAATTAAGGGTTTGTCTTTATCTCTTTTTTTAAATTTATAAATAGTATTAGAAAATTTTGGCAAGCATCCAATTGCAGGTAATGTATCAGTTGGGAAAATTATAGGTAAACCACTTTTAAGAGTCTTTAAGGCGGATTTGCAGTCTACTAAATTCATTTAGATTATGAACATATAATAATTTATTTATATCTTCCAATGGTAAACCTACCAATACCTGAGAGATCTTTCACAATTTCTATTGATGTAAATTTATTTTTAATAAGTAGTTGTTTTACTTTTTCACCTTGATCAAAATGATTCTCTAAAATTAGCCAGCCTTTCTCTTTTAAAAATAATGGTGCTTTTTGTATTATTTCTCTAATATGTTTTAAACCATCTTCGCCGCCTAATAAAGCAACTTTAGGTTCGAAATTTTTAACTTCTTTGGGTAATTTTTCATAGGTATCTTTAGGAATATATGGCGGATTTGAAATAGCGAGGTCTAATTTACCTTTAAAACTTTCAAGAGGTGACCACCAATTTCCACAATAAAATTTCAAATTTGATTGTTTAGAAGAATTTATATAATTTTTAGTGGCTATTTCTAATGCATCTTGGTCTATATCAGTTGCTACTCCGTTGCTAAATGGATAAGCCAATGCCAAAGCAATACTTATAGCACCTGATCCAGTTCCTAATTCAGCAAAAAATAATTTTTCTGATTTCTTTCGAAATTTATTGAAGACGATATCAACTATAAGCTCTGTTTCTGGTCTAGGAATGAGTACTTTGTTTGTAACTTTTAATTTTAAGTTTCTCCAAAAAGTTATTCCACAAAGATATTGGATTGGGCAAGATTTAAGTAAATGGTCGTTCCAAATAGATTCTAAAAATACTAAGTTTTTGTTTAAATATAAGTTACCTTCAAGATTTATAGATATCAAGTTTAGATCACTAGCTGAAATTCCACCTATACAATCAAGTAAAACAGAAAAAGATTGCTGATCACCACCTTTAGAAAGTTGCTTTTTTTTCCATATTAAAAATTCCTCTACAGAAATAGTAAGCATTTATTGAGGCTTCAGCGTTTTGGGCCAAGCCTACCTTTACTAGAGTCAGAGTAGAAGCTTGATTTTTCTCCATCTTGAGTAGAAATAAATAAACCTATTAGGAATATTGTTGGTACCCCTACAAATAAAAGACTGGCTACGAATCCAAAGTTAGTTGTTTCCATTTAATTTTAGTAGTTCTATAACTAGGTAATAAGACTATAGACATATAACTTGGAATAAAGTGGAAAAATAAACAAATTTAATAAACTGATTAACAGTCTTAAACAATTTAACGAGGCAATTTTTTATTTTCACTAATTTTTTTTAGTTCTTCCAAATTTGAGGGGGGGGATTGTGGTTTTGTTAAAATTACTGAAGAAGACTTTATCAATGTTTGGCATGCCAATCGCCAATTTTCTGGTCTATTTTTGAGTTTTTCTTCTTCAACAGATGTAAGAGGGCTCAAAGAATTTTTATTTCCACCTTCAACTGAAATAAAACAAGTACTGCATTGTCCTGCCCCACCACAATTTCCTAAAATACCTTTTAATCCATAAAGTTGTAAATTTTCTTTCATTATCAATTCCCTTAAATTTTCACCAGGATTGCATTGGATTTCTAAATCCTCACGAATAAATCTGATAGTTGTCATTTTTTTAGTTATTTTTCTTATTTTGGCGTTTTACTTTGAGAATTGTGACCAAAATATTAACAATTTTTAGCTAAAAATTCCTTGTAAACTCAGTCCTGTAAATTGATTTGCCCAATTTTTGTAAGAAAATAAATTTATTTACAAAAATCACTCAAAGACTAAAAAACCCTTACTATCATGATGTTTAGCTGTTTATTCAGCATAGTTACTAGAAATTAACCGATGGGATTGCCTTGGTATCGAGTTCACACGGTAGTTATTAATGACCCAGGTCGACTACTCGCTGTGCATCTTATGCATACTGCATTATTAGCCGGCTGGGCCGGTTCTATGGCTCTTTATGAATTAGCCATTTTTGATCCTTCTGATGCTGTTCTCAACCCAATGTGGAGACAGGGGATGTACGTTATGCCTTTTATGGCAAGACTTGGTATCACAAGTAGTTGGAACGGATGGGATATTACAGGTGCTACAGGAGTTGAACCTGGATTCTGGAGTTTCGAAGGTGTTGCAGCAGCACACATAGTATTTAGTGGACTATTGATGTTAGCTTCAATTTGGCACTGGACATACTGGGATTTGGATCTATGGGAAGATTCAAGAACTGGTGAGCCTGCTCTTGATTTGCCAAGAATATTCGGAATTCATCTTCTCCTAGCTGGACTTACATGCTTTGGTTTTGGAGCTTTTCATTGTGCAAACGTAGGTATCTGGGTTTCTGATCCTTATGGATTAACTGGTCATGTAGAGCCTGTAGCCCCTTCATGGGGAGTTGAAGGATTTAACCCCTTCAATCCAGGAGGAATTGTTGCTAATCATATTGCAGCTGGACTTATGGGGATTATTGGGGGGATTTTTCACATTACCAATAGACCCGGAGAAAGACTTTATAGAGCATTAAAACTTGGAAGTCTTGAAGGAGTTCTAGCTAGTGCTTTAGCAGCTGTTTTATTTGTTTCTTTCGTTGTTGCAGGAACAATGTGGTATGGTTCAGCGACAACTCCAGTCGAATTATTTGGTCCTACCAGATATCAATGGGATTCCGGCTATTTCAAGACTGAAATTAATAGAAGGGTTCAAGCTGCTATCGATGATGGTGCCACTAAAGAAGAGGCATATGCATCTATTCCAGAAAAACTAGCCTTCTACGATTATGTTGGAAATAGTCCTGCAAAAGGGGGGCTATTCAGAGTTGGAGCTCTCGTCAATGGTGATGGTTTACCAACTGGTTGGCAAGGTCATATTGCTTTTCAAGACAAAGAAGGTAACGAATTAGAAGTTAGAAGAATACCTAATTTCTTTGAAAACTTTCCTGTCATCCTTGAAGACAAAGAAGGTAATGTCAGAGCAGATATTCCTTTTAGAAGAGCTGAAGCAAAGTATTCATTTGAACAGACAGGAATTACTGCAACTATCTATGGTGGAGATCTTAATGGTCAAACATTTACTGATCCTGCGGTAGTTAAAAGATTAGCTAGAAAGGCTCAACTTGGAGAAGCATTCAAGTTTGACAGAGAGACTTATAAATCTGACGGTGTATTCCGAAGTTCACCAAGAGCATGGTTTACATATGCACATTTATGTTTCGGATTGCTATTCTTGTTTGGCCACTGGTGGCACGCTTCAAGAACTCTCTATAGAAATTCCTTTGCTGGTATTGATGCTGAGATTGGCGACCAAGTTGAATTTGGTTTATTCAAGAAGCTTGGTGACGAAACCACAAGAAGAATCCCAGGAAGGGTTTAAACTAAACTTTATTACTTAATCTTATGGAAGCTTTCGCCTACGTTCTTATTCTAACTCTCGCAGTTGTTACCCTATTCTTTGCTGTCGCCTTTAGAGACCCTCCTAAATTTGATAGAAAATGAACAAAGTAAAAAAAACCTCTTTAACAAGAGGTTTTTTACTTTTCATAATTAGAATATTACTCTACTATTAGAGTTGAAGTGCAGTTTATTTCACCATATGCAGTGTCCAACTTGTCAAAACACGGATAGTAGAGTTTTGGAATCAAGATCTGCTGATAGTGGTAAAAGTGTTCGGAGAAGGAGAGAGTGCTTAAATTGCAGCTTTAGATTTACAACTTATGAAAGAGTGGAATCAATGCCAGTTTCTGTTATAAAAAAAGATGGTGGCAGAGAATTATTTGATAAACAAAAACTATTTACTGGTATATCAAGAGCTTGCGAAAAGACTAACTTCAGTAGTGAAGCAATTATTAATTTCGTAGATGGAATTGAATCGCAAATCGTTCAAGACTCTAATAAAGATATTAAGTCTTCACATATCGGGGAATTAATACTTAAAAATCTTAGGAAAGAAAACGAAGTCGCTTATATAAGATACGCCTCAGTTTACAGAAAATTTAATGGGGTAAAAGATTTTATTTCTACCCTTGAATCTCTAAAAGGAAGTTCTAAAAACCAATTAGCATCAATTTCATAGAATACAGCATCTTAAAGTGTAGAATACATATCACAAGTAATTTTTGCTATTGGTTTGCAGGCTAGTAGCATTCCTTTCTAACTACCTTAGGTAGTCTGCGATACAACAAATGAACGAAAATTCTTCTCAAACTATTAAAGAACTTTCTGAGGATCAAGAAATTAAAAATTCCTCTGAGTTAAACAATAATTCAGGATCCCAAAATGAGGAAGATTTATCATTCGAGAAGAGCGATATCCCTTCAGCAGATTCTTCTTCAAGCAGAACAAATACGGATTTTGACAACGCAGGATTCACACAAGAAGAATTTGCATCACTTTTAGGTAAGTATGACTATAACTTTAAGCCTGGCGATCTTGTTAAAGGTACCGTTTTTGCTTTAGAGCCCAAAGGGGCCATGATAGATATAGGGGCAAAAACAGCTGCTTTTATGCCTGTTCAGGAGGTTTCAATAAATAGAGTTGAAGGACTAAATGATGTTTTACAACCTTCAGAAAGTAGAGAATTTTTCATAATGAGCGAAGAAAATGAAGATGGCCAATTAGCCCTCTCCATTAGAAGAATTGAATACCAAAGAGCATGGGAAAGGGTTAGACAACTCCAAAAAGAAGATGCAACCATATATTCCGAAGTTTTTGCAACAAACAGAGGCGGAGCTCTTGTTAGGGTAGAAGGCTTAAGAGGTTTTATACCAGGCTCTCATATAAGTGCTCGAAAAATTAAGGATGACTTAGAAGGTGAATATTTACCTTTAAAATTTCTTGAAGTTGATGAAGAGAGAAATAGATTAGTACTTAGTCATAGAAGAGCTTTGGTTGAGAAAAAAATGAACCGGCTTGAAGTAGGGGAAGTTGTTGTTGGTTCTGTAAAAGGTATTAAACCTTATGGAGCCTTTATTGATATTGGTGGAGTTAGTGGGCTATTGCACATTTCTGAGATTAGTCATGAACACATTGAAACTCCTCATAATGTTTTAAATGTGAATGACCAAATGAAAGTTATGATAATTGACCTTGATTCAGAAAGAGGGCGAATTTCATTATCTACTAAAGCACTTGAACCTGAACCAGGAGATATGTTAACTGACCCTCAAAAAGTTTTTAGTAAAGCTGAAGAAATGGCTGCGAAATATAAACAAATGTTATTTGAACAAACAGACGATAACGAAGAGATCCCAAGAGCGTCAGCTGAAAAAGTATAAATTCTAATTTTTTTTGCAAGAATAGCAGAACTTAAGCCTTATTATTTTCGTACAAGTATTATTTAATTTACAATGATTGATTTGTAACGATAGTCTAATTTAGGATGAAGTCTAGTTTCAAAATTATTTGTAAATGAGTGATTTCATTTTCACTTCAGAATCTGTTACTGAAGGTCATCCTGACAAGATATGTGATCAAATTAGTGACGCTGTTTTAGATGCTTTATTGACAGAAGATCCAGAAAGCAGGGTTGCATGCGAAACTGTTGTAAATACGGGTCTTTGTTTACTTACTGGAGAAATAACCTCAAGAGCTCAAATCGATTATATAAAACTTGTTAGAAATGTTATTAGAGAAATTGGATATGAAGGCTATAAAGCAGGTGGTTTTGACTCAAATAGTTGTGCTGTTTTAGTAGCACTTGACGAGCAATCACCGGATATTTCTCAAGGAGTAAATGAAGCAGATGATATTAACGAAGATTTGGAAGATAATACTGGAGCTGGTGACCAAGGCATTATGTTCGGCTATGCATGCGATGAAACGCCAGAATTAATGCCCTTACCGATTAGCTTGGCTCATAGATTAGCCATTCAACTTGCTAAAGTCAGACATGAAGAAGTCCTAAATTATCTACTCCCTGATGGAAAAACCCAAGTAAGCATTGATTACGAAAAAGGTTTACCAGTCTCTATCAATACAATTTTAATTTCAACTCAACATAAACCTGAGATAGACGGAATAACAAATGAAGAAGAAATTCGTCAAAGAATTAAAGAAGATTTATGGACCCATGTTGTAATTCCTGCTACTGAAGATTTAGAAATCAAACCAAACATTAGCAAAACAAGATTTCTAGTAAACCCCACGGGGAAATTTGTCGTAGGCGGTCCTCAAGGAGATGCGGGGCTTACTGGCAGAAAAATTATTGTAGATACCTATGGTGGATATGCAAGACACGGAGGAGGGGCATTCTCAGGTAAAGATCCTACAAAAGTAGATAGATCAGCCGCTTATGCCGCGCGTTATGTAGCTAAAAGCATAGTTAAGGCGAAATTGGCAAAAAAAGCAGAAGTACAATTAAGTTATGCAATTGGAGTAGCAAAACCAATTTCCATTCTCGTCGAAACTTTTGATACAGGTGTTATTTCACAAGCTAATTTGAATGAGCTAATTAAAGACAACTTTGATTTAAGACCAGCAGCAATAATAAAAGAATTTAACCTAAGAAATCTACCCAAAAAAATGGGAGGCAAATTTTTTAGAAAAACTGCATCCTATGGACATTTTGGTAGAAGAGATCTTGATCTCCCTTGGGAAAATGTAGAAGAAAAAGCAGCCCAATTAGTAGAGGCTTCCGAAATCTTTTTATAAGTTATTTTTCAATGCCTGATAATTTTTATGGAGGGTTAGATTTTGGAACCAGTGGTGCAAGAATATCAATAATTAATCTTGATAAGAAATTAGTATATTCAAATTCAGTGCCTTATTCATACAGCTTTAAAAATCCAATTTCTTGGATCAATTCTTGTGAAAATCTTTTAGCTAGTTTACCTATAGAGGTAAAAATTAATCTAAATAAATTGGCTATATCAGGCACATCAGGAACGTTAATCCCATCCGATTTGCAAGGAGAGCCGATAGGAGAAGCAATACCCTATGACCAAGCATGTAATGAACATAAGATCCTTCTTGAATCCTTAACTTCTGGAGAAGATCATCTGCGAACTCCATACAGTAGTCTTGCTAAAGCATTAAAACTGATAGATAAATATGGGACAAATATACTTTTACGACATCAATCTGATTGGATCACAGGTTGGTTTTTAAAAGATTGGACTCATGGAGAAGAAGGCAATAATTTAAAACTTGGTTGGGATCTAAAAAAAGAATCATGGCCAAAAAGTTATCTCAATACTTCATGGCAAAAATGCCTACCTCAAATAATAAAAAGTGGGAAAATTATTGGACAAGTGAATTTTGATTTAGCAGAGAGATTTAACTTGAATAAGAAATTAATATTAATCTCAGGCACCACTGACTCTAATGCAAGTGTAATAGCTGCAGGTTTAGGTAAAGAAGATGGTCTCACAGTTTTAGGAACAACTCTTGTAGTAAAAAAAATTATTGATAACCCTATAAAAAAACAAGGAATTACAAACCATAGAGTAAACGGCCATTGGATATGTGGAGGAGCATCAAACGCAGGATGCGGTATCCTGTCAAAGTTTTTCTCTGATTTAGAAATAAAGGAGCTCAGTCGACAAATAAATCCATCAGAAAACACTTCATTAAATCTTTTACCTCTTAATAGTAAAGGAGAGAGATTTCCTGTTAATAATTCTAATTTAGAACCGATACTTGGTCCAAGGCCAGTAAGTGACTCACTTTATCTACATGCATTATTCGAGGGTCTTGCTAGGATCGAATTGAGAGGTTGGGAAAAACTAGGCGAACTAACAGGTTCATTTCCAAAAAAAATTATTACTATTGGTGGAGGTTCAAAAAACCCTCAGTGGAGAAAAATAAGAGAAAAAATTATCAATATACCAATAGCTTCTTGTAGAAAAACTACTTCATTTGGTACTGCCTTGCTTGCGATTAACTCAAAATAAAAGTTTTTTTGGATATTTGATGAAGATATAAAATTTTTAATCAAAAGGGTTTCACAAACTACGCATCTTAATTTAGAGTATAGATGTTAGAGCCGGGATAGCTCAGTTGGTAGAGCAGGCGACTGAAAATCGCCGTGTCCCCAGTTCAAATCTGGGTCCTGGCACCTTCAAACTCTGTCATAGACAGGGTTTTTCGTTTTTTAGAGTGCAGTACAGTTGCAGTTCATAATTTGATATAAGTAGATACCCAGAACTGTCCTGCATTTTCGGTGATACGTCCATAAAATTTTCTTGGATAAAAAAATACTTAGATACTTGAATTATCCTCAATTTTGATTGATGATTTATTGTTTCTTACAATTACATAGGCTATAAAGCCTGAGAATATCTGCAAATATATTTTATAAGAATTCATCCCAATCACCGCTGGGATTACTAAAAATGAGATGGAAAAGAATATCCACATTGGATAAACAAATATTCTCCAGTCTTTATGCCTCACTGCATAAATAAGACTAAAGACTAGTGGAGAAACTAAACCTACTAAAATCCCAACAAGCCAAGGTTTACTATTTTTCTGTCTTTGTTGAAATGGCTTTAGAGTTTCCTTAGGAATTATTTTTATCTCAGTAGATGATCGAGAAAAGAGTTCCATAGCAAAAAATCCGTAAGAGGCTAATATTATGCCTCCTAAAGCAAAAGATCCTGCTGAAAAAAGTTTTGCCTGAATAAAACCTAATTCCATTCTGTTGATACGAAACCAAAAAGATAAATTTGCTCTGATAATATCCTTTAGCGTAAATATCCCAACTATGAACAGAAAGCTTCCAAAGGATCCTCCGAAACTTTGTAATTTTCCTAAAAGGGAATCTTTATTCTTTGATTTTGATGTTCTGTTGATTTCTAGATTTTGGAAAGAAGAATTATTTGTATCTAGGATTTCTTTTTCTTCCTTAGGTAATAATATTTCATCCTTGATCTCACCATAGAAGGAATCAAAAGCACTCATGAAATCACATAATTCTAAAGTTTGATGTTGACTATAAAATTTTTCAAGTCTGAAAATTTCATTTTTTATATTGACTTTTTCTTCTTTACTTTTTTCATCTTTCAAAAACAAGTCCAATATATTTTTAGTTCTTACAATAGCTTTCAAAATTTCTATATCTTTTTCACCTTCTTCGTTCGCTAAATTTTCTAAAAGTTCAAGTTTTTGTTTACTTGTCAGGCTTGATAAGCGAAGGATACTTTCTTTGAATTTGAGTCCAAGATTATACTTGCTCATAATGTAAACACCCTTTTATTTGGATATACTCTAGTTCAAAAATAACCCTAGCAATCACTTATTAGTAATAAAGTATTTTTGTTTCGCTTTTGTTTGTATGGAGATCTCTGATTTCCATCAGACCAAAACAAATCAGGTAATTTTACCAATTTTTTGTACTGCATTGAATTATCAAAAATCCGTTCATAGAAATGAATAATATAATTTTTGCAGTACATTTCATGCAGTACAGGCGATCATATATCTCTCAGACACCCTGATATAACTTATGTTACAAGGAACTAGGATCCTCTTCAAATCTGGGTCCTGGCACCTTTAAACCCTTTCTATAACACGGTTTTATACTTTCAAGACATTAGGAAATCGTAATTTTTTCGTATTTTTTTTATAAATTAAAGTTTTTAGTTTTCGACTCTACAGACTTGACCAATAACACCCAAAATCAGTTCATCGCCATTTGGATCTTGCCAATCAGCTAAATCATTGAAATTACTATTTGCTTCATCTATTGAGACATCAACATCTCTAAATGATTTTTCAAAACAATTTATATCCATTGTATAGAAAATATCCTTAGTAATTTCACTTTTTGTTTTGGGAATAAATTTACTCAATACTCTCACAGAACCATCCTTATTCCTTTTTATACTTTGCCTATCCCATAATTGCTCTCCATATTCACTTTTAGGAATTCCAACCCATTCATGAGGCAAAGCATCTGATTTTTTTATTGAAATACAAAAGAAAAGGATAATCGAAAGGACTAAATAAGTGATATTTCTAAAAAATATTAAATTAACTTTATTCTTAGAATAAATCATGGCTACTTATGGAATACAAAAATCTTTTATTAGAGGGAAATATAAGATTAAAAAATTTGTAAAAATTTTTATTGATTAGTATTTCTATTATAGATAGAATCAAATTTTAGAATTAAAAATTTACTTCGAATAAATTTATTATAAAAATAATGAATAAAATACAGAAATTTTTCTCAGTAGTTTTTTTTATAGCAATATTTGTTGTATTGATTTATTTAATCCAAAATTATGGGATTGAACCTCTAAGGAATAAAATAGAAAGTATGGGAATTTGGGCTCCTTTTGGAATATTTATACTTAGAGGAGTAAGTATTATTTTACCTGCCCTTCCAAGTTCAGCTTATTCTTTGCTAGCTGGTTCATTACTAGGATTTCAAAAAGGTTACATGACAATAATCTTTTCTGATATCGTTTTTTGCCAAGCTGCTTTCCTTATTGCAAGAAATTATGGTCGGGTTCCTGTACGTAATTTAGTAGGCCCGAAAGCGATGAAAAAGATTGAAAGTTTTAATCAGAACCAACTAGAGGAAAATTTTTTTCTTATGACTGGTTTATTAATGACTGGCCTTTTTGATTTTCTAAGCTACGCAATTGGTATTGGAGGCACTCGCTGGAAAATATTTACTCCAGCATTATTAATAAGTCTTCTAATCAGTGACTCTATACTTGTAGCAGTGGGGGCAGGAGTAAGCCAAGGAGCAGGATTATTTTTAGGAATTGCTTTACTAGGAATGTTTGCTTTAGCGACTCTTTCAGGATTAGCAAAAAATAAAATGCCTAAATAACAAAACAGTGAAAATTCTGAATTAAAGAAGAGAGATATGACATTTTTGCAAACAAGAACCATATGAATAAAAATTCATGCAACAATAGAAATCGATTAATTTTTTAAAGTTCTTAGATGACTCCATTTAGACCAACTTCATATAATCGTCCTGGAGAACAAATATCAACAACACCCTCTGGATTAAAAGTAACTTCTGCAAAGAGATTAATGGTGGATTCAATGGTACGAATGATTCAGAAAGCAGAAAATCATTCTGCAGAAGATAAACTTGACGAAGAATCTAACAATAATTAATCAATTTATCGATAAAAGCATAGGAGAGTGGAAATCTATGAGAAGCACTCACACTTTAGCTTTTCAGGAATTTGAAAACTCAACTAGTAAAATATATATAGAGCATATCAACCCGAATAATAAAAAAATTATTGAAATTTTTAAAAATTACAACTTAAGTTTAAACTTAGAGAGCATAGCCATTTCTATAAAATGGCAAGCTATTAGTGATTGGAAAGATGATGATATAAGTGAGGGAGATGAAACAATTTTGATATTTTTACCCAAGGATAAAAATTCAGGAATTGTTTTACGAAATAAAGGTTATACAGAATCTTTTATTTCTTCATCAAATTATTTCGTTGATGAACGAAATAATTTACACATTAAAACTTTTTACAAAACAACTGTATCTGAAGAAAGAATTTCCTTGTTATCTACTCATATAAGATCCAGATTTTCTACTCTTAGAAATCTTGAAAATAATTCATTAATACAGACTTCACATACTTCTGAAATAAGAAATTTAGCTAATTTAAAAGATTAATTATCCTTTTAAATTGAAACTCTGTTTCAGAAATTAAATCAGGAAGGAAGCCTTTGTTTCCCTGCATATTATTAACCGTAGAATTTAAATCAGAGATTGTTGCATCTCGCATTAATTCCATAACCCTTCTTGCATTTCTTAAAGGCACACCAAGAGCAAGATAAGTATTTTTAAGATCCTTCAAACAACTTTTTTCTAAAACTGATTCGTCATTAGAAATTAAAAGATAAGCAACAATCCTTAATATTATTTCTCCATCTCTTAAACAAACGGACATCTTGTTAGTTGTATTTAAAGATATTTTTGAATTAACTGAATCTTGATTTTCGCAAATCATTGCTGTAACAGCGTCTGCTGCAATTGCATGCGAATTATTGGTTATTGAGACTATAGAATCTAATCTTGAGTTTGCACTATTAATATATTCTTTTATATTACTTAAATCATTTAATTTCATATCAGCGGACAATAGTTTATTAATCTTTGAAACTGACATTCCGGAAGTAAAAATTTAAAGTTAGAATTTTAGATTAATACAAAGCTAGTAAAAATAATACAATTTCAAAATTAACGCAACGCTTCTTAATTAATAACTTTATTCCAAAGTGGTAGTTGAAATAATTCAAATAAAAATTTTTTTCCGCTAATATAAAGTTACGTTTTTAATAAAGTTTTGGATCAAGAAGATTTAAAATTATCAAAGAAACTTATTTCCTCGTATAAAAAGAGATTGGAAAAAGAAATTCTTGATCGGAGTATTAAATTAAGGATGCCTCAAAATAAATTTGAAGAAATAATTATTAACAATAATGAACTTATAAATTTAAAAAAAGCGTTAAAAGACCTAGAAACGGAATCCGAACCTCATAGTAAAGTCTAATTTTTGAAAAACCTTTCCAAAAGTGTCTCAAACCAACAATTTTCTTTTTAAATCTTTAAATAATGAGCAACTTCAAGCAGTAAAACATGTTTATGGGCCACTATTAGTTGTGGCAGGTGCAGGTAGTGGAAAGACAAAAGCTCTTACACACAGAATTGCAAATCTTATTGAAAATAATTCTATAGATCCTTATAACATTCTCGCAGTCACTTTTACTAACAAAGCTGCTAAAGAAATGAAAGCAAGATTAGAAGTTCTTCTAGCCCAAGAGTTAGCTTTAAATCAATTTGGTCAGCCTTGGACAACTCTCAAAGAAATTGATCAAAATCAATTAAGAACAAACGTTCACCAAGAAAGGCTTCAGAACCTTTGGATCGGTACTTTCCATTCTTTATTTTCAAGACTTCTGAGATACGATATTGAAAAATATACTGATCCAGAAGGGTTAAGATGGACAAGGCAATTTTCAATTTACGATGAAACAGATTCTCAAACATTAGTAAAAGAAATTATCAGTCAAGATATGAATCTTGACCCTAAAAAATATGATCCCAAAAAGATTAAAAGATTAATAAGTAATGCTAAAAATCAATGCCTAACTTCGAATGATCTTTTAGAAAAAGCAGATAATAATTTTGATAAAACAGTTTCAGAAGCCTACAAGAGATATAGAATTTCGCTTTCAAAAAATAATTCTTTAGATTTTGATGATCTTTTACTTTTGCCTGTTTTTTTATTGAGGCAAAATGATATAGTCAGAGATTACTGGCACAAAAGATTTAAACATATTTTGGTTGACGAATATCAAGATACAAATAGAACACAATATGAACTTATAAAATTAATTACTGCTGGAAATACTGAACCAAATAAATTCTTTAGTTGGGAAGATAGGTCAATTTTTGTAGTAGGAGATGCTGATCAAAGTATTTATAGTTTTAGAGCAGCTGACTTCAGAATTCTAATTGGTTTTCAAGAAGATTTTAAAACTTCACTTAATGAAGATACAAAATCGTCTTTAATTAAATTAGAGGAAAATTATAGGTCATCATCTAATATTCTTGATGCTGCAAATTCACTAATTGAAAACAACTCTGAAAGAATTGAGAAAGTTTTAAGGGCTACTAAAGAAAAAGGGGAGCTTTTAAAATTACTCAGCTGTGATGATGAAATTTCCGAGGCAGAAGCAATTACCAATAAAATTAAATCACTAAACAATTATAATCAGAAACCAATTTGGAGAAATTTTGCAATTTTATATCGAACTAGGGCTCAGTCAAGAGTATTAGAGGAATCTCTTGTAAGGTGGCGCATTCCTTATACAATTTTTGGGGGATTGCGTTTTTATGATAGAAGGGAAATTAAAGATGCAATAGCATATTTGAAAGTTCTTGTTAATTCTTCTGATAACGTTAGTCTTTTACGCATCATAAATGTTCCCAGAAGGGGGGTTGGTAAGACTACTATTCAAAAACTTAATGAATTATCTAACAAGTTAAATATTCCATTATGGGAAGTTATTAATGATAAGCAAAGTCTTGAAGATACAATAGGCAGATCATCAAAAGGAATTAATAAATTTACTGAAGTTATGAATGATCTACTGTGTTATCTAGAAAATTCAGGCCCTGCTCAATTACTACAACTTATATTAGAAAAAAGTGGTTACTTAAGTGACTTGCTATCTAGTGGGACTGAAGAATCTGAAGATAGAAGAAATAACTTACAAGAACTAATTAATGCAGCTACTCAATATGAAGAAGAGACAGAAAGTGGAGATGTAGAGGGATTTCTTTCTACAGCAGCCTTAACAACTGATAATGACACGAAGAAAAATAATCCCAACTCTGTAACTCTTATGACTTTACACAATAGTAAAGGTTTAGAATTCCAAAATGTTTTTGTAACTGGACTAGAACAAGGACTCTTCCCTAGCCATAGATCAGTAGATAATCCCTCACTTCTTGAAGAGGAAAGAAGATTATGCTATGTAGGTATTACAAGAGCCAAAGAAAGAGTTTTCTTAAGTCATGCTAGAGAAAGAAGATTATGGGGTGGAATGCGTGAAGCAACAATTCCTTCAATATTTCTTTCAGAAATACCTGAAGATTTAATAGATGGGGAACTACCACAAACTGGTGGTGCTTCAATTAGAAGAGATTGGCATCTTGATCGTTTAACAAGAGTTGATCGAAACAATCCAAATGAATTCGTTAACAAACCAATAAATGCAGTAAGGAAATTATATTCAGGACCTAGTAAAGGGAAAAGCTGGATAGTTGGAGATAAGCTAATTCACTCAAAATTTGGGAAAGGTGAAATCATACATATTTTTGGGAGTGGGGAAAAAATATCTTTAGCAGTAAAATTCGGTGATAAAGGAAGTAAAATTATAGATCCCAGATTAGCTCCAATTCGTTATTTAAGTTAAAACTAATGAACGATATCTCTGATTACATCCAAACGGAATTAATCAAAACTCCATTTAATTTATATTACTTAATTACTAAATACATAGAATCTAATAACAATATTAAAGTAGCTTTTGTAGGCGGTTATTTAAGAGATTTATTAATTAGTAAATTCCACAAAAAATCTTTTTCTAAACCTATAGATATAGATCTTGTTATTGAAGGCTCCTCTATTTCTCTTGCAAAATTTTTAAAAAAAAATGTTGTAAATGTAGATTTATGTTTAATCAAGGAATTTAATCTTTACAACACAGTAGAAATAAATATTAATGAATATAAAATTGATATTGCTTCTGCGAGAAAAGAGATTTATTCTGCTCCAGGCTTAAATCCCAAAGTAACTAGTAGTACTATTGAGGATGATCTTAAAAGAAGAGATTTCACTATAAATTCAATAGCATTCGAGATCTCGACAAGGAAAGTCTATGATCTTTATGGAGGAATTTCTGATATAAAAAGCAAAAAATTGAACCTACTTCACAGCAAAAGTATTTCAGATGATCCAAGTAGATTAATTAGATGTGCAAAATATGCTTCAAGGTTAGATTTCAATATTTCAAATAATTCCCTCAAACAATCTCAAGAGACAGTTAAACAATGGCCATGGAAAAGTTCAGAAACTGATCAGAAAATGATTTACCCTCCTGCACTCGGCATACGAATAAGGATGGAACTAGCTGAAATATGCAAACATGATAATTTGAATAATGTAATTTCGTTAATTCATAAATGGGAAATTATCTCAATCTTAAATGAAAATATTAAAGTCGATAAAAGGTTTTTAAGAGGACTAAATTGGATTAAGAAGTTGAATGGAAATTATATGCTTTACTTGTTAAAAGATTCAGAAGATTTAGAAACAGCAAGTCAAAGATTTTTGTTAAATAATAGTGAGATAAAGATATTAGAAGATTATTCCAATATAAAAAAGATATTAAAAACCAACCCAAAAAAATTGAATCATTTTTCTCCATCAAGTTGGACAGAATTGATTGAGGACAGAAATCTTAATGATGAGACAGTCAAATTATTAATTTGTGATGGAAGTCCGTACTGGCGTAACTTGTTTAAGTGGTTATTTATTTACAAATTCATAAAATCAAAAAAAGATGGAGAAACATTAAAAAAAGAAGGATGGGATCCTGGACAGGAAATGGGAAAGGAAATCAAAAGATTAAGATATTTGGAAATTGACAAATTAAATAGAAATTGATTACATTCTTACAACTTCTCCTACCTTGTACCATTTATCTTTAAGAGTATTTTCATATTTACGATTACAACTAATCAACAAGGGTCCACATGTTTGAGGATCTAATAGTAATGATATTCTCTCGTTAAAAGCCTTTTTATCAAATAAATTTTCATTTAAAAAATTAATTATTCTTTTTTGCTGATTTACTTCATAAATTTTGTCAAAAATTTCTTTATTAGATTCAAAGAAACTACTTTTAACATCTTTTCTTATTAAATCAAATACTCCAGGATAAGCTTTAAATGCAAATAAATCTAATAAAACTTTTAGTGGCTCAAGATTATTTCTTTTCCTATATAAATTAGATGATTCAACCATCTCTTTCAGATGTCCAATAAATCCATATCCAGTAATGTCAGTAGCAGCATTGACTAATGATTCTTTAAATTGATCTTGAAAAAGATAAATCTCATCAATCAAATATTGTTGACTCTTTACTAAATTATTAATCATTTCAGTGGAACTACCTAGCATATTAATATTTTGCATTTGACCGGCAAAGCAAATCCCAACACCGAGAGGTCTAGACATCATAAGAATATCGCCATCATTCATTCCAGATTTAAGCCATGGTTTTGCTCCATTTTTCAGAATGCCTTGGACAGTTAAAGAAATATCTATTCCTAATGAATAAGGTTTTTTCACTAAACTTCTTGCCTCGAAAGTATGGCCTCCAAGTAATTCACCTCCATGATCCTCAACTGTTGATTTAATACCTTGAAGGGATTGAGAAAAGAGGTAACTCTGAAATTCCCGTTCAACTTTTGGTAATGATATTAAAGCCTGCGCGGAAGAAAGTTTTGCTCCGCATGCCCACAAATCCGAGCATGCATGCAAAGTAGTAATTTTTGCATTAAGCCAAGGATCACTTACCAAAGCAGGAAATCCATCTACACTTTGCAAGATAATATCTTTACCATTTTGATAAATCTCAACTGAATCTTCGGGGGATGAAGCAAAAGAATCTAAATTAGAATTTATTAATGATTTATTCAAAACAATCTGAGGAATTTTTGCTGCACAACCCCTGCAATCACTCAATGAAATATTTTTTCCACTACCTTTCATAATTAGCCTTTTTGATCTGAGCTTTTTAATAAAGTTCAGATCAATTTTTTGCTTTAATATCCAAAAAATAAAAGAAGGGCCAAAAACAAAATTGCGATAAATAGCAAAAGCCTTTTGATGATGGCCTGGAAATATATTAACTATTTGTAATCCAATCTTTTGAGGAAGCCACTTTTTGAATGATCCCCCTTCTATATCCTTTTTTAAATTTTTGACTAATGTATTTACAACTTTAACTGCAAAAACTCCCGATGCTGGTCTTTTTGCTGAATCTACAACTGCGCAATCACCCGCAGCAAAGATCCCAGAGAAACTTTTCAACTGCAAATTATAATTTGTGATTATTCTGCCATGAGAATCGGAATCTAAATATTTTTTTTGTGCCCATAAAGGAGATGTATTCCCAGTGCATAAAAGAATCTTGCCATAATCAAAATTAAGGTTTTGAACTAAATCAATATTAGAATTCCGTAAACTCTTTAGAATTTTATTATTAATTTTTCTTGAATTACATAATAATTTTAAAGATCTAGCTCTCCATCTTTTTCTCAAAGCATATGATACTTCAATTGCTGCAAGGCCACTCCCAACTATTACAAATGGGAGTTCATTAATTGAATCCAAAATGTCCTCTCTTTGTATTAATTCATAAGCCCTCAAAAAAGGTTTAATTGTAAAAGCATTTTGATTTTTAACATGTGACTCAAATTCTTTTGGAATTAATGTTTGACTTCCATAATTAAGAACCAACTTGGAATAATTAACTGAGGGTCTATTGCTTAAAATAATTTTCTTTAAATTGAAATCAATATCCTTTACTTCTTCTTCTATAAAAGATACTTTTGCATTTTTTGCTAAAGATCTTATATCAATTAAACTTTCTTCTAGAGAAATGGATTTTGAAAGTACCGATGGGAACATCGCCGAATAAACCAAATGAGAATCTCTAGATATAATTGAAACAGGATTTTCTGGCATTAATTTCGGACGCATTAACCATTTCTTCATTAAAAGAACATTTGTGTGTCCTCCTCCAATTAGTATTAGGTGATTAAAAGTCATTTACATCATCATGAATAAAGAACATTTATTACCAATTGAAAAATCAAGATTAGGAATAATTGGTGGGAGTGGATTTTATTCAATAGATCAAATGGAATACTTAAGAGAAATTGAAATCAATACTCCCTATGGTAAACCTTCCGATTCAATAAGAGTATATAACCTTGGAAATCTTGAGATAGCATTCATTCCTAGACATGGCAGAACACATAGGTTAAATCCTACTGAAATCCCTTACAAAGCTAATATTTGGGCTCTAAGGTCAATTGGAGTAAGATGGATTATTGCTCCATCAGCAGTTGGTTCATTACAAGAACAGATAAGGCCACTTGATATAGTCGTGCCAGATCAATTTATAGACCGGACAAAAAATAGACCAGCAACATTCTTTAACGAGGGAGCTGTAGCACACGTAACTATGGGAGATCCCTTCTGCACAAATTTATCTCGTATATTAAGTGAAATCGGAGAAAAAAATATTCCTGGTGGTAGACAATTGCACAGAGGGGGTACCTATCTAGCCATGGAGGGGCCCGCTTTCTCAACTAGAGCAGAATCTAATTTATATAGAAGTTGGGGATGTTCAATAATAGGAATGACGAACCATACAGAAGCAAGATTAGCTAAAGAGGCTGAGATAGCTTACTCCTCATTGTCTATGGTTACTGATTATGATTGCTGGCATCAAACGCATCAAGAAGTTTCTGTAGATATGGTTTTAGATAATCTTAGATCGAATACTGAAGTAGCTAATAAAATAATCTTCGAAGTAGCTAAATTAATTGAAAAAGAAAGACCAAAAAGTAAGTCTCATTTTTCATTAAAAGATGGATTGATAACCCAAAAAGAAAATATCCCAAGTTTCACAAAAGAGAAACTAAAGATATTTACTGATTCTTATTAAACTTGTTAAATTTAAGTGATTGTCAAGCCAGGGTAATGATTTGTTAGCCTCCAGCTCCAACTCCTTGGTATGAGCCATAGAAGAAGATTCCTAAAACGAAGATAACTGCAATTCCACCTGCTGTAGCAACAAGCCATAGAGGAAGTGTTCCTTCAGTCCATCTTCTTTCCCATGCAACTGCTGGTCTACCGTCGGGAAGTCGATCTGGAATTCTTCCATCAGGTCCTTTTAATTTACTCATAGTTTTAATTTAATTGAAAAAGTAACTGGAAAATAAAATTCCCAATACAAAAACTGATAATAAGCCTAAATAAAGACTTGTACGATTAAGTTCAACTGGAACTTTGTTTGGATTTTCGTTTACTTGCATGATTGTTAGATTTATCGGGCTACGAATTGCATTGCAGCAATAGAACCCAAAAAGAATACTGATGGGATAGCTAAAGCATGAACTGCTAGCCAACGAACAGTAAATATAGGATAAACGCGGACTTCCGCAGCCTGCATTGGAGCTTGAGAATTAGACATAGTTATTTTGTTCTTAAATCAAGTTGAGATTTCGCATCAAATCTTTGTGTTACAACAGGAGCTTTTGCTTCAGATGCCTGAAAATAACTGTCCGGACGAGGAGTACCGAAAGCGTCGTAAGCCAAACCTGTGTATACGAATAAGAAACCTGCTATAAAAATAGCTGGCAATGTTACTGCATGAATAATCCAGTACCTAATACTGGTGATTATTTCAAAGAAGGGGCGTTCACCCGTTGAACCTGCGGCCATAATCACAAATGTTTACCATACGATCTTACAGTGTAAAATCATAAGTTCGTGAAGAAATTAACAGCTTGGTTACAGACAGTTGTTAAATTCATCCAAAATTAAGAATTTTTTTATTATTTTCTTAAATTATTACAGATTTAGCCATTCCATTTAAGAATGTACCCACGCTCGCCAAGTATGAATCCTTTTTTATTTTCTAAAGACTCCTTCTCAAGAAAAACTATTTTTATGTAGTTAGTAGGCAATGCAGAAGCAAGAGGATCTGAATTCCAAGTTTCACCTTGATCTTTACTTACTATTAAAGTGCCATTACCACCGCCAGCCCATATATCACCATTTGGATCCCATCCCATGTCTAAATAATTGTAACCATTAAGAATAGGAATTATAGGTTTTGACCAACTTTCTAGATCATTAGAATCTTCATTAAATCTAATTTCCGCACCTCTTGAAAGCATCCATAAACTTCCTTCTGGATTGAAACCAATGCTTTGCACTCTCTTGCTACTTGCTCTTTGGTGAGCAATCCAAGTATTACTATCGCTATCAAGAGTAGAGAAGAAATTTCCAAGACTGCTTACGCTCACATAATCACCACTAGATGTTCTTCTTAAGTCTCTTATACCTCCCTGTTCCGAAGGGTCTGATACTTTTGCCTCCCATGTTTCACCGCTATTGGATGTTTCATAAATAGCTGCTGAGGTTGTCGCCAATTGTGCAGCCCCTTCATCAATAGTAGTTACTAAAAAAGGCTGGCCTGGTAACTTCCCAAGTGAAAGCCTAGTCCAGTTTTTACCTTCATCGACAGTATGCATTACGAGAGAGGGTTGTCCTATTAACCAACCTTCAGAACCCTTGAAATCAATATCGAGAAGACGAAAGTTCTCTTCAGCAGAAATATCTAATGATCTTTTTTCCCATGTTTCACCACCATTAGTTGATTCCATAATCAATCTGTTTGAGCCTACTAAAAACCCATGATTATCATCTATAAAATCAACATCTAAAGCATTAGCCTGATCTTCAAACTGAATTGTTTTCCAAGGGCTGCTTTCATTCATCTTTACACCTGTAGATGAACAACTGCTTAAAACAAAACAGAGAACTACAGACAAAAGAAGGTTAGGAATACTGATAAAAAATTTTTTCATTTAATTATATTAATGTAAAGAGTACAAAGAAAGGAACATAGCAGCAGCAAATGCCAATCCTCCAAAAATCAAGATATTTTTTTGTCCAGGAGGTAAACTATTAAATCCAAATCCATAAACTAAATTCTCTTCAAATCCACTAGGTTTTGCTCTGGATCCAATATCCTTATAAAAATTTTTACCGGCTCTACAAACAGGGCAAGCAAAAGTATTCCCATCCAACTCGGAAAAAGGGGTATTTTTTGGTATATTTAATTTTTTATTTCCTTCCGACGGATCATAAATATATCCACAACTTCTACATTCGAATCTATTTTGTTCTAGATTAAGAATAGATTGTTCAACATTTTCTCCTGAGGGGTTTTCAGAAAGTTTTTCTTTCTCAAAGGCTTCAACTATTTTGTTTTCCTCAGAGGCTGGTTGAATGTTTTCACTCACGGTTTATTATAGTTCTTTAAGAACTTTAAAAGATTTTGCTTAATTAAGCGACTTTTATTCAAAATTATTTTTTTAAGATGTTTGTATTAACAGGCTATGAATATTTTTTAGGGTTCCTTCTGATTGCAGCAGCTGTCCCAGTATTAGCTCTAGTTACTAATCTCATTGTTGCCCCAAAAGGTAGAACAGGTGAAAGAAAACTTACTTATGAATCCGGAATGGAGCCTATAGGAGGAGCATGGATTCAATTTAATATTCGTTATTACATGTTTGCCTTGGTTTTCGTTATATTTGATGTTGAGACAGTATTCCTTTATCCTTGGGCTGTTGCCTTCAGTAGATTAGGCTTATTAGCTTTTATTGAGGCTTTGATTTTCATTGCAATACTTGTTATCGCTCTGGCATATGCATGGAGAAAAGGTGCTTTAGAATGGAGTTAAAAAATTGAATCCACAACTATCCCCAAAAGCAATAAGAGAAATCCGAGAAGGAACTTGCAATCCACTTGGTGCACCCCAAGTTACTACAGATTTAAGCGAAAACATTATATTGACAAGTTTAGACGATCTACATAATTGGGCTAGATTAAGCAGTCTATGGCCCCTCCTTTATGGAACAGCTTGTTGTTTTATAGAATTTGCTGCCTTAATTGGATCAAGATTTGACTTTGATAGATTTGGATTAGTACCTAGAAGCTCGCCACGGCAAGCAGATTTACTAATAGTTGCAGGGACAGTAACAATGAAGATGGCACCCGCGCTTGTAAGACTTTATGAACAGATGCCTGAACCAAAGTACGTCATCGCTATGGGTGCTTGCACAATCACAGGGGGGATGTTTAGTGCAGATTCTACAACTGCTGTAAGAGGCGTTGATAAATTGATACCAGTTGATTTATACCTCCCAGGATGTCCACCAAGACCAGAAGCAATTTTTGATGCTGTAATTAAATTAAGAAAAAAAGTTGGTAATGAATCATTTTTAGAGCGCACTAAAACAGAACAAACTCACAGATACATAACATCTGATCACGAAATGAATCTTGTTTTCTCAGAAAATACAGGTGAATATCTAAACAAAACCTCAGCTAACGTAATACCTCCCTCCAAAAAAGAGAAAATAACCGAATTACCTGAAAATACCGAAAAAACTGAAATTATTAATTCTGAAGAAGATTAATGGAAAAAGACGGTTTAGCCACATCCTCAGATACTTCAATAGAAAAAGAAGGGTTTATAAGCCAATCTTTGTCTAAAGATGGAATTCCAAATAAATCTTTATCTGATGATCACATAGGAATTGAAAACATTTCAGTGGAACCTAGCAAATTATATGAAGCAGTATCTGCCTTGAGAAATTACGGTTTCAACTATCTCCAATGTCAAGGAGGATATGATGAGGGACCAGGCAAAAATCTTGTAAGCTTCTACCATTTTATAACTGTAGATGATTTACAAAAAATTAAAAAAATTAAGGAAGTCAGATTAAAAGTTTTCTTAAAAAGAGATTCTGATTTATCAATTCCTAGTTTGTATAAAATTTTTAAAGGAAGTGATTGGCAAGAAAGAGAAACTTTTGATATGTATGGAATAAATTTTATTGATCATCCCAATCCCAAAAGATTATTAATGCCTGAAGATTGGAGAGGATGGCCATTACGAAAAGATTATATTCAGCCAGATTTCTATGAACTTCAAGATGCTTATTAATTCAATTTAATTTTTTTAATTTGCGATAAATAAACATAACTGCTCTTGATAATCTTCTTGGATCATGTCTAAGAGTTGGAGTTATTCTTTTTGAATATAATGGTGCTTGCAAAACATAATAACCTTCAGATAATAATTTTTCTTTATTGCATTGGACAGGCTCTGCCCCTCTACTTTCGTAATAGTCTACTAATGGAGACTTTTCAAATTGAATCTGAGATAATATTGAGTTAAAAATTCGAGTATTAACTCCAAAATTTGATAATTGTTTTTCTATTGCTTTGATATGTTGATATACATCAAGTCCATCTGTTTCTCCAGGCTGAGTCATCAAATTACTTATATAAATTTTAGGAGCATTACTTTGCAATAAGGCATCTACTATCTCTGGTACTAAAAGATTGGGCAATAAAGAAGTGTATAGACTGCCTGGGCCAAGAACAATTAAATCAGCTTCTTTTATAGATTCAAGAGCACTTGGTAGAGCTGAGGGATTTTCTGGTAAGTAACCAATCCTCGAAATTAATTTTTTTGATTTACTAATCTTGCTTTCACCATAAATTTTTTCGCCATCTTCTAATTCGGCCCATAACATTACATCAATATTTGTTGCAGGTAAAACTTGACCTTGTACCGCCAAAACCTTACTAGAGGCTTGAACTGCTTTTTCTAAACTGCCTGTAATTGTTGTTAAAGCTGACAAGAATAGATTTCCAAAACTATGACCTTCCAAACCACTTCCCCCTGAAAATCTGTACTGAAATAATCTAGTTAAAGTAGGTTCTTCGTTTGATAAGGCTGCCAAACAATTTCTAATATCTCCTGGAGGTTGCACACCTAATTGTTTTCTGAGAATTCCACTACTTCCACCGTCATCGGATACATTTACAATTGCTGTAATGTTACTACTATAATTTTTTAAGCCTTTCAGTAAAGTAGATAAGCCTGTACCGCCCCCAATTGCAACAATATTTGGGCCTCTGTTTAATTTACTTTTTACTCTTAGTGCATCAACTAAAAATGTATCTTTTTCTGGAACAAGTGCTTTTTGAATAGAATTAATACTTCTATTTTGTCCAATCCCTATTAATAATATTCCAATAACAAAAATCAATGGTCCCATCAATGAAACAGGCAAAATACTGGTTAAACCTGTAATTACCGAAAAAAATATTTCAATAAGCCAATAGAGCGGTCTTAAATTTGTCCAAATTGCCACGCCTAATAATGTAGTCAAAAAACCTATCGCAGATGTAAGCATCCATCTTTTTATTAGCAATCCTGGCAAAAGCCAACTCAAAATTCTTAAGATTTTCTTCAATAAGTCAAAATTAGACTTTTTAAAATTTTTATAGTGCCTTATTACTCTTTTTTTACGCTTATTCATTAAAAACCTCTTAAATTATTTTTCTCAAATTTAAAAACTATATAAAATCATTATAAATCAAATTCATACATCCTTTTTTTATTTATAAAAATAGGCAAAATGATATATATAGATGCTCTTTATATAAGTTTTGAAAAAATCAAAACATGCAGTTGAAACAAAAAACCTCTCAATAAGCTGGGGCGAAGTCAATGTGCTTAATCAAATAAATTTTGAACTTAATGATGGAGAGAAATTAGCTATTGTTGGCCCCTCAGGTTCTGGTAAATCAACCATATTAAAAATATTAGCAGGACTTATTTTACCTACCAAAGGAGAATTAAGAATATTTGGTGAGAAGCAAACATATCTGAGATTAGATCAAAATAATCCTCCTGATGTAAGACTAGTTTTTCAGAACCCGGCTTTATTAGGATCTCTAACTATTGAAGAAAATGTAGGTTTTCTCCTTAAAAGAAATAAAAACCTATCTAAAAAGTTAATTAATGAAATAGTACGTGAATGCTTAGCTGAGGTAGGATTATTTAATGTTGAGAATAAACTTCCAAATGAATTAAGCGGAGGCATGCAAAAAAGAGTAAGTTTTGCTAGAGCATTAATTACTGATCAAACTCTCAATGCAAAGTCTAAACCTCTATTACTTTTTGATGAACCAACTGCTGGCCTCGATCCAATTGCCTCATCAAGAATTGAAGATTTAATTAATAAGACAAATGATAAAGCTAGCGGATCATCTATTGTAGTTAGCCATGTTCTTAGTACTATAGAGAGGACTTCAGATAAAGTTTTAATGCTTTATGGCGGCAAATTCAGATGGGCAGGCTCGATTGATGAATTTAAAAAGAGTAAAGATCCCTATGTATTTCAATTTAGGAATGGAAAACTTGATGGTCCCATGCAACCCAAAGACATTTAGAAATTATGCGTAGAAGCTTAAGAGACTCAATAGTTGGTTTTTCCTTATTAGGAGGAATTTTAATATTCACATTTTTTTCTTTTTGGCTAAGAGGAGTCAGATTATCTTCAAAAAATTGGCACCTCTTCGCTGAATTCAATAACGCAAGTGGTTTATCAAAAAAATCTCCAGTTACTTACAGAGGAATCTTAGTTGGATCAATAGAAGATATCTTGTTCACTAATGAATCAATTAAAGCAAAAATAGTTTTAAATAATCCTGAAATTATTCTTCCAAGGCCAGCATTTGCAAGGGTAGTAACAAATTCTTTCCTTGGGGGAGATGTACAAGTTGCTTTAGAAACTAGTGACAAGACAATTCCTAAAAACATTGCAAAACCTACATCCGAAAAATGCGACACAAAATTAATTATTTGTCAGGGAGACACTATTACAGGTAAACAATTATCAAGTCTCTCAAATATAACTAATAAAATAAGTCAACTTTTAAAAGACACAAATCAAGAAAACTTAATTGAAAACATCGTTAACTCAATTGACCAATTTGACAGAACACAAGAAAATCTTGATGAATTAATTTACTTATCGAAACAAGAACTACAAAGAGTTGAACCTCTAATAAAAGAAATTACAATTGCTGCTAATCATTTAAATAACATATTGTCTACTATTGATGACGAAGAAACCCTTAATGACATTAAATTGACAATTAATGCTGCTAGTTCTATCTCAACCAAAATAAATGATATGAGTGATGAATTTGAAAAATTAACACAAGATAAAGAATTAACTAAATCTATAAGAGATTTAACGATTGGACTTTCAAAATTCCTTAACGAAATTTATCCATAAGGAATATTTAGAATTCATTGATAGCATTTAAAGCCATAGCTGCGATTGCTTTATCTGTAGCTTTTGGCAATTGGACGTATTTCCCTTGAGCAGCCTCTGCTAACTCTTTACCAAATCCACTTGCTATAAATTTTCTCTCTGTATCAATTACTAAGAGTTTTATCCCGAGCATAGGATATTTTGCAGCGATATCTAAAACCTCCTGTTTTAAATTGAGATTTTCATTATCTTTTCCCTCAACCTCATTTTGCCCTAAAGATAATCCTAATGGAACATTTCCTCTTCCATCGGTAATTCCAACAACAATAACTTGACCTATATCTCCTGTTGAAAGAGCATTTTTTGCTACTTTTGCTGATTGCGTTAGTCCATGAGCTAAAGGCGATCCTCCTCCGCATGGCATTGTTTCTAGCCTTCTTTTCGCTGCAGTTATTGATCTTGTTGGAGGCAAAAGAACTTCTGCCTGATTACCTCTAAAGGGAATTAGGGCAACTTCATCTCTATTCTCATATGCCTCGGTCAAAAGTCTGATAACTGCACCTTTAGCACTTTGCATTCTATTAAGAGCCATAGAGCCACTGGCATCAACAAGAAAAATGACTAAAGCACCCGCCTTTTTTTGGAGAAGCTTTGCCCTAAAATCATTCTCTTCAATAACTATTGATTTATTAGGATTCCTTAATCTTCGTGATTTTTGATAAGGAGCTGCAGCTCGCAAAGTCGCATCTACCGCAATTCTTTTTACTTTACCTCTTGGGATTATAGGTTTCACATACCTTCCTCTGCTATCACTGAATATTACTGATCTACTTCCACTATTTCCTGCTTTTGCTTTGGCTGATGAAAACAGTAACAAATCAGGATCAACCATACATGACTCAGGATCTAAAATGAATTCTTCAGGTATTTCGGGCGTAGATTCTTCTTCTCCATCAAGATTATCTTCTTCTTGTTCTTGGTCTTGCTCATTATCATTTTCACTAGCCTCAGGTTCAGACTCTTCATTATTTGATTGAGGTGGAGGTGGGGGACTCTGATCCTCTGGAGGGGGAGGTTGAATATCATCATCTTCTGGAGGAATTTGCATTGCTCGTGGGAGAATAACTAACCTAACTGCGACTTTTAGGTCTTCAGAATTAACATTCTCATCGCCTCGAAGAGCTGCATTAGCCTTTGCTACTTTTGCTGCAAATAATTCTGACCTATGACCTTCTACTCCTCCTCTAAGAGCTTCATTAACTAAATAGGTTATTTGCTCTTTTGTTATCTTGACATCCTTTAACCATTGCCTTGCCAAAATTAATTGAGTGGATAAATTATCAGATTCTTCAGACCATTTTTCTGAAAATTTAATATTATTTTCTGCGTGCGATAAAACAGATT
>CACAXS010000008.1 GCA_902536545.1 uncultured Prochlorococcus sp. | reverse complement strand
AAGGGAATTTGCTTTCTTTTCTTCAGCTATTTTTAATTTTGATTCAAGAGTTTGGATCTCAGACTCTTTAATGCGATTTTGCTCTATTAGTTGAATTTTTAACTCATGTTTTAAAATTTCTAAGGCTTTTTTATTATCTTCTTCAGCCAAAATAAGTCTTTCTTTTATTTGTTTGTTGAATTCTTCGTCTTTTATCTGAAGAAGTATTTCTTCAAAGCTGCTGGGATCAATTCGGAAAGTTTTGCCACATGAAGGACATTTAATATCTTTCATTTTAAAATTACAAAATTAATATTAGAAAGGATTTAATATTCGAATTATGTAAAAAGAATATTACTCTTGACTAAGAATAAACAATGATCCAATGTTATGCATTAAAAAATTAAATAATTACTCAATAAAATTCATATTAATCCTGATTCTTTAAGAATATTAATTTTATTTGCTAATTCAATATCTGCAGAAGATATTGAGCGGTCTAAAGTTTTGTGAGATGAAACTGTGTAACCACTATCATCAACAAATTCATCTTCAGCATCTTTTAAGTGGGCATTCTCATTTTGGAGATTTTTTAAATCATCCGACTTGTAAGTATTTGACTTACTGATATTACTATATCCAAAATTCGCAATTCCTCTGGCATCTAATGCTTCCTCAACTAATATTCCAACTACTTTAGATCTGCTTATTGATTCGCTTTTGGATATTTCATCAATAATTTCAAGTACCCTTTTTCTAGGGAGATATCCTATCCTTTTAACTTTATTTTCCATGAGTCTTTACATATGTCAATATTGTAACACTTCTGTCAAATGGTATCAGATTTATATGAATTCAACTTCGTTTAAATTTAAATAATAATATTAAAGTATAATTTTAAGGAACATTCAAAAAGAGGTATTACTAAGATTGACACGAGTATAGTTTTATATGCTTTTTCTAATTACTCTTTCAGATTGGGTCGGATTTCTGAAATTTTCTTAATTTAATTCCTAATATTATGAAAAATAAACTATATGATAATGCTGATAGCTTTGCAATTTCATTTGATGAGGAATGGAAAAATATTGATTGTGATGATATACGACTAAAGATAGATAAGGTATTTGAACTTTTATCAGAACATCCTTTTTTAATATCTAATCCAAAAAATGCTAGAAAAGTTGCTGAATTTAGGATATTTTCATTAAAAAAATTTCAATAATTATTTTTAAATTTTATTTAAGTTAATTATTTAGAATTAATCTTAATTATTGAAGATTTAAATAGTTGGTGAATTAAAAAATCCCTTACTGTATAAAAAAATAATTATCCCAATTATTGGGCCTATTCCAAATACAAAAAGTACTAATTTCGCAGAATTTTTTGTTTGACCTAATTTCTGATCTCTTAAATTTGAATGTAATTTATTTTTTTTTGATTTTTTCTTTTTCATGATGGATATATTACTACAGACCAACCTTAAGAGATTTTGATATGTTGTTAAGTCTGAAATAATTTTTCAATTCAACAAAAGTAATATGGGTCTCAGAAAAGATCATATTGTATAATGTAAAGATTAAAAAGGAAATATGAGTGCAACTAAGAGAGAGGAAGTCAGTTCTCACCTTAGATATATAAGGTTAGAGCTTAGAGAGATGCATCAAATGCTTATCAAAGAAGATTTATTGCCAGATCTTAATGAAGCTAAGGAAGTACTCGCACAGCTTGATGCTTTATTGGATTTATTATCAGAAAAAAGAGTAACCAAGATAAAAAGCCAATTTTGAAAAATTTTGGTTAATTTTAATATTTTAAAGATAATTTGTAGCTGATTCTATTTTTTTTCTTTTATCGTGCATCTGTTCCAAGATATTGTAAATTTCTTTAATTTGAATTTGTATTAGATCGGTCGAATTTATATTACTCAAAGCATCTAATGTTGATAGAAGACTTTCTTTGGCTTCAATTAAATGTCTACATTCTTTACTGCCTGCTTCGTATGACATAGGATTTAAAAAAAAATCATTATCTCAAATATATTAAAAATTCTTCCGTATTGCTTGATACTCTTATTAATTCAACGCTTATTATTGTAATTTTCTATACAGAATAAGAAATTATTTTCACTAAGATTTAAATAAAAACTTATGCAAGAAAACTCTAATGATTATAAATTATGTATTAAGTTGGCCTTAGACAATGCAAAGCAAAGAATTAACTTACTAGATAATTCTGATAAAAAGTGTGTCCTAGAAGAATATAAGGAATGGATTAATGATGGTTTAAGTAAGCATACGGTTTTACTACTAAGAGATGATCCGATCATCTAAGAATGAATTTAAAAATATTTTTTAGTTCTTTGTACTAGAGGTAACCCTAAATAAAAAATAAAGACTTGCAATAAATATAATTGCCAAGATAACAGTTAATGAAGAAAAATTAACCATAATTCTGTTAATTATAGAATTTATTTAAATATAGCAGTTATGTTAAATAATTCCCTGTTTCAGTTTTCTTTGAAAAGAGAAAGAATAAATTTATTAAAACTTTCTTTTTCTAAAAATATTTTTTTATTTTTATAGGTTTTTAATTTCTTAAAAATTAAATCAACTAAGTGTTCTGATTTTGGAGTCATATATTAAATTTATTTTTCCAATAAATAAATTTTCTCTTCACCTATTTTATCTGGCTGTGTTATTTTACATCCTTTATCTTTTTCCATATTACAATCTTTTGTAGCAGGAACAGATTTCCATGTGCAAATTTTTTCTTGGGAATCTTCTCTTATAATACTCCATCCATTATCTAAGTATTCTGAAATTCCATCCTCTCCACAAGAAAACTTTATTTCCATTCTTTTCTTTTCTGAATTAGGATTCTCCTCAATATTTTTTTCGAAATTATTTATGGGATACTCTTTATTAGTTGATGTCTTACAAGAAATTAAGAAAATTGTAACTAGAATTATCAATGGAAATTGTTTTATTATCTTCATTTTTTTAGCTTTTGATGATTCTAAATTATTTAAATTATAGTTTATTTTGATTCTATTAATTTTAATAGTTTATCCATTTTTTTCATCAAGTCTTTTACATCGCTTGGGTTCGGTAATATTAATTCTTCCGTAACTTCTAAATGCATTTTCTTTAAGTTTTGCCTCAAATCTTTTAAATGCATTTTTACGTTTTCTTTCTTTTGTTTTATATTAGTCATAGGAATAAAATTTAAATTTTATTAAATTTAAAGTTAATATCATAATATTGAGATGCTTATTTGTAGAGAATAATGAAAATTTAATTTTTTAAATTTTCTATTTCATAGATTTCCTCGCCACCATAACAAAAATTTGTAGATATCATTTTTATTTCCCTATTATTGATTCCGATTATATTTTTATTTTTAATAATATAATTTCTTGCCATCGCTTCGCAATCTAATTTATTTTTTGCATGTTTAATAACTGGATAAAAATATGCCAATGTAGTAATTACAAACAAAAATATTATTATTGATTTGTTTTCATTTTTAATAAATTCTTTAGATGTTTTTTGGGCTTTTAATATTTTTATTAGTAATTTATCTGGTAATCCTATTTGAACAAATAATAATTCTACCCACCATGGAAGATCCTTATCTTTCTTTTTCTTAAAGTTTTCGGAAGTATTCATTTTCTTGGCTTCATAGTTTTGATTTCTAACTTCTTTAGGATTAGTTGTTTCTTTTTTACTCATATCATCTAATGATTTATTTGGAATGTAGAGGTTTTATTTTGATTTGGAAACTATATTTTTATTTTATAAGTTTTAATTTAATTTATCTATGAATTTGAGTATTGTTAATTTGTATTTAAAAATTTTAAATGGCAAAAAAAAGAAGGAAGTTAAATAAAGATTTTGAGAAAAAAATATATTCATCAAAAAAAAATGTCGAATTAGTACTTGCAAAAATCTATGATATCGATGATGAAGACATACAAAAAGAATATATGAGCGCTTTTAATAAAGTGGTTTACTTATATAATGAATTAAAAGAAGATTACGAACTACAAGGATTTTCTGATAATTCTGAAGAACTTCTCACAAGCTACAAAAATGCTTTTAATCTTTTCGAATCAGAATTTGAAATTTAAATTCAATTTCTAATTACCCTTTATAAGGTGTTACAAGTATTTCAATTAGCTTTCCTTCTTGGAGATCAGATCTTTTCTGTTGTAATTTTTTGATGCATAAAGATACCCTTTTCTCCTTTTTGCAAAATCTTTTAATTTGGAAGTCAGTAAGTGATAATGATTCATTACTAAATGAAAAAAAGGCCAATAAAAAGATAGAAAAATTTAATGCCAATTTCATTTGTTCTCTCCTAACTATTTTCTAATTTTCTTTAATTTAATTACTTTCTATTATAAATATCTATAATTTGTTTCAATTCATCTTTACTTAAGTCTGTTGAAATAAAAACTTCTTGAGCTGTTTTACCCTTTCTTGCTATTGCTTTATATCCGTTTATAGTTTTCACTGACAATCTTATTATCAATTTAGAAGATCTTCCCCTTGATCTTGAAATAGCAGCTGGAGTTATCGTCTTGATATTAATGTCCAGTGCAAGTTTTTGAAGTAGTGGAATTAGACCTTCTATATTTGTACTATGATTTAAAACTAATCTTCCCAATTTAAATTTATTTTTATTCTATTGATAAAATTTTGTTTCTGAGAAATTAACTTTAGCTTTAAAATGATTAAAAATTTTGAAGTTCTGTTATATTTATATGAGAGATTTAAATTTAATGATTTTTCAAATAGGTTGGGCAGCATTGGCTGCAATTTTTACTTTTTCGATTGCCATGGTTGTTTGGGGAAGAAATGGTGATGGTTCCATTGATATATGATTTCATTTTTAACTTATGAAGTCAATTTAAGTAAGTTTCTTATATTATCATCGTTCGTTTTACTCATATTCATAACATTTGGTGTAATTTATATATCCTATGTTTCTTGGAAAGATAAAAAAAGATTAAAAAAATAGATATTATTTTTGTTCTTTTTTCTTATCCTTAATTCTTAGCTCTTCAATTAATTCTTTTGCTTGTTCCATTTTTGATATACTGCTTGTATAAATTCCAATATCTTTTTCTGCTTTATTAGCAGATAAGTTTAATTTTTCAAAAATATCAGAAATCATCTTACTTGTCTTTGATTCATCTTTATTTTTAAGATCATGGGAGTTTGAAATTAAGATATATATCCCTAAGTTCAAAATCCTTGAGGGATAAAGTTTAGAGTTACTTTTTTCTATTAATAATTCCAGAATATCTTTAGATGTTTTATCCTTAAATTCCTTTTGAGATTTTTGAGATATTTCATTAATTTCCTTTGCTTCAAAATTTGTAGAACTACATAAAGATTCAAAAAGTAGATCCAAGTTTTTTTCAGGTTGATATCCCTTCATTAATTCTTTGAATGTTTCGGTGAGGCCGATACAAAAGAGGTAATCTTGCGTAAATTCATTTTGATGGTTTAGAAGATTAAGTTCAACAAGCATTTCATCAACTATTCTTTTATATAAACCAGGAATGACGTAAGGGAATTTTTCATGAAATACCTTCTTGCTATCTGAAACAGTCAATTTTTCTTTCAATTTTTTATATGTAAACCTTAATAAGGTTAGCGTATGTTGACTCAATATAGTTAATATCTAATAAACAGATAAATATTATTATGATCCCTTTAGTATTAGAAGAATCTGGCGGTAGTGAAAGAGTCTTTGATATTTATTCGAGACTTTTAAGAGAGAGGATAATCTTTTTGGGAGAACAAGTTACTAGTGAAACTGCTAATAGAATTGTTGCTCAATTATTGTTCCTTGAAGCAGAGGATCCAGATAAGGATATTTATATGTACATAAATTCACCAGGAGGATCCGTATATGATGGATTGGGTATCTTTGACACAATGCAGCATGTAAAGCCTGACATTCATACAGTTTGTGTAGGCCTTGCAGCTAGTATGGGTGCATTTTTGCTTGCAGCAGGTACTAAAGGAAAAAGAAGCAGCCTTAGACATTCAAGAATAATGATTCATCAACCACTTGGTGGTGCTAGAGGACAAGCAAGTGATATAAGAATTCAAGCAGATGAAATTCTGTTCTTAAAAGAGCGACTAAATACTGAACTTTCAGAGAGAACAGGGAAGGATTATGACACTATCAAAGAAGATACTGATAGGGATTTTTATATGTCACCAAACGAAGCTGTTGAGTACGGTTTAATTGATTTGGTATTAGATAAGAAACCTATTAAAGTCTAATTTAATAATTGAGGGGTTCTTTCTTTTTCAGGAATTTTTGTGAATTTGGAAAGAATGCTTACAAATTCATCACCATCTAACGTTTCTTTTTCGATTAATAGGTCGACTATCTTATCCATAGCTTCTCTATTTTTGCTTACTATTTCGTAAGTTTCTTTATAACACTCCTTTACCATTACTCTTACACTTTCATCTATTTGTTTAGAGATTGAATCAGAAACTTCACTTCTAGTCATTAAATCTCTACCAACAAATACTTCTTGATTACCACTTTCTAAAGCTATGGGACCCAAATTACTCATTCCAAATCTGGTAACCATTTGGCGTGCCATTGAGGCAACTTGTTGGAAATCACCTCCCGCTCCAGTAGTAATCTCACCTTCTCCAAAAACTACATCTTCAGCAGCTCTACCTCCTAAAGCACCCATTATTCTCGCTTTTAGTTGAGCCCTGCTAACAAGGGTTTGTTCATCGTCTGGGGTAAACCAAGTTAATCCTTTAGCCTGGCCTCTTGGAATGACGGTCACTTTTTGCACAGGATCATGTGCTTTCACAAGTGAACCTATAAGTGCATGGCCAACTTCGTGATAAGCAATTAATCTCTTGCTTCTTCCATCTGTTAACGGAGAACCTTCCATTCCTGCGACAATCCTATCTACAGAGTCATCAATTTCTGAAATACTAATAGAGTCTTTTCTCCTCCTTGCGGTTAATATGGCAGCCTCATTTAATAAATTTGCTAAATCTGCTCCAGTAAAACCCGGTGTTCTTCTCGCAATGCTTTCAAGTGTTAAATCCTCTTGAAGTTTCTTATTCTTGGCATGAACTTCTAATATTGATAGTCTCCCCTTAATATCAGGTGCGTCAACAGTTACTTGTCTATCAAATCTGCCAGGTCTCATTAGAGCTGAATCTAAAACATCGGGTCTGTTTGTGGCTGCAATTATTATTATCCCACTATTACCTTCAAAACCATCCATTTCAGTAAGTAATTGGTTGAGAGTTTGTTCTCTCTCATCATTGCCTCCACCAATACCTGCACCTCTTTGCCTTCCGACAGCATCGATTTCATCGATAAAGATTAAACAAGGACTATTCTCTTTAGCTCTTTTGAATAAGTCTCTAACTCTGCTGGCACCAACACCAACAAACATTTCAACAAATTCAGAACCTGATAGTGAGAAAAATGGTACACCTGCTTCACCTGCAATTGCTTTTGCTAAAAGGGTTTTACCAGTACCAGGAGGGCCAACTAATAAAACGCCTTTTGGAATCCTTGCTCCAACAGACGTAAATTTTTCTGGTTTTTTCAGAAAAGTGACAACTTCTTGCAAATCCTGTTTGGCTTCATTAACACCTGCAACATCATCGAAAATAACTCCTGTTTCTGCTTCCATTGCAAATCGTGCCTTTGTTTTACCAAACTGCATTGCTTGGCCAGGTCCTCCAGGCATACCATTAGACCTCCTTGCTAGCAAAATTAAACCTCCAATTAAAATAGCCGGGAAGAGTAAATTACCCAAAATTCCTAATGCAGGAGGAGCTGTTTTAACCGGATGAACATCAAAACTGATTCCCTCATTTTTTAAAATACTTATAAGTTCTGGTGTTAAGCCGGGAAGATCTACTCGTAACCTTTGAACTTTATTATCTAAATCCGAATCTATTGTCTCTATAACTGCATTTCTGCCTCCCTCAAAAATATCAACAGATGTAACTCTTCCTGAATTAATGTAATCTAAAAATCTGCCGTAACTAACTCTTGCTACCGCAGAATTTCTTGGTGCAACAGTAGTCCCATTAGATTTCAGAGAATCAACATTGCCTGAAGATAAAAATTGGTAAGAAAGTGCTAATACTAAAAGTATAGGTAAAGCCCATAAAATTAATGTTTTAAATTTTTGATTCATTAATTTGTAGAAAGTCAATTCTAAGATTGTAGAATGAATCGGTGCATTTCGTTGATATTTTCTCCAACTTTATGCTTATACTACTGTTGAATGTATCCAATTTATAAATGAAATTTGAGATCAACGATAAGGTTAAGTTGATTGCGCCAGTCTCTTACTTGAAGACTTCAGATTACATGCCTATGTTAAGACCACCTGATCTAGTGGCAATTGATGAAATTGGGGAAATCCTATCAATTAAATCCCCAGATATTGTTGAAGTGAAGTTTAGAAGAGGTTCTTTTTTAATCGATATTGATAAGATTGAGAAAAACTAGCTTAAAAGTTTTTCTTCCACCTATTAGAAATTTCTAAACATATTTTTTCATTTCCAGAAATACTCAGAAAAGGTTTTGAAAAATATTTCTCAGTTAATTTCAGAATATCTAACGAAGATATTTCCTTTATTTTTGAATTTAAATCGATCTCAGAGATTGGTGAAATTCCATAACTAATTAATTGTATATTTCTCTGTAAAATTTCATCTAGTGATTGACTACCTAATAGAAAAGAACCTTTTAGTTTTTCTTTTGCTAAAAGTATTTCAGCATCAGTCAACGGATTAAAAAGTAAATTTTTCCATAGTGTTGACAAAAGTTCAAAAGCAAAAAGTGCTTGCTTATTAGAAACCGATAAATAAATTAAAAATGGGGCATTCCCACTCCTTATAGGATAATAAACACCTAAATCGTAAGTAATACCATGTTTTTCTCTAAAAAGTTTAAATAAAGCAGCGCTCATTCCATAAGATAAATATGACTCCAAAACCTTAAGTGGCAAATATTCACTACTTCTTCGCGAGCAAGTTTGGTCCCCCATCATTATTATTGTTTGATTTGAATCATTATTATTAAAATTAAATCTATTGTTAGGGCTTAAATCGTGATTTATAGTTCTTGATTTTTCTACTAAGGGGTTTTTTTCTAATGTTTCAATACTTACTCCATCTATTTCTAAATTATTTGAAATTATATACTTATCTCGACTTTTGAAATTTTTAAACTCAAGCAAAATATCTTCATAGGTTATCTTTGAGACATCATTTGCATTGCCATTTGCATTAAAGGCGTAAGGATGATTTGAGTAAACAATTTTTCTCCAGTTTTCAAAACAAATATTAAATGGATTCTCTTTATCTTTTTTTATAAAATTGATTGAGGATTTTTTTACTTTTTGAAATTCAATTTCTAAGAGAGTTGGTTTATTAATTATTAAATCTATTAAAGGAAATAATTTGCTGAAATGTTCATTTAGGGATTTAATGCTTATTGAAATACCATCTTCAAATACTTCTTGATTTAATTCTGCTCCATAGGACTCAATATACTCTGAAAGAGTGAAATTATTGAAACCCTCACATCCTCTAGTAAGTAATGAACTGAGGATCTTGTTTATACCTTTTTTACCAACACTATCCACATCACTGCCTCCTTTAATCCAAATTGAAGCAGTTGAAAAATTCCTTTTTTTATTATTTAAAAAATATCTTTTTAACATTTGTCAGGGGATGCAACTAAGGTGAATTTTTCTCCACGGATATATTTTGTGATCTCTTTAAAGTTATCCAGGTCTTTCCAATATCTTAAATGACTCTCTAAATTATTGATTGAATATTTTCTCCCCCAAAGAAGTTCATTTCCAAAGAATGAAGTGAGTTGTGTAGATGTCTCTAAATTAAAGATATAATTACTTTTAACAATATTTATTGCTTTTTTTATTTCATCCAATGTCAAGGCTTTACAATTAGTGAGCTCATCAATTGTTTTATTAATTTGCTTTTCTACTAAATCAATATCTTTGGACTCACAACTTGCTTCCAGTATAAATAATCCGCCTAATTCTCCAGCATTTACATCTACATATATCGATTCAACATGATTACTATCTTCTTTTAAAATTTTAACTAATCTGCTGTTTCTTCCAACAGATAGTATTGATGCTAATATCTCTAGTCCAATAATATTTTTTTGATCATTTAGGTTTGGGATAAACCAAGCCATAAATATTCTTGAAAACTCTAAATTATCAAACTTAACTGACTCTCTACCATTCCTAATTTTTAAAGAAGTTTTATTTTTTAAATTTATTAAATTTGGACTTTTTTTTATATCAGATAGATCACTTTTTTCAAAAATTTTATATATTTCTTCAGAGAGATTCCCAGCAATTGCAATACAAATTTTTTCGGTAGTGTAATGTTTGCTATGAAATTTCACAAGGTCATTTATCTCTAAGTTTTTAATACTATGTTCAGTTCCCAGAATTGAATTGGCATAATTCGGACTTAACCAAACCCTTTTCAGAAAATAATTAAATAATCTTTCTTCAGGCTGATCATTTTGTTGTTTTATTTCATCAATAACTACCCCTTTTTCTTTTATAAATTCATCAGGATTAAAATCTGGAGCAAAGACAATATTTGTCAAAAGAGCAAGTGATTCTTTAAAGTTACTGGGTGGAACTAAGACATGGTAATGTACATCATCATAACCTGTTGAAGCGTTACTTAATCCGCCTAGTGATTCAATTTTAAGGTCAAACTCACCTGGCATTATTTTGTTAGATCCTTTAAAGATCATATGTTCTAGAAAATGAGCAGTGCCGTTTTTATCAACATCCTCAAATGAAGAACCTGCTTTGCACCAAATATCAATGCTTATAAGCGGCAATTCTTTATTATCCACAAACACACATCTAGTTTTGCTTGAATGGGTGTAGTAGTGAACATCTCCTACTTTCATTTCGGTTCTCTCTTTAAATTCTATTTTGGTACTTTTTAGCCTTGTTGTCTGAATCTTTAACTAAAACAAAATTAGCTGATCCTCTTATTTTGGAGTTATTACGAAATATTAGAGAGCATAGATCAATGCTTGAGGATCTTAAGAGTATAAAAATTGATCCAAAACTGACTAACGTTATATCTAAAGAATTAGGCAGAGAACTTTATATTGAAAATGAATTTCATAAAGCAAAAGGATTTAGAAAGTTACATATTGAAGTAGCAGAATTTTCAAAGAATCTTAAGATATTACACTGCGTTTTTTTTCCTGATCCAAAGTTTGATATCCCAATTTTTGGGATGGATTTAGTAAAAATAAATGATAATGTTTCTGCTGCCATTGTTGATTTATCCCCGGCATCACAAAGTCAAGGTTTGAAATATGAAAAATTACTTTCTGAAGTTGATAAAAGTTCTTTTACCTCTTTGAGAGAGATTCCTAAATGGGGGGGGATTTTTTCTAATAATGTATTTTTTGCTTCCTTAAAAAGTAAATCTGAAAATTCTGATTTTTGTAGAGTAGTGGATCAATATCTCTCTATTTTAATCAAATTAAGTAAGAAAGCTAAACAAGAAGTTAATGAGGAAATTATCCAAGAGAGAACAGATTTTCAAAAAAATTATTGTGTTCAACAAATGAAAAATGAAAAGACTAGTATGGTGCTTTTAAAATATTTTGATGAAAAATGGGTCAATAACTATATAAAAACAGTACTCTTCGATTTTTAATGAAATTAAAAATATTAAAAAATTTATTTATTTATTTTTTATTATTTACACCAATATCTCTTGGGGTTATTTCTTGTTCTGGAAATAATAAATCTATTTCAAAATTACAAGAGGAAACAACTTCAGATTTCATACCTCCTATTACGGCTGTTGCCGCACTAGGTCAACTTTCTCCTTCTGGAGAGATTAGGCAATTGGCAGCTCCAATAAGTCAGTTTGGCTCTTCCCCCCGAATTGTCGAAATTTTTGTAAATGAAGGAGATTTTGTAAAAAAAGGTGATATCCTTGCAATCTTTGAAAATGAAGAAAAATTAATTGCTGATCTTGAAAGAAATGAAAATCTAATTAATACTATTAACGAAGAAATTACCCTAAAGAAAGATCAAATTCAAAGGTATGAGTTAGCTTTGAACAAAGATGCTTATTCTTTTGTAGAGTTTTCACAAAGAAAAGATGAATTATTAAAATTGCAAAAACAGAAAATAAACCTTATCGGAGATCAAAAAAATATCAAGATAGATCTATTTAATTCAAAACTAAGGAGTCCAATTGATGGTTTTATTCTTGGAATAAATAAGAGAGTTGGTGAGAGGCCTCAAAATGAAGGGATTTTGGATATTGGTTCTAGTCAAAAAATGGAAGCTTTGATAGAGGTTTATGAATCTGACATCGATAGAGTCTTTATCTCTCAGAATGTTGAATTGAGCAGTGAGAATGGAGGATTCCAAAAAAATCTCAAGGGTAAGGTGATTAGGATTAGTCCTCAAGTAAAACAAAGAAAAGTTTTATCGACTGATCCAACAGGGGATGCTGATTCGCGAATTATCGAGGTACTAGTAAAACTAGATCAAGATTCTATAGATGTCGTTCAAAACTATGCAGGAATGAAAGTGATTGCAAAATTTATTCCCTAATGAGTTTTTCTTTTTTTAAATTTAGAAAAATACCATTAGCTTGGTTGTTATTAACTAGGCAACCATTAAGGCTAGCAGTTGCCATTGCTGGAATAAGTTTTGCAGGAATTTTGATGTTTATGCAATTAGGTTTTAGAGATGGTTTATTTGACACGAGCGTAACTATTCATAAACTTCTAGATGCAGATCTTGTTTTGATAAGTCCCAGATCAAAAAGTTCTATAAGCATGAGTGGATTCCCAAAAAGAAGGTTAATTCAAGCTCTTGCAGTAGAAGATGTTGAAAAAACTGCTCCCGTTAATCTAAATTATTTACTTTGGAGAAATCCCGAAAATCTTAAAACTAGGTCCATACTTGCATTAGGTTTTAATCCCTCAGATTCACTTCTTTTAGATGAGGGATTCTCAAAGAAAGCTTATAAATTGAGAAATCCATCAAGAGTTCTTTTTGACAAACTATCTAGACCTGAATTCGGACCGATCGAAGAATGGTATTTGTCTGAAAAAAAAGTTGAGACTGAGGTTGCTGGAAAAAGAGTAATTGTTGAGGGCCTTGTGGAGTTGGGACCATCTTTTGGTGCAGATGGTAATTTGATAACTAGTCGAGAAACCTTCTTAAGACTTTTTCCCGCTAATCCTCCTGGCAGTATAGAAATTGGTTTGGTAAAGCTAAAAAAAGGATCTGATCCTGAATTGATTTCAAGGATATTAAATAACTCACTCCCAAATGATGTTAGGGTTCTTACAAAAAAACAATTTATAGAATTTGAAAAGAATTATTGGAAAAATAGTACTGCAATAGGTTTTATATTTAGCTTGGGAGCCTTGATGGGTTTTGTTGTAGGGTGTGTTGTCGTTTATCAAATTCTTTATAGTGACGTTACAGATCACCTCCCAGAGTACGCCACCTTATTGGCAATGGGGTATAGACTCAAATCCCTTTTTTTTGTCGTAGCTAGAGAGGGGTTTTTGTTGGCATTGTTTGGTTATCTACCTGCTTATTTCTCTGGACAAATACTTTACTCAGTCATAAGAAGTTCTACTAAACTCCCAATAATAATGGACGCAGATAAAACTATTTTAATTTTCGTATTGGTTTTAGTTATGTGTATGGGGTCTGCCGCAGTTGCGATGCGTAAATTAGTTGATGCTGATCCTGCCGAAATTTTTTAAAAATTAAAGATAAATGATTAAAGCTAATAAATCAAAAAATAATGTTAAAAACCTTAAAACAGTCTCAATAAATAATTTGAGTCACTTTTATGGAAAAAATGAGAATAAAAAACAAGTTCTTAATGAAGTTAATTTAAATATTGATAAAGGAGAGTTGGTTCTTTTAAAAGGACCCTCTGGATGCGGTAAAACAACTCTTTTAACATTAATTGGTGCCTTGAGGACCTGTCAAAGTGGAGATTTAACTGTATTAAATAATCAGTTAAATGGAGCATCAAGGAAAACGCGTCAGACTCTTAGAAGAAGTATCGGAATGATTTTTCAAGGTCACAATCTTCTGAGATGTTTAACAGCAGAACAAAATGTTCAGATGGGCGCCGATTTAATAAAAGGTTTAACATATTTGCAAAGGCGTGAAATAGCAAGGAATTGGTTGTCAGCAGTAGGATTAGAAGAACATCATAAAAAGTTGCCAAATGACTTATCTGGTGGGCAGAAACAGAGAGTAGCAATTGCTCGAGCTTTATCTGCGAACCCAAAACTTTTATTAGCTGATGAGCCCACTTCTGCTTTAGATAGCGTCACAGGAAGAGAAATAGTAACACTTTTAAGAAAACTAGCTAAAGAACAAAATTGTTCAGTACTTATGGTGACGCATGATCCAAGAATTTCTGATATGGCTGATAGGATATTAAATATGGAAGATGGTAAAATATATAATGCTCATAGTGAGCTAATATAATTAAAAAGTTAAAAATCTCATGTCTAAGAGAAGGAATCTAAAAAAAGAAAAGCAGGAACGTAATCGAGCCTATGCTAGAAAATTCAAAAAAAGGAAATTAAGAACTGATGGAAGACCTGATGGTGGAAACGTTACAGGTACAGCAAATAATGGCGGTGCAGCTGATTAGGTAATATCTTTTATTTTTATCTTTTGGAATTCAATATATTATGCATATTTAAGACATTATCATGGATGTAAGTATTGTTATACCGACTTACAATAGATTACCTATATTAGAGAAATGTCTCTTTGCGCTTGAGAATCAAAAATTAAATAAAAATATCAGTAATTATGAAGTCATAGTTGTTGATGATGGATCAACTGATGGGACAACTTCATGGATAAATAAAAACAAACCCAATCTCCCACACGTTATTCTATTTCAGCAAGAACATGGAGGGCCTGCACTTGGAAGAAATCTAGGAGTAATTAAATCAAAATACGAAATTATTATATTCATTGATAGTGATCTTATTGTTTTAGACAATTTTATAAATTGCCACGTAGAAAAATTACTTACCTCTTGGAGAAAAAATGATAAAAAATGTTTTACCTATGGCTCTGTAGTCAATACATCTAATTTTCTAAATCCTCAGAGTGAAAAACATAAAATAATGGACACTTCTTTTGCATACTTTGCTACTGGGAATGTCGCGATATCAAAAGAATTAATTTTAAGTGTGGGATTATTTGATACTTCTTTTAGTCTTTACGGTTGGGAGGATTTAGAACTTGGAGAAAGATTAAAAAAAATTGGGACAAAATTAATTAAATGCCCAAATGCAGTAGGTTTTCATTGGCATCCGTCATTTAATTGCGAACAAATAGATTCATTAATAGCTCAAGAAAAAGAGAGAGCAAAAATGGCTTTAGTTTTTTATAAGAAACACCCAAATTTAAGGGTTAGATTTATGATTCAATTAACTCCTCTCCATAATTTACTTTGGCAAATTCTTTGCTTGGGAGGACTAATCAGTGTTGATAGAATCCTTCCTTTATTAAGATTCCTAGTAAATATAAGAAGAAATAGACTTGCACTTGAGGTTCTTAGGATCCCTCTAAATATGATTTACATTAAACAGTTAACTAAATCAAGATAAAAAACTTTTAGAAATACACATCACTTGCTAGGATAGTTGAAATAAATTTCACACATCTGACAGTTTCGGGTGAATTTTTAATATTAATTCCCCGTCAGATGGAGGCTAACCCGAAACCCTTTTTAAATTATGGCTGTTGTATCGCTATCAGAAATGATGGAAGCTGGTGCCCATTTTGGACACCAAACTAGACGTTGGAATCCCAAGATGTCTAAGTATATATATTGCGCGAGAAATGGAGTTCATATTATTGATCTTGTAAAAACAGCATTGTGTATGAACAATGCATATAAATGGACGAGAAACGCTGCAAAAAGCGGTAAACGTTTCCTATTTGTCGGTACAAAAAAACAAGCATCAGATGTAGTAGCTCAGGAAGCTACACGCTGTGGAGCTGCATATGTAAATCAAAGATGGCTTGGAGGGATGTTGACTAATTGGACAACAATGAAAGCTAGGATTGAAAGATTAAAGGATTTAGAAAGAATGGAAAGTAGTGGTTCAATAGCAATGAGGCCTAAAAAAGAAGCTGCAGTATTAAGGAGAGAACTTGAAAGATTACAAAAATACTTAGGTGGACTTAAGGGTATGAGAAGATTACCAGATGTGGTTGTATTGGTTGATCAGAGAAGAGAATCTAATGCAGTATTAGAAGCTAGAAAATTAGATATCTCATTAGTATCAATGTTAGATACAAATTGCGATCCGGATTTGTGCGAAGTTCCAATTCCTTGTAACGATGATGCCGTTAGATCTGTGCAACTTATTTTAGGAAGACTTGCAGATGCCATAAATGAGGGTAGAAAGGGCTCTAATGCCGAAAGAAAAAATTAAATTTCAATTTTAAACTTACTATTCACTTATTTTTATTACTTCAAATGGGAAACATTACAGCAAAACTTGTAAAAGATCTTAGAGACAAAACTGGTGCAGGAATGATGGACTGCAAAAGAGCACTTAACGAAACTGAAGGAAATCTAGATAAAGCTCTGGAATGGTTAAGAAAGAAAGGCATAGCTAGTGCTGAAAAGAAGTCGGGAAGAGTAGCGGCCGAAGGCTCAATTGGTAGTTATATACATACTGGATCAAGAGTCGGAGTTTTACTAGAGTTAAATTGTGAAACTGACTTTGTTGCTAGAGGTGATATATTCCAATCTCTGTTGAAGGATGTCTCAATGCAAGTAGCAGCATGCCCAAATGTTGAGTATGTATCAATTGATGAAATACCAGAAGATGTTGTGGAAAAAGAAAAGCAGATTGAAATGGGTAGGGATGATTTATCTGGAAAACCAGAACAAATTAAAGAAAAAATAGTTGAAGGGAGAATAGCAAAAAGACTTAATGAGCTTGTTTTGCTTTCACAACCCTACATTAAAGATAGTTCTCTAACAGTTGAGGATCTTGTTAAACAAGCAGCTGCAAAAATTGGGGAAAATATCAAAGTGAGACGCTTTACAAGATATACATTGGGTGAAGGTATCGAAAAAAATCAGATGGACTTTGCTGAAGAGGTCGCATCAATGCAAACAAACTAGTAACTTGATTGATTTGAATAATTTCATAGATATAAATAAAATTAATTCTCAATTAGAGAGAGCATACATACAAAAAAGAATATTAATTAGAAATATCTACAGGGAATATGAACTTTATCTTAATCTAGTGAGAGATCTACTTTTCATCTCTGTAGAAAAAGGCCTTAATCAAATATATAGTTATCCAACAATTAATGATAATTTCTTAAATGAAAATGAATCCTATAGTCTTTTTGAAAAAAAAATAAGTAAATTAATATTTACGAATTTGCCCTTTTTAACAGTAGAACAATTAAAGATAAATGAAATTGAAAAAAATATAAATAATGAAACCAATTTTACTATTTTTGATAGTTCCAAAAAAATAAAAGATGATCAAAAAAAAAAATTTCAATATGAAGATGGTTTTCAATTAAAAGAACCCACTCAGTTCAGGGTTACTGAAGACTTTTCAAATACTTATGAATATTATCAAGCGCATAATTATGAGAGATTCGTATCACTTGATTTAGATAATAACCACCATAATAATTATTTATCTAAAAACAATATTTTTGAAAATTTAGGAGTTGAAAAACAATTTATTCCCTCCTTAATTGAATTAATAGGAGAAGAAAAGGTGGAAAAATCAATACATCAAGAAAAAGAAAATATCAATCAAATGGATAATTTACCAAAAAATCAAATTCTTAATAATTTTGATTTAATAGATAAGTCATTGGAAAATTTACTATTTAATCTTTCATATAATATTAATCAAGAATTATTCAAAGCAAATCTAATAAAAAAGATGATTTCTAAAGAGTCCTTTGATTACTTAGTAGGCAAAAATTTTATGATAAAACATCCATATCCTTTTGTTATTAATTTCGAATTAAACTTAAATCGGTCATCATTAATCGGCAATAATTTTCCAAGCATTATTTTCTTCAATATATCTACTGTTGAGTTAGAGTTTAAAAATTTAAATCTTTCTATTCAAAGGAACAAAATAAGTGAGCTAAAAAATCAATTTCAGCGTTTGATTAAAAAAGAGACATATTGGAGGCAAAAAGAAATAACTTTGAATAAGATACGTTGAAAAATAACTCTTTTTTCAAATGTGACTATTGGCGGGAATAATAATAAATTAATTAAAGATTGGATAAGACCTCTTCAAAAATCTCTTACAATTGAAACTGAAAACAAATTTATTAATACTTTAGGAAGGGAAAAATATTTTAATGATTATTTGCATGAATCATTAAAAAAACTAGATAATTTAAATCTCTCAGACGAATACTTAAGAATATTTTATGAATTTTCTAAAAAATATGATGAATATAATAAATTAGATGAAAATCAAAGAAAAAGGTTAATTATAGATACAAGAAAAAATCTTTATAAACTAGGTAAAACTTTAAAAATAGAAAGATCTAATAATATTTCTAATAATGTTTTTCTGAGTAAAGCTGATTCAAGTTTGTCTTTTGATTCAGATATTTCATTAATAAAAAATGTAGGAAAAGTTTATAAAAATAAGCTTAATGAATTAGGGATATTTCATATAAAAGATCTAATTAATTATTTTCCACGAACATATTTAGACTATACGAATAGAGTAAAGATAATAAATTTAAAACCAGATAATTTATACACTTGCATTGCAAACGTTAAAAGATTTTATATACATAAGAGTAAAAAAAATAGTAATTTATCAATCATGAATATTGTAGTTTCTGATGAAACGTCTTCAATAAAGGTTACAAAATTTTTTTTAGGAAGAAGATTTAGATCTTACTCCTTCTTCACATCTCAAAAATCTTTGTATACTCCTGGAACCAAATTAGCAATTTCCGGTAAGGTTAAATTGACAGAGTATGGCAAAACTTTTGTAGATCCGCAGATTGAAATTCTTAAGGATAACAATGATAATTTTAATTTCTCAGGCAAAATATTACCCTTGTATTCATTAGGTGAAGCATTATCAAATATGAGTTTTATAAAACTTGTAAAAAAGGTACTAATTTATGCAAAGCAATATCCAGAAATTTTAAATAAAAAGCAACTTGATTCATTATCTTTATTATCAAAAAGCGAGTCGTTGATTAATATTCATTTTCCAACAACTCAACAGGCACTTATTGAGTCAAAAAAACGTTTGGTTTTTGATGAGTTATTCCTACTTCAAATAAAGTTCCTACTTAGAAAAAGAAAGACGAATAAAAATGTAACTTCCCAACAATTACCTCAAAAGAAATCTTTATTAAAAGAATTTTTAAATACTTTTCCTTTTGAATTAACAAAATCTCAAGAAAATGTTTTAAATGAAATTAAGAAAGATTTATCTAATCCGGTACCAATGTCTAGATTGCTTCAGGGAGATGTGGGAAGCGGTAAAACCATAATTGCAATAGCGTCTCTTTTACTTGTAATTGAAAAAAACCTGCAAGGTGCATTTATGGTCCCAACTGAGGTATTGGCAGAACAGCATTATAAAAATTTATTAAAATATTTGAACCCTCTTTTAGTTTCTGTTGAACTACTTACTGGAAATACTCCTCAAAAAAAGAGAAAAGAAATTTTCTCTAATTTGAACAATGGATTAGTTGATATCCTCGTAGGTACTCATGCATTATTTGAGGATAAAGTCATCTTTAATGCATTAGGCATGGTCGTAATTGATGAACAACATAGATTTGGAGTTACTCAAAGAAATAGATTACTAAATAAAGGAGAAAATACTCACTTGTTATCAATGACAGCAACACCAATTCCAAGAACTCTTGCGCTTTCTATTTATGGTGATTTAGATGTGAGTCAAATTACAGAACTACCTCCTGGGAGAGTTCCTATAACAACAAAAATTATTTCAGAAGACGATTTAACTAACTTGTTCAAGATTGTTGAAGATGAGATTAATAAGGGAAAGCAAGCTTATGTGATTTTGCCACTTATAGAAGATTCAGAAAAAATGAATTTAAGCTCTGCAAAGAAAACATTCAAACATTTATCAGAAGAGGTCTTTTTTAACAAAAAAGTTGGATTATTACATGGCAAATTAAGTTCACAAGAAAAGAATGAAGTAATTAATTCTTTTTTAAAGAATGAAATTAATATATTGGTTTCAACCACAGTTATTGAGGTTGGCATTGATGTGCCTAACGCAACAATTATGATTATTTATAATTCGGACAGATTTGGATTGTCCCAGCTACATCAATTAAGGGGGAGAGTTGGTAGAGGATCAACAAAATCTTTTTGTTATCTGGTAACCCCCGATAAAAATGGATTAGAAAATAAACGACTTTGTGTTTTGCAAAAATCTAATGATGGCTTTTATATTGCTGAAAAAGACTTGGAGCTTAGAGGACCCGGCCAGATTTTAGGATATAGACAATCCGGATTGCCTGATTTTGTACTGGACAATTTACCTAACAATAAATTTCTTATTGATAAGGCTCGTGAAGAGGCTATTAAGATTGTTAGTGATGATCCTGATTTAAAAGAAAATATTGTTTTAAGGAATATACTTATTGATAATTCTGATAACAAATTCATTCATGATTTCTTAAATTGAAAACTATCATTGTAATTTTTGATATATATGCAACTATAAATCAATTGCAAATTTCAATTGAAAATTTGGAATAAAATACCAATTAAAGATAATGGAGATAAATTAATAGCTATACCTAGCTGCCTAGAGTTTATAGATCCCCACCCTTACTCTCATTTAGGAGCACCTTACAAAGATAAAACTTCTATTTGGAAATTAAGAGAGGAGGTCGTAAATAGATTAGTAAAAGTAAATAATTATTTTATATCAAAGAGTAGTTTTAACCTTCTAATTTATGACAGTTGGCGACCTTTAGAAGTCCAGGAATTTATGTTTAAAAGAGCATGTTTATTAGAGTGCGAAAAATCCGATATTGATTTTTCTTTTGAAAAGATAAATTCTTATCCATCCATATTAAAAAAAGTTGAAAAATTTTGGGCGTATCCTTCTTATGACATTAGGTGTCCTCCCCCTCATTCAACTGGGGGTGCATTGGATGTTTGTTTATCAGATAATGACGGAAATCTTGTTGAAATGGGAAGCATGGTTGATCAAATGGATGAGACCTCAAATCCTTATTTTTATGCAAACATAAAGAATGAAGAAGCAATTATTTGGAATAGTAGAAGAAATTTATTAAGGGAAATTATGACTAAATTCGGATTTGCTCAACATCCTAATGAATGGTGGCATTTTAGTTATGGTGATCAATTATGGGCTTGGAAAAATAAAAAAGCAAACGCCCTTTATGGAAAAATTTAGATTCTATTGATTCTTATTTAGTAAATTCAATATATAATTTTCCTCTTGAGTATTTATAAAATCTCCGAAATCCAAATCCAAATTATTCTTCCAATTAAAAAATAATGGTTTAAGAGTTTTTTCTAAATCATTAAGTTCCATTCTTTGCAAGAATGGTTTGGCCAGCCTTTGAAGGTTTTTACTTCCCCCCAACCATAGTTGGTATTTGTTTTGACCACTTCCAACAAGTGCTAATTCTGCCATATAAGGCCTAGTACATCCATTCGGACATCCTGTCATTCTGAATAATATTGTCTTTTGTATTTTTAGATCTAATAATAAATTTTCAATCCTTTTTAAAACATCAGGTAATATTCTTTCAGCTTCAGTCATCGCAAGACCACAAAGTGGTAAAGCAGGACAAGCTAAAGCATGTCTTTGTATTTCATTAATGTTTCCTAAATTTTCGTATCCAATTTTTGATAGAGATTTTTGAATTTCACCTTTGTTTTTATTGGCGATATTACAAAGTAAAATATCTTGATTAGGTGTGAGTCTTAAATCTAAATTATATTTTTTAACAATACTTGTGATGGTATACTTCTTCTCTCCAGATAATCTCCCTGATAATAATGGTAAACCTACAAAATAGGAGGTTTTACTTTGTTTATGCCAACCTAGGTAATCAATAAGAACCCTATCTGGTTCTTTTCTGATTTTTTTAATTTCTTTTTTGAAATACTTATCAAAAAGTATCTTTTTGAACCATTTAATACCTTTTCTATGAAGAAGATATTTCATTCTCGAATTTTTTCTCGATTTTCTATCACCATAATCTCTTTGAATAGCCACAATGCTTTGTATTAATTCATAAACATCAGGCTCTTCAACATATCCAAGTGGATCTGCAATTCTGGCAAAGGTCTCTTCATTATTATGTGTGCGACCCATGCCACCTCCAATATAGAAGTTGCATCCTTCTAAGTTCCCATCTTTAGAAGTAAAGGCAACTATTCCTATGTCATTGGTAAGAAGATCAACAGAATTGTCTCCAGGAACTGTCACAGCACATTTGAATTTTCTCGGTAAATAAGTTGAACCATAAAGAGGCTCATCTTTTATCCCACTAAAAACATTATCTTTGAATTGGAGCTTCCTAATTGCTTCAATATCATTGTCAGGCTTTATAGTATATTCTAAATCTCCATCAGCCCAAAGCTCTAAAAAAGTGCCTTGGCCAGCCATTGGGGTGAGAAGATCTGCAACTTTTTTTGCCAATGCTCTTGCAATATTATAATCCGGCGAATCAAATGGAGCCGCAGGGGCCATAACGTTTCTATTTATGTCTCCACATGCAGCTAATGTGGAGCCCATTGAATTTACTATTGTTTGAATTACTTCCTTTAGGTTTTCCTTTCTGATTCCATGCATTTGAAAGGCTTGTCTTGTAGTGGCCCTAAGTGTTCCATTACCTAGTTTTTCAGATAATTCATCTAATGCTAAAAATAATTTCCCTGGGACTTCACCGCCCGGATTTCTTAACCTAAGCATCATTTGCCAATCTTTACTTTTACCCGGCCTTCTATTTTCCCTGTTATCTTGTTGATAACTACCATGAAATTTTAATAACTGAACTGCATCATTAGTAAAATGATCACTCTCATTAACTAATTCCGTAGCAAGTGGCTCCTTAAGAAATTGGCTACTTTCTTTAAAATTTTCGAATTTAGAAACTTCTAGTCCATTTGCTAAACAAACAGTCTGTTCCTTTGCAGAATCTTTTTTCTTTTTTACTTTCTCAACCTTGATCAAAGGACCATAACATATATCTTTATATACATTAGCGAAAAGCTTATTTAACTGGTAGTAAATTATAGTAAGAGAAGTCATATTTTTTTCTTGTCTAAATATTTACTTGAGATAGGAACAGAAGAGTTGCCCGCAAAATTTTCTCATTCTGTTCTTGAACAATTTAAATCTCTCATAAAATTTGAATTGGATAAAAAGTTAATCAAATTCGACGATATAGTTGTCACTTCCACACCAAGGAGGATAGTACTACTTCTTGAAGGTTTAGTAGATTATGCAGAGGATAAGATAATAGTAAGAAAAGGGCCTAAAGCAAATTCAGCTTTTTTAAATGGATCTCCTACTAATGCTGCTTTTGGTTTTGCAAATAGTTTAGGTATAGAAGTAAGCGAGCTTGAAATAAAAAGTACAGAAAAGGGGGATTTTGTTTTTGGAAAGAAAATTGAGAAAGGAAAATCAACAAGAATTTCGTTGTCTTCAATTATTCCTAAAGTAGTGAAGAGTCTTCAAGGTCCTCGATTTATGAAGTGGGGGGCAGGGAACATAAAATTTTCAAGACCTATTAGATGGATTGCTTCTCTTTATAATGATGAAATTCTTGATTTTGCATTTGATGAATGTGATCCAAAAATTCAAATAAGTAATAAATCAAAAAGTCATAGACTATTGAATGAGGTTTTTGAGATTCAGCATGTTGATAATTTTTTTGAATTATTAAAACAAAATAGAGTTTTAGTTAAACGACATGAAAGAAAAGAAAAAATTGAAAATCTTATAAATCAAACATCACAATCACTAAATCTGAATCCTGACCTTTCGGAAGTACTACTTAATGAATTAATTGATTTAGTTGAATGGCCAGAATTAATAGTTGGAAAATTCAGTGAAGAATTTCTCGATCTTCCTCTTGAAGTTCTTTCAACTGTCATGAAAAGTCATCAGAGATATGTTCCTCTTTTATTAAAAAATAATAGTTTTTCTAAACTAGATTTAAGCTCTGAAAAAAACATTAGTACAAATTTTTTAGTTATTTCAAATGGTCTTGAAGAGTCAAATAAAAATATTGCTAAGGGTAATGAGAAAGTCTTGAGGGCAAGGTTTTCAGATGCAAAGTTTTTTTTAGAAAGTGATAAAAAAGTTGCTTCAATTGAAAGAAACGAAAAGCTTAAATCTGTTTCTTATTTGAAAGGACTTGGAAATATTTTTCAGAGGGTAGAAAGAATAGAGGAGGTTACTAAAAAAATTCTTGAATTTTTAAAAGATAAGTCTTTAGAAGAAAAAAAAATAATAGAAGCTGCTAAATACTGTAAAAATGACTTATGTAGTGAAATTGTTTTCGAATTCCCTGAGCTGCAAGGAATAATGGGTGGTAAATATCTCAAACATGAAGGATTTAGTGAGGATGTTTGTTTGGCTGTCGCTGAACATTATTTACCTTCTTTTTATAAAGATGCTTTGCCCTCATCAAAATATGGTGCAATAGTTTCCATCGCAGATAAGGTCGAAACTTTAATAAGTATATTTATTTCTGGTAAGCGTCCCAGTGGATCATCTGATCCTTATGCTTTAAGAAGAAATTTGAATGGAGTGATTAAAATAATTTGGGATTATGAACTTGATTTGTCTTTTGATATATTATTCAAGGAACTTATTGATTTTTGGAAAATCGCATTTCCTAATTTAAATTTCTCAAGAGAAACAGTTTTTAAAGATTTAATTGAATTTTTTGTTCAAAGAATTGTTAGTCATCTCGAAGAAATATCACTAAGTAAAGAATTAATAAAGGCCGTTTGTTCTAATGAAGAATTATCTCAAAAAAGAGTATTAAATATTGTTGATCTTAAAAATAGGATTAAATCTATTAGTAATTTTAAAGAAAGGGAAAATTTTGTTGAAATCCAGAAGGTAATCACTAGGGTAACTAAATTAGCAAATAATAGTAATTTTCCAACAGATGTTCTATCAACTAGAGATTATGTAAACACAAGACTTTTTGAAAAAGATTGTGAAATGGAAGTTTTTGAATTTATTAGAGAATTAGAAAAACTTTTTTCAGTAGGTTATTGCAATTATTTGGAACTTCTAAATTTGTTCGAGATTAATATAAATACTATCGATGATTTATTTGATAATGAAAGGGGAGTCCTAATAATGTCAGAGGATTTAAAAATAAGAAATAATAGACTAAATTTGTTGAGCTTAATTAGAAATTATTCTCTAAAAATAGCTGATTTTACACTTTTGAACTCTTAACTTTAATGCCACCCTTTATGGAATAATTTTCTAGCATTTTTTCTACTTCTTTGTTTTCCCTGACCGCACTATCAACAGGTTTATAGTTTTGAGGTGCTAAGGCTTTCCCCCTTAAGATCGAACCAAGTGTAAGCATTGTAATTTTAAGTTGCTGTAATGGTTTCATGGAAACAACTTTTTTGTATAAGTAACTATCAAAAGTAAGTCTTTGTACATCCATGTCATCACACATCTCAACAAAGGCTTCTCTTGCAGAATCATTTCTGTAGAAAATATTTTGAAGGATTTCTAGTACCTTATAAGTTGTGCCATATTTTTTATCCCATTTTTTAAGATAGTTTTTCAAATCTTTTTCTGATGGAATTACTTGACCGTTTTTTGATGCCTCAACAATTTCTTCAGCACACATTCTCCCGCTCTTTGCCGCAAAATAAATACCCTCACCAGAACTCTTCGTAACATAACCTGCCGCATCACCAACCAAAGCCATTCTCCCAACAACTCTTCTTGGTCTTGGATGCTCAGGGATAGGATGTGCTTCTACCTTTAATACTTCACCATTTACAAGTCTTTTCTTTGCCCTATTTCTTACTCCCTCTTGAAGTCCTTTAATTAATGACTGATTCTTTTGCATAGTTCCAGTGCCAACTGCAACATGATCATATTTAGGAAATACCCACCCATAAAAATCTGGAGAAACATCAGTGCCTACATACATTTCAGCAAGATCTTCGTAGTAACTCATTTCTTCTTTAGGCAGTTTAATTCTCTCCTGAAATGCAATAGCAACCTTGTAATCCCCGGCATCCATAGCTTTTGCTACTCTACTGTTGGCCCCATCAGCTCCTATCAATAGGTCAACAGTAAGCTCCTTAAGTTCTCCTTTTTTATCTCCATTCGTAAAATCTGAGTAGGAAAGTTTATAAGGTCCTTGATTATTATTTCCGGTATCAATACAAGTAACCAATCCATTTATTAGTGTTGCACCAAGATCCGATGCTCTGTTACGCATAAAAGCATCCATAACTTCCCTTCTACACATCCCAATAAACTCATTATCGCTTTTTCCATAAACTCTATCCAGACTTATGTCTACCTCTCTATTTGATGGAGATATCATTCTCATATGCCTTACTTTTCTATCAATAATCGACTCAGGCAAATCAAATTCTTCTACCATGCAAAGAGGAATAGCCCCTCCACATGGTTTCGCATTATCTAATTTTCTCTCGAAGAGCCAAGTTTTTATCCCAGCTTTAGCAAGTATTTCTGCAGCACATGAACCACTTGGACCTCCTCCAATAACCGCTACCCTCAACATACGAAAAAAAATAATACTGTATATAAAAACTACATCTTTTTTGCTTATAAAAGTGCATTTCGTAAAATAATAGTTAATATCGAAATATGTTTTCAAGGTTTAACTATAAATATTGGAACAAAACAAAGATTTAAATCAATCTGATATACCTCTAGCCAAAAGAATCTACTTAAATAATTCCAACTCAATATTATTAAAAAAATTATTAATATTTTCTCCATTTCTTTGTCTCCTTTTTTCTCTCTTTGCGTTGCGATTAATCAGAAATATAGAAATAGGATCTCTTGGCAATATCAATGTTCAAGCTCAGATAAATCACGACCATAGAATTTTGGGCCATTTACCCTATGCGGAAATTCCTAAGAAGAAACTAGTTTTAATTGAGCCCAATATTCAAGTTCACATTGATATGCGCGATTCTTTATTAGAGATGAGGGATGAAGCAAAAAAGAATGGCATATATTTAGTTTTCTTGAGTGGTTATAGATCAATAAATTTGCAAAACGAAATCTTCTATTCTCTTAAATCTTTTAGAAATCAGGAAGCTGCAGAAAGAGCTAGAGTTTCAGCCCCTCCAGGATATTCTGAACATAGTACTGGTTTTGCAATTGATATTGGTGATGCTACTCAAAGAGAAACAGACTTTGAGACCGAATTCGAAAATACAGACGCCTTTAAATGGCTAATAAAAAATGCAGCTAAATTTCATTTCAAGTTATCGTTCACAAAAGATAATACATTTATAGATTATGAACCTTGGCATTGGAGATATGAGGGATCAATTGAAGCTTTAAAAGTTTTTGAAAGTTCAAATAGAAAATTATAAACCTAATTCATCAAATTAAGTTATTCAATATGATTATGTTTTTCAAAGTCTTAAAGAGAGAATTCTCATAATAAGCATTCTTTGAGTTAGCCTTAATAGAGTTAATCTATTATTTATATAAGATTTATAAATGTCATCTTCGATAAAAGAAATTAGGAATGTTGCAATTATTGCGCACGTAGATCATGGTAAGACAACTCTAGTGGACGCATTGTTATCTCAATCAGGAATATTTAGAGACAATGAAGTCATTCCTACATGCGTAATGGATTCGAATGATCTAGAAAGAGAAAGAGGAATAACAATACTCTCAAAAAATACTGCTGTGAACTATAGAGATACCAGAATTAACATTATAGATACACCCGGACATGCAGATTTTGGAGGAGAAGTAGAGAGGGTTTTGGGAATGGTCGATGGTTGTCTGCTTATCGTTGATGCTAATGAGGGGCCGATGCCTCAAACAAGATTTGTTTTGAAAAAAGCATTAGAAAAAGGACTTAGGCCTATAGTTTTTGTAAATAAAATTGATAGGCCAAGAGTAGTCCCAGAAATAGCAATTGATAAGGTATTGGACTTGTTTTTAGAATTAGGAGCAGATGATGATCAATGTGATTTTCCTTATCTTTTTGGAAGCGGCCTTTCCGGTTTTGCAAAAGAAGAGATGGAATCTAATAGTGACAATATGATGCCTCTTTTTGAAGCTATTATAAGACATGTTCCACCTCCAGTAGGAGATGCCAATAAGCCTCTTCAGCTACAAATAACTACTTTGGACTATTCTGATTTCTTAGGCAGAATTGTAATTGGAAAAATTCATAATGGAACTATAAAAAATGGTCAACAAGCTAGTTTAATTAAAGAAAATGGTAAAACTATAAAAGGAAAGGTTAGTAAATTACTTGGATTCGAAGGATTACAAAGGATTGATATAAATGAAGCATTCGCTGGAGATATCGTTGCTGTTTCTGGTTTCGATGACGTCAATATTGGTGAGACAATAGCATGTCCCGATTCTCCCCATCCACTTCCATTAATCAAAGTTGATGAACCCACCTTGAATATGACTTTTGTTGTTAATGATTCTCCATTTGCAGGTAAAGAAGGGAAATTTGTTACTAGTAGACAATTAAAAAATAGATTAGAAAGGGAACTTTTAACAAATGTTGCGTTAAGGGTCGAAGAAACTGATTCTCCTGATAGGTTCTCAGTTTCAGGGAGAGGAGAGTTACATTTAGGTATTTTGATTGAAACTATGAGAAGAGAAGGGTTCGAGTTTCAAATCTCACAACCTCAAGTGATTTTTAGAGAAATTGATAATGTTGAATGTGAGCCTATAGAGACTTTGGTCCTAGATGTGCCTGAAGTATCCGTTGGTTCTTGTATAGAAAAACTTGGATCGAGAAAGGCAGAGATGAAAAACATGCAAACAAGTTCAGATGGGAGAACTCAATTAGAGTTTCTTGTACCATCAAGAGGACTAATTGGATTTCGTGGTGAATTTGTCCGGATAACGAGAGGTGAAGGTATCATGAGTCACTCATTTTATGAATATAAACCTAAAACAGGAGATTTTGAAACAAGAAGAAATGGAGTCCTTATAGCTTTTGAGGAAGGTGTGGCCACATTTTATGCATTAAAGAATGCTGAAGATAGGGGAGTATATTTTATTAAACCTGGAGTTAAAGTTTATAAGGGAATGATAATTGGAGAGAATAATCGACCTCAAGATCTTGAGTTGAATATATGTAAAACTAAGCAGTTGACTAATATGAGGTCTGCAGGGGCAGAAGAACTTGATACTTTGCAATCACCTGTTGATATTACTCTTGAGAGAGCACTCGAATATATTGGTTCAGATGAAATGCTAGAGGTAACACCGGATTCAATAAGAATGAGAAAAATAAATAAAAAGAAAAGAAATTAATAATTAGTTTCATGAACGAAGAAAGTACAAAAAATTTTAAAGATTCTCTTTTTACTGCTTTAAATCTTTTTAACAATCATGAATGGTATGAGGCTCATGATGCTTTTGAAGAAATATGGAATTCCGTTGATGGTGATGAAAGACAAGTTATCCAGGGAATTTTACAAGTATCTGTTTCTCAGTTTCACCTAAGTAAGGGTAATTTAAATGGAGCTACTATTTTGCTTGGAGAGGGTTTAGGTAGAATAAAAACTAGAACCAAGATAAATTTAGGAATTGATCTTGAATCCTTCTGCCAATGCTTGGAAGATTTATTGAGGAAATTACAATGTAAAGAGCTATTAAATGAGAACGATAAGCCTTTTTTGAAACCTCTTTGATGAACATGAATATATCTTTATCTTCAATGAAATTATTATTTTCTATTCCATTTTTTTTTCAAGAAAAAAAAATTAATCGATTTCAAGAAAAATGAACCTAAAGATAAATAATGTATCCCTTTCAATTAAAGGAAGATTAATCGTAAATGATGTTTCCATAACTGTAAATCGAGGGGAAGTTGTAGGTTTGATTGGACCTAATGGTGCTGGGAAAACTACTACTTTTAATCTTGCAGTTGGGAATATAAAACCCGATAAAGGCGAAATTTTAATGAATGGAAAAAATATAACCAATCTTCCTCTCCCAATTAGATCAAGACTTGGGTTGGGTTATTTGACTCAAGAAGCGAGTATATTTAGAGACCTAACTGTTAAGGATAATATAGATTTGGCTTTGCAAAATTCATCTTATAGTAAAGCGGCAATAAGAAATAGAAGAGAGCAATTAATTAATGAATTTAATTTGAATAACTTTGTAGATAATTATGGTTATCAACTTTCAGGAGGAGAGAGGAGGAGGTGTGAAATTGCTAGGGCTCTTACTGTAGGTAGAAAAGGACCTAAATATTTGTTATTAGATGAACCGTTTGCTGGAATCGATCCTCTAGCTGTTAATTATTTAAAGAAACTAATTCTTAAATTAAGAAGCGATGGGGTTGGGATTCTTATTACAGACCATAATGTAAGAGAAACGCTTTTAATTACTAACAAATCATATGTATTAAGTGAAGGAAAAATTTTAGCTAACGGTTCATCGATGGAATTAGCTGATAATCCAATAGTCAAAAAGTATTATCTAGGAGATAATTTTAAACTTTGAAATCTTTTTGCAAATAAATTAAAACTTAATTATTAAAGATTTACTCATATATGAATGATTTAAATTATTATTTGTTTGTCATTTAATATTAAAATCGGATAAATTTCTTGGATGATACTAGATAATCTTTACAAAAATTTAATATATGACCCAGTTTCAGTCTTAGGTCTTTTAGTCTTTTATTTTTTATTAATTAATTTACCAATATCTTTAGTTGCAGTTTTCAAAAAACAGTCTTCTGTTGCTATAAAAATTTTAACTATTTTAGTGAATTTATTAATATCATTACAATTACTTTCTAGGTGGTCAATTTCTGGACACTTTCCTATCAGCAATTTGTATGAATCCCTTTATTTCCTTGTTTGGGGGATCACAATGGGACAACTATTGATTGAGAGGGAATACCAATCTCCAATAATTCCTTCAATTGCCATAATTATTGAGTTGCTGACTGTGTCCTTTGCTTGTTTTGCGTTGCCTGAAGATTTGAAATTATCATCTAACTTGGTTCCAGCTTTAAGATCTAGTTGGTTAGTAATGCATGTCAGTGTCGTTATGCTTAGTTACGCGGCGTTAATTATAGGTTCTTTACTTTCAGTTTCTGTTTTGTTTATTAATAGAAATAAACCTCTCCAAATTAGAAGTAGTTCTTTAGGTATTGGAGGGTTTAAGATTTCTAATAACTATCCTTTAAATAATTTAGTTGAACCTATTGAATTTTCTCATTCAGAAGAACTAGATACATTAAGTTATCGCTCCATATTAATAGGATTTGTTCTTTTGACTCTTGGTTTGATTTCAGGTGCGGTATGGGCTAATGAGGCTTGGGGCACATGGTGGAGTTGGGATCCAAAAGAAACATGGGCATTTATCTTATGGTTGTTTTATGCCGCTTATCTGCATATGAGAATAAGCAAGGGTTGGCAAGGGCGTAGACCAGCATTATTAGCATCTACAGGCTTTTTAGTTGTTTTAGTATGTTATTTAGGAGTAAATTTCTTAGGAATAGGGTTGCATAGTTATGGCTGGATATTTGGGTGATTTCTTAATCACCAAGATTATTTAATTAGGTTCTGAAAGAATATTCCCTTTTTGTGCTTCTTGGGCAACTTTTCTCAAGTCTTCACAACCTTCTTTTAATGTTGGATAAGCAAACATTCCACTACCTGCAATAAAACAATTAGCACCAGCATCGGCACATTGTGAAATAGTCCAATTTGCTTTTATCCCTCCATCAACTTCAATGTCGACATTTAAGTTTTTTTCGATAATAAAGTTTCTTATTTCTCTGATTTTATTTAGCATTGTTGGTATATAAGCCTGTCCACCAAAGCCTGGATTGACTGTCATAACCAAAACATGATCAACCATATCCATAATGTTTTTAATCATTTCAAAAGGAGTATGAGGGTTTAATGCAACAGAAGGAGATCCGCCTAGATCTTTTATTCTTCCGAGAACTCTATGCAAATGAATATTTGCTTCGGCATGAGCTATTACTACTCCTGGTTCACCATTCGCCCCTTTTGTAGCATTTACATAAGATTCAAGCATTGTTTCACAGTTGTATTGGCTCACCATTAATTGGGTTTCAAAAGGGACATTGCAATATTTCCTGCATGCAGCAATCATTTCAGGACCGAATGTAAGATTTGGTACGAAATTCCCATCCATTACATCAAATTGAATTCTATCTACCCCAGCTTCCTCAAGTTCTTTCACGCATGCCCCCATATTTGCCCAATCTGCTGGCAAAACTGAGGGGATTATTTGGATTGGTCTATTAACACCAGCTAAATTTGTTTGATTTGACTCAGTCATTTAATTTTTAAAATATTTAATAAAGATACTATATTTAGTTATTAATTCCTAATTTCAAGTCACGGCCTGATAAAGTAACAGCTGTAAAGAGTTTAAAAAAGCTTACTAGCATAATATTTCTTATAAAAAATGACATTTTTTATGAGATTATAGTCAAAACCTTTTAGAAAATCCTCAAAAATTTAATTGTGAATCAAACTTTAATTCAAGAAATTCTCGAAGTTGTCGAGCAAGCAGCAATTGCTTCAGCAAAACTAACAGGACTTGGTCAAAAAGATGAAGCTGATGCTGCAGCTGTTGAAGCAATGAGATTGCGAATGGGCAAAATTGAAATGAAAGGGAAAATTGTTATTGGAGAAGGTGAAAGAGATGAAGCTCCTATGCTTTACATAGGTGAAGAGGTAGGAAGTGGAAGTGGACCAGGTGTTGACTTCGCAGTGGATCCTTGTGAAGGAACTAATCTTTGTGCAAATAATCAAAGAGGTTCTATGGCGGTTTTGGCAGCATCAGATACCGGCGGTCTTTTTAATGCTCCTGATTTTTACATGAATAAATTAGCAGCACCTCCTGCTGCTAAAGGAAAAGTCGATATTAGAAATTCTGCTACTGAAAACTTGAAGATCCTCAGTGATTGCTTGGATCTTTCTATTGATGAACTTACTGTTGTTGTAATGGATAGAACAAGGCATAAAGATTTAATTAAAGAGATTCGAGTGTGTGGTGCTAAAGTACAACCGATATCAGATGGTGATGTTCAAGCTGCGATTGCATGCGGTTTCGCAGGCACTGGAACACATTGTTTGATGGGTATAGGTGCAGCTCCAGAAGGTGTTATTTCGGCTGCTGCAATGAGAGCCCTAGGTGGACACTTTCAAGGACAACTAGTTTATGATCCAGCAATTGCTCAAACTTCTGAATGGGCTGAATATACAAAAGAAGGGAATATAAAACGTCTTAACGAAATGGGAATAACCGATATAGATAAAATCTATGAAGCTAACGAATTGGCATCCGGAGAAAATGTTGTTTTCGCTGGAAGTGGAATAACTGATGGATTATTATTTAACGGAGTTAAATTTGAAAAGGATTGCGTTAGGACCAGCAGTCTACTAATAAGTACATTAGATAGTACTGCAAGATTCACAAATACTGTCCATATAAAAGATGGTGCTAAGAGTATCAGCCTTTAAAAATTTACTTTTAATTTTATGCATATTGTTGTCGTCGGACTAAGTCATCGCACGGCACCCGTCGAAGTGCGTGAGAAGTTAAGTATTCCTGACCAATCTATAACAGCGTCATTGGAAGCATTAAAAGCTTTCTCTGATGTTTTAGAGGTGTCAATTTTAAGTACTTGTAATAGGCTTGAAATATATGCGCTAGTAAAGGATAAAAATGCTGGTATTTCATCAATTAAAGAATTTATATCAGATTATTCCGGAATTATTTTTGAAGATTTAAATCCTCACCTTTTTTGCTTTAGACAAGAAGATGCAGTTTTGCATTTAATGAAAGTTTCTGCAGGACTTGATAGCCTCGTTTTAGGTGAAGGGCAAATCCTTTCTCAGGTGAAAAAAATGATGAGATTAGGTCAAGAGAATCAATCTACTGGTCCTATCCTTAATAGACTATTAACCCAATCTGTTAGTACAGGTAAAAAAGTTAGGTCTGAAACAAATTTAGGCACTGGAGCTGTATCAATCAGTTCTGCTGCGGTGGAACTCGCTCAATTAAAAATTGGTCAAGAAAAAGGGATCGATACTCTTATGAGCTTGGAATCAGAGAAGGTTCTCGTAGTTGGGGCTGGACGAATGAGTAGACTTTTAATAACTCATTTAAAATCAAAAGGATGTCATAAACTTATTCTTGTCAATAGAAATATTGATAGAGCATTAAATCTTACGGTAGACTTTCCCGATATAGAAATTGTTTGTAAAGGGATAAATGAATTAGATGAAAATATATCTTTGTCTTCTCTTGTTTTCACTAGTACAGCCTCTGAAGAACCAATAATTAATCTCGCCAGAATTGAAAAATTAAATTTAAGTAATAAACTTAAATTTATTGATATTGGTGTACCGAGAAATATATCTAATGATGTTAAACAACATGAATTTGTAAAATCATTTGATGTGGATGACCTACAAGAGGTCGTTTCGAGAAATCAGGAATTTAGACAGAAAATCGCAAAGGAAGCAGAATCTTTAGTAGAAGAAGAAAGAATCATTTTTCTAGAATGGTGGGCAAGTTTAGAGGCGGTTCCAGTTATTAATAAACTTAGATCAGATTTGGAGTTAATTAGAAAAGAGGAATTGCAAAAAGCACTTAGTAGGATGGGACCAGATTTTTCTGCTAGAGAAAGAAAAGTTGTGGAAGCCTTGACTAGAGGAATTATCAATAAAATACTCCACACACCTGTTACTAAGTTGAGAAGTCCCCAATCAAGAGAAGAAAGACAAGCCTCTTTAAAAATCGTTGAAAAATTGTTTTCTTTGATGGATGAGGATAAAAATAGCTAAATTTTTTTCATTTATATTAAGTTTTTAAAGTGATTTATCGAAATACCTTCCTAAACTGACCATTCTTATTACTAAATATGCCCATAATCAGTTACGTTAGTTAGTTGTATGTCTACCTCCATTAGATTGAATGAAGCGTGTGTTGGCCATTATCCTCGGAGGAGGAAAAGGTTCTAGACTTTACCCTTTAACAAAAATGAGGGCTAAGCCTGCTGTGCCATTGGCAGGTAAGTATCGTTTAATAGATATCCCAATTAGTAATTGTATAAATTCAGGCATTGAAAAAATGTACGTATTGACCCAGTTCAATAGTGCATCTCTAAATAGACATATAGGAAGAACCTATAATTTAAATGGCCCTTTCGGACAAGGATTTGTGGAGGTTTTAGCCGCGCAACAGACTCCTGATAGTCCAAAGTGGTTCGAAGGTACTGCTGATGCCGTAAGAAAATACCAATGGTTATTTCAAGAATGGGATGTTGATGAATATTTAATATTGTCAGGCGATCAACTCTACAGAATGGACTACAGTTTATTTGTTCAACATCATAGGGATAATGGTGCTGATTTAACTGTTGCAGCTTTGCCTGTTGATGAAGCTCAAGCAGAAGGTTTTGGCCTCATGAGAACCGATGATGAAGGAAATATAAAAGAATTCAGTGAAAAGCCTACTGGAAAGAAGTTGAAAGCAATGGCAGTAGATACTTCAAAATTTGGATTAAGTGAGGAGTCAGCTGCCGAAAAACCATATCTAGCCTCTATGGGTATTTACGTTTTTAGTAGAAATACTCTTTTCGATCTTCTAAATAAATTTCCTAATTATACTGATTTTGGTAAGGACATAATTCCTGAAGCCCTCAATAGAGGCGATACTCTTAAAAGTTATGTATTCGATGATTATTGGGAAGATATCGGAACCATTGGGGCATTCTTTGAGTCAAACCTTGCATTGACTGAGCAACCAAAACCTCCATTTAGTTTTTATGATGAGAAATTTCCAATTTATACAAGACCTAGATTTCTCCCCCCATCTAAACTTGTAGATGCTCAAATTACTGATTCAATAGTTTGTGAAGGTACAATCTTGAAGTCATGCAGTATTTTACATTGTGTTTTAGGTGTAAGAAGCAGGATCGAAAGTGATTCGGTTCTTGAGGACACTCTTGTTATGGGTGCCGATTTCTTTGAATCGCCTGAAGAGAGGATTGCATTAAGAAAAGGAGGCGGAACGCCTCTTGGAGTAGGTGAAGGTACAACTGTAAAAAGAGCAATTCTTGATAAAAATACAAGAATTGGTGATAATGTAGTGATCATTAATAAAGATCGGATAGAAGAAGCAGATAAGCCAGAATTAGGCTTCTACATTAGAAATGGAATTGTAGTAGTAGTTAAAAATGCAACTATTGCAAACGGAACTGTTATTTAAATCTTTTCGATCATTTTTCGCTGACATAAGTATTTTTTTTGAGCAATTTTGTAGAGTTGCAGGCACACTATATTTATCGAGTTTTTTTAATTTTTTATGTCCAAGGCACATTTTGGTTTAATAGGTCTTGGTGTTATGGGCGAAAATTTAGTTCTTAACGCAGAGAGAAATGGATTTTCTAGTGTAGTATTTAATAGGACCTACTCAAAAACTGAAGAATTTTTACAAGGTCGTGGCCTTGGGAAGAATATAGAAGGAGCTGAAACTCTTCAAGAATTCGTTAATAAGTTAGAGAGACCTAGAAGAATTCTAATGATGGTAAAAGCTGGACCAGCAACTGATGCTGTAATTGATAATATTTCTGGATATCTCGAGGAAGGAGATTTATTAATAGATGGCGGCAACTCTCAATTTAAAGATACAGAAAGAAGGGTAAATACTCTTGAAAGTAAAAGTTTTGGATACATTGGAATGGGAGTCTCAGGAGGTGCCAAAGGAGCTCTAGAAGGTCCAAGTATGATGCCCGGCGGTACTAAGGCTTCATATGATGCAATAGAAAGCTTATTAACAAAAATGGCTGCCAAAGTTGAAGACGGACCATGTGTAGCATATGTTGGACCAGGAGGCTCAGGTCATTTTGTAAAAACTGTTCATAACGGAATTGAATATGGAATTGAACAAATACTCGCGGAAGCTTATGACCTTATGAAGCGAGTCAAAGGTATGAATGGTCAGCAGATGTCAGAGGTATTTGGTATTTGGAATAATACCGATGAATTAGCTTCTTATCTTGTTGAGATAACAGAGATTTGCCTAAATACTAAAGATGAGATAACTGGAGATGATGTTGTGGAGAAAATATTAGATAAAGCCGGCCAGAAAGGTACGGGGTTATGGACTGTTGTAAGTGCTTTAGAACTTGGGGTATCAGTCCCAACTATCTATGCATCTTTAAATGCAAGAGTAATGAGTTCTTTAAAAGAGCAACGTAGTGAGATTGAAAAAACTATTCCATCTAAAGAGATAGAGGATTTTGATTTAGGAAATATATCAGATGGAATGAAACCTTTATTTGATGCAGTAGTCCTTGCCACAATTGCTAGCTATGCACAAGGTATGGATATTTTAAGAGAAGCATCTAAAGTATATAACTATGATTTGAATATGCCATCAATTGCTCAAATATGGAAAGGTGGTTGCATAATTAGATCAAAATTATTAAGTAAAATTCAGGATGCCTATAACAAAGATCCTTATCTAAAAAATTTAATTTTTGATGATTGGTTCAACATTGAAATTGCGACAAGATTAGATAACTTAGCTAAAGTAGTTTCATTATCCGCAAAAGCTGGTATACCAGTCCCATGCCTATCCAGTACTTTAGATTATTTGAATAGTTATAGAACTAATAGACTCCCTCAGAATCTTGTTCAGGCAATGAGAGACTGTTTTGGCTCTCATACATATGAAAGAATTGATAAGGATGGTAGTTTTCATACTGAATGGATGAAATGATTGAAAAGGCCAAAAATGGATACAAAATAAACATATACAAAGACAAGTTAGAACTATCAATAGCGGTTTTTAGGTTTATTGAATGTCAAATTGTTAATACTTTAAAAAATAAAGACAGGTTCAAATTTTGTGTAAGTGGAGGTTCAACCCCTAAATCTGTGTATAAGCTCTTATCAAATAGTGATCTAAGGTGGGATATGGTTGATGTTTTTTTAGGAGATGAAAGATGTGTTGATCCAAATTCAGAATTAAGTAACTCGTTAATGTTGAAAAATTCATTGTTAACTAATTTTGGATCTAAAGCTTATTTCTATGAAATTTTTAATGATTTTGATTCTGATGATGAAAGTATAAAAAATCAATTTATTTCTAAATTATTTGAAAAATGCGAATCAACTCCTCCCTCCTTTGATTTAACTTTATTAGGTCTTGGAGAAGATGGTCATACAGCTTCACTATTTCCTTATCAAAAAAATAATAATATAGATGATTTTGTGATTTTTAATGAAGGTAAAGGATTAAAAAGGATTTCATTAACTCCTAAAGTCCTTTCAGCCTCATCAAAGATAGTATTTTTGGTTAGTGGAGCCAATAAAAGAATAGCTCTTGAGAGGTTATTAGATGAAAAAGAACCTATTGATAGAACACCATCAAAATTAATAAAATCTATCAATCAAATTTCCATATTTTGTGATCAAGAATCAGCAAAAGAATTAGAGATTTAGTTAAAGTCTAATAATAATTTAAATTTTACAATGAGTAAGAAAAAATTTTTATTCCAGAAAAAGAAGTTCGATGGTTGGAAAACATTAAATGATACTGTTATGGGCGGATCAAGTTCAGCTTTTTGTGAAATTTCAAATTCTGGTTTGTTATTAAAGGGTAATATCGTCGAGAAAGCGGGAGGATTTGTTAGCTGTAGATCGTCAATTTATAAACCCTCTTTAGATGTATCTGAATATTCATCCTTTCAATTAAATATTGATGGACAAGGAAGAACTTTTAAATTTGCTGTCGCTTGTGAAGATGATCTACTAGGACTAACCGAATTTATTCCAGGTGGTCTTAGATGGATTAAATCATTCCCAACAAAAAAATTCGGAACAACAAATGTTCAAATTCAATTTAGTGAGCTGAAACCTTCAGTAAGAGCAAATAAGGTACGGTTTCCATTTAAATTCAAGCCATCTAAAATTAAAAGATTGCAACTACTACACTCTAAGTTCGGTGATGATGGATTACTTAATAATGAGTTTAGACAGGGTTCCATAAAAGTTTTAATTAAATCAATAAGTGTTATTTGAAAATCCAACAAAAAATATAGAGAGCTTAATCGCTAAGTCAGCAGATTTAACAAATAAACCTTTTGTTCATTCTGTGGTAAAAATAAATGGTGAATACGAAATCGAAGAGGAAGATATTGATTTGACGGTTAATATCTTATGTCGAGATAGAGAAGGAAAAAGATTAGAAATTCACGATCTTGAATTAGAACTTTTTAAATCAAATAAAGAGTTTACTTTAGTTATCTCTAAGCTTAATTTTCCTAATGAACCGATATTATGGTGTGGAGTTAAAACATTGTGGATGAATAGCAATAATGGGAAAAAATGCAACTCACCAAAATACAGTGCTAGATTAGAAAAATTAGCAAATAGGATAAAAAACTTTATTAATTAAGAGAATAAACTTTGAGCTGATCTATAAATCAGTAACAGCACCTAAACTTGATGTACTTACGATTCTGGAATATTTTGAAAGTATCCCTCTTTTGTATTTTGGTGTAGGTTTTACCCAATCTTTTTTTCTTTTTTCTAATTCTTCGTCAGATATATCAACTTCAATTAATTGTTTTACAGCATCTACTGTAATTAAATCACCTTGTTTTATTAGAGCAATATTTCCACCAACAGCAGCCTCTGGGGCTATGTGACCCACAACCAGACCATATGTACCACCGCTAAATCTGCCATCGGTAATTAAGGCCACCTTCTCTCCGAGGCCTTGACCAACAATAGCAGATGTAGGAGCTAACATCTCTCTCATACCTGGTCCTCCTACAGGCCCTTCGTTTCTAATAACAACAACATCACCAGCTTTGATATCGTTGTTCAATATCGATTTTAAACAGTCTTCTTCACTTTCAAAAATCTTTGCTGGACCTGTTAATACAGGGTTTTTTACTCCGCTAATTTTGGCTACAGAACCTTCGCTGGCTAAGTTACCTTTTAATATCGCTAGGTGTCCTTTTTTATAGAGAGGGTTATCTATGTCTCTTATAACATTTTGATTTGTTGGAGGGTTATCTGGAATATTCTGTAAGTATTCTGAAATGGTTTTGCCTTCAATGTTTTTGCAATCGCCATGAATTAATCCTGCATTCAAAAGTATTTTCATTACTTGTGGAATCCCACCTGCCTTATGAAGATCCACCGTCACATATTTACCGCTCGGTTTAAGGTCACAAATAACGGGTACTTTTTGTCTTATTCTCTCAAAATCATTAATGTCAATATCTATTCCTGCAGTATTCGCAATAGCTAAGATGTGCAATACCGCATTTGTTGATCCGCCAATTGCCATAATTACTGATATTGCATTTTCAAATGCTTTCTTAGTCATGAGGTCTAAAGGTCTTATATCTTTTTCTATTGCAGAGACTAATATCTCAGCACTTTTATCTGCACTAAGTTCTTTTTCAAGATCTTCAGCAGCCATGGTGGAACTGTGAGGAAGACTTAATCCTAATACTTCAATAACCGCAGACATTGTATTAGCTGTAAACATCCCCCCACAGCTACCAGCACCAGGAATACAATTTTTCTCAACTTGGATTAGCCTTTCTTCAGTAATTTTGCCTGATGTTAATTGTCCAACAGCTTCAAATGCACTAACAACTGTAAGATCTTCTCCGTGTAATTTCCCAGGCTTTATTGTCCCTCCATAAATGAAAATTGAGGGAATATTCATTCTTGCAATCGCAATCATGGCACCAGGCATATTTTTGTCACATCCACCTATAGCAAGTACTCCATCCATACTCTGGGCATTGCATGCTGTTTCAATTGAATCAGCAATAACTTCTCTTGAAACTAGGGAATATTTCATGCCCTCTGTTCCCATAGAAATGCCATCACTTACTGTAATCGTCCCAAACATCTGAGGCATCCCACCTGATCTTTTTATTGACTCTTTAGCTTTTAGAGCTAACTTATTTAAACCCATATTGCACGGTGTTATGGTGCTGTATCCATTTGCAACTCCAATAATAGGTTTATTAAAATCTTCATCATTAAATCCAACAGCTCTTAACATCGATCTATTAGGGGATCTTTGCACACCTTGAGTAATTGCAGATGATCTGAGTTTATTCATATTATTTGAGAACCTTTTTTATATTATTGCCCCAGCTCTTCAAGTTGCTTCCTCACATCAGCAATTGCAGAATTAAGTTGCTCAACTTTCTTCTCCAGATTCTCTCCTTCAAATTCATTTATATTTTCATTTAAATCAACCGCTTCAGAGCCGTCTTGAATCCTAGAGGAATACATCATTGCTTTTTGTTTTTTTTCCTCCTTTCTTTTGTCTGCTTCGGATATTAACCACCAAGCTAGACCTGCTGCTCCAATAAAAGCACCGCTTATTAATGATAAAAGATTATTTGAAGACGAATCTCTGTATTCAGACATTGGTAAAGTATTTACTTCTATATTATATATTAGTTCTTATCTTGAAATATAGTGCTCAAACACAATAAAGGATTCCCAATGCCCGGTACTAATAATTTTGTTTTTTCGTCTTCCTCATCTATACAAGAGGTGTAAATTACCTGATTAGGGAATAATTTTGCGATTTCATTTAACCCTTTATTTGAGCAAATAGCAGCTATTAAAATAATCCTATTGGAATCAACACCTAATTCCTTTAATTTAATTAAAGTTTTTAATGTTGCTGATGTTGTGGTTATTTGTTCTGAATAAAAAATAACACCTTCATTTGACTCAATAGTTTTAGGTAGTTCTCCTAATGAGAGGGTTGAATTAGGAATTACCTCCTTGGATCCAAACCAAAGAGATAACCCTTCAGGCAACATTGCGAGAACTTTTATTGGATAATCATTATCAATAAAGAATCCATCTGCGTCTCCATTATCGGTATTTACTATTTCTTTTTTATATGGCAGCCAATTACGTAATGCTTCATATGTAAGCCATTTTCCTAATTGTTCATATCCTGTTGAGTACAAAATATTTGGAGTATTTTTTTCTCGCAATATTGAAAGCCAATGTTTTATTAACGGATGAGGAGGAACAATAACCTTAAGTGACATTGCCATATATTTTCCTTTAAGATACTCTTACAGACTTTAAATACTTAAGTTCTAAAATACAGTCTTATTATGATTAAATCAATTGTTTTCCCCTCACTAAAAAATGCTTTAATTACTTTGTTATTTGTTGGGATTTTATTTTTTAACTCTGTAAATTCTGCATGGGCTAAAAGACCTCCTGAGATTAGAAACCAACAAGACCTTAATTTAGAGCCAGATATGCATGGTCAAGATTTAAGCGGTAACGAATACGTTAAGTTTGATTTGAATGGGTTTAATTTCAGTGATAGTAATTTAGAAGGCGCAGTATTCAATAATAGTAAATTGCAAAACTCAAAGTTTACAGGAGCCAATTTAAGAGATGCACTAGCTTATGCAACAGACTTTACAGATGCAGATCTTTCGGATGTTAATTTTACAAATGCTTTATTAATGGAGAGTAATTTTGAAGGAGCAAAAATAGATGGTGCAGATTTTACTGATGCTGTTCTTAGTCGTACACAACAAAAACAATTATGCGCAATTGCTAATGGCACAAATAGTTCTACAGGAGAGAGTACAGAATATAGCCTAGGTTGTTAATCATTAATGATGAAAAAAAAAATACCAGTAATAGTTGTTACCGGTTTTCTTGGTTCAGGTAAAACAACTTTTCTTAGATATTTGTTAAGGAAGAGTAATAAAAAATTCGGTTTAATAATCAATGAATTTGGTG
>CACAXS010000007.1 GCA_902536545.1 uncultured Prochlorococcus sp. | reverse complement strand
AAGATGATATTCGACGGGTATTAAATTTTATACCTAGTAATTTGTTTACTATTAATAAATTAAATGATGATTTATGGCTTTTGAGAGGAGGAGGCTTCGGTCATGGTGTAGGTTTATCTCAGGCAGGAGCAATTGAAATGGCTAAATTAGGATTCTCTTATGAACAAATATTGAATCATTACTATCGAAATGCAAAACTGAAAAAATTTGAGATACTGTTTCAATGAAAGTTAAGTAATTAAAAATTTACTTTTATGAGTAAGGGTTTTTATAAAAATCGAAGACTGAAGTCGTTTATATTTCTTAGTGCTTGTTTTTTAGTAGCTTTCATTCCTCATGCTTACAATATCGAAAATTTCTTTTACATTATATTGACTCTTTCTTTTGCGATTGTTTTTTACGGTTTAATAGTTATTTCTAGAAATTTCAAAAGGAAAAACATTTTAAATACTGTAAGCAAAAGAATAAGCAACGAAGAATTACCTGTGCTTGATATTTTAGTCGCAGCTAGAGATGAAGAGAATGTTATAGCAAGATTAGTTCAAAGATTATTTAGTTTAGATTTTCCAACAAATAAATTAAATATTTACATCATCGATGATGGTAGTTCTGATAAGACGCCTTTAATTTTAGATCGATTATCTAGACAATATGACAAGCTAAAAGTCGTAAGTCGTTCTCCAAATGCAGGAGGAGGAAAGTCAGGGGCTTTGAATTATGCTATGAAGTTTACTCATGGTGAATGGATATTAGTTTTGGATGCTGATGCTGAATTAAGACAAGATTCTTTGATAAGGTTATTTAGTTTTGTAAAAGAGGGTGATTGGTCTGCAGTTCAACTAAGAAAATCAGTAACAAATGTAAGTAAGAATTTTTTAACTGCCTGTCAGTCAATGGAGATGGCTATGGACGCAATCTTTCAATATGGAAGATTATCAGTTGCTGGAGTTTCTGAATTAAGGGGAAATGGCCAATTAATTAAGAAAGAAACATTATTGGCATGTGGTTCTTTTAATGAAGATACAGTTACAGATGATCTTGATTTGAGTTTAAGATTATTATTATCAAAATCTAGAATTGGAATCTTATGGGATCCTCCAGTCATGGAGGAAGCAGTTGAAAATTTAAATGCTCTATTAGCGCAAAGGCAAAGATGGGCAGAGGGGGGTTTGCAAAGATTCTTTGATTATGGAGATCAATTATTTACAAATAAAATAGATTATTTGCAGAAATTTGATTTAACTTACTTTTTTATTTTGCAATATGCACTGCCAATCATTTCTATTTTTGATTTAGTTTTCAGTATTGCTTTATTAGATTCACCAATTTACTGGCCTATTTCATTTACAGCTTTTATGTTATCTGGAATTGCTATTTGGTACGGTTTTTATTGTAAAAGTGAAGAACCTGTATTGCAAAAAGGCAATTTTTTGATGGTATTTGTATCGGTTTTTTATTTATCACATTGGTTTTTAGTAATCCCTTGGGTAACAACAAAGATGTCTATTTTTCCCAAAAAGATACTCTGGCGAAAAACTCTTCATACTGGAGTTTAATTTATTCATCAAGTTCTATGATTTCTCCATTAAAAAAATTTGCTAAGTTTTTTGAACTATCATCATAATTTTCCTCGTTAGATAGTCTTGTTGAAGAATTAGTTTTTGGTTCTATTTTTTTTATTGGTCGAAAATTGTTTACTTCATTTTGGGTTATTTCTGGAGTGTTAGTTGGGTTACTTTTATTTAATTGTTTGGTTGAAAAATTGATTATTATTCTATCTCCAAATATCTTTTTTACAGTATTTTCAATTATAACTTTTCTGCTTTTTATCATATTCTCCCAGTTTGGAGATAATGCAATTGTGATTTTATCCGAATCTAAACTTTCAAGTTCTGCTTGTTGTGAAAGTAACATTCTTGTTGATGGTAACTCTAATTTAGAAAGAATTAATTCCCATTTTTCTTTTAAATTGTTCGATCTAGGATTATTTTGGTTATTGTCAGAAATATTTTCCATACTTTCTTTTTCAAGAACTTCAAGTTTTTCTAATTTTTCGTCGTTTTTGTCGATCAATTCCACGCGAGTTATCTCTTTTTTTATACTTGATTTTTGAATTTCATTAGAAATATTTTCTTCACTAAGAATTGCAATGTTTTTTCTATTTTCATGCTTCTTCTCAGTCGTATTATTTTTACTTGCTTGCTTATTTTCAAAACTTTTTATCTCTTGATTATCAAGAAGGCCAGTTAAATGTATTTCAAACCAAAGCCTTGGATTATCACTCGTTTTGATTTGATATTCAATATTTCTTAGATTATTATGCCAATTTATGACTGTTGATTTATTTATTGTTTTCGAGATTTTATCCAATTCATCTCGAAATTCATCTGAGGTATAATAAAGATCTGAATATTTATTATTTGTACTGTGCAGTAGCAGATCTCTTGTTATATTCAATAATCCGATAATTATTTGAAGAGGTTCTTTCCCGGCATCATATAATTTGTTGCAGGTGATAATTAATGACTCTGGATTATTCTCAACTAATGATTTAATTAGATTTGTTGACTCACTTTCTGATACTTCTCCTAGGAGGTTTTGGACATTATTAATAGTTATCCCTTCTGGTAAAAGATTCAATTGTTCAAGGAGACTTTGTGCATCTCTCATACCTCCATTGGATCTTTTTGCTATCATTTTTAAAGCCTGAACTTCGTAACCAATGGATTCTTTTTCCGCGATTTCTGATAAATGTTGAAAAATGTCATTGGGGCTTATTCTTCTAAAATCAAACTTTTGGCATCTACTTTTTATTGTATTTAACACTCTTTCAGGATTTGTCGTCGCAAGGATAAATGTAACTCTTGCGGGTGGTTCTTCAATAGTTTTTAGTAAAGCATTTGAAGCTGCCGTTGAAAGCATATGACATTCATCAATAACATATACTTTCCATCTCGCTTGAGTAGGTGCAAATCTCGCTTTTTCTATAATTTCTCTTATATTTTCCACTCCTGTATTAGATGCTGCATCAATCTCGATAACATCTAGAGCGCTCCCATCTGTAATTTGTCTACATAGATCACATTTACAACAAGGATTTATCGTAGGTTGGTCGAATGACTGGCAATTTAAAGATTTTGCAAATATTCTTGCACTTGATGTTTTTCCAGTGCCTCTTGGTCCATTAAAAAGATATGCAGGAGCAATTTTTTTTGTTAATAGTGATTGTTTGAGTGTAATGGATATAAATTTTTGCCCAACCAGCTCGTCTAAGGTGTTTGGTCTATATTTTTGATGAAAAGGCTTATGCATAGTTGGCATTTAATTTTCATTAATTAAAAAATTCAGGATTAGATTAAAAAAATTAAACTCTAGTTTTTATGCAGACTCTTTAATGATTCTTTTTGATCCTGAGGGTAGTTTAACAATTTTAGATGAGAACAAATTATCTACCATTTTTTTCGTAATTGTGAATTCTTTTATATTTTCTTCAGAAGGCAAAGTGTACATTATGTCAAGCATTAACTCTTCAATTATTGATCTTAATGCTCTTGCACCTGTTTTTCTTTTATATGCTTCATTTGCTATCGCTTCAACAGAGTCAGGCTCAAATGATAATTCAACATTATCCATACTCAGCAAAGTTTTGAATTGCTTTACTAATGCATCTCTTGGTTGAGTCAAAATAGACTCTAAAGTTTCTTTAGTGAGACGATCTAGTACAGCACAAACAGGAATTCTTCCAATAAATTCTGGAATTAGGCCATATTTAACTAAGTCATCTAATTCTAAATTTTTCAGAGAATCTCTTGGGTCTACTATTTTTTTTGTATCAACTTTGTTTTGATCTGAATTGGTAGTAAATCCTATGGAGTTTTTGCCCATACGCTTTTGAACGATATCCTCTAAACCTATAAAAGCTCCCCCGCAAATAAATAATATTTGACTCGTATCAATTTGGATGCAGTCATGATAAGGATGTTTTCTTCCGCCTTGCGGTGGGACATTAGCAATTGTTCCTTCAAGCATTTTTAATAATGCTTGCTGTACACCTTCTCCTGAGACATCTCTAGTAATTGAAGGGTTCTCGCTTTTTCTTGCAATTTTATCTATTTCATCAATATAAATAATTCCTTTTTGAGCTAGTTCTACATTCATTTCTGATTTCTGAAGAAGTCTTAGAAGTATGTTTTCAACATCCTCCCCAACATATCCAGCTTCTGTCAAAGTCGTTGCATCAGCTACTGCAAAAGGAACATCTAGAAACTCTGCTAAAGTTTGCGCCAATAATGTTTTCCCACTTCCAGTAGGGCCGATGAGTAAAATATTTGATTTTTGTAATTTAGTTGTTTGTGAATCTGTTGAATTGCTATTTTTACTGTCTTCTTTAACTTTCCAAGCTAATCGCTTGTAGTGATTGTATACGGCTACTGATAATATTTTTTTTGCAGATTCTTGTCCAACAACTTGATTATCTAGAAAACTTTTAATTTCTAATGGTTTAGGAATTGAGGTTAATTCTAAAGGAACAGATTTTTTTGGATTATCTGTTGGTAATTTCTTTTTTACTTGTGGAGAGTTGTTTGTGTTCGCTTGACTATCAAGTAGTTCTTCATCGAGAATTTCAATGCAAAGATCTATGCACTCATCACAGATATAAACCCCAGGACCAGCTATAAGCTTTCTTACTTGGTCTTGTGATTTCCCGCAAAATGAACATTTAAGATGGGCGTCGAATTTAGCCATCGATTATAATTATTAAAGTGAAAGGTGTTAAATATTCCCTATTCACTAGGATTGCTTATAAATATCGATTCGTCATCATATTCTTAAAAAATCAGTATCCCTTGTCATTTTTTGATAACTTTATCAATTAATCCATATTCAACAGCTTCTGAGGGAGATAAAAAGTAATCTCTTTCTGTATCTTCATTAATTTTTTCTAAAGGTTGACCGGTATGTTCTGCTAAAAGCGAATTTAATGTTTTCTTTAGAAAAAGTATTTCTTTAGCTTGTATTTCAATCTCTACTGCTTGACCTTGCGCACCTCCAAGAGGCTGATGAATCATAATCCTAGAATTTGGTAAAGCCAATCTTTTACCCTTTGCTCCTCCAGAAAGTAGAAATGCCCCCATACTTGCGGCTACTCCGAAGCATATTGTCACTACATCAGGTGATATTTGTTGCATAGTATCGTATATAGCCATTCCTGCAGTTACCGAGCCTCCAGGAGAATTGATATATACTTGTATGTCTTTTTCAGGATCTTCAGCTTCAAGAAATAATAATTGTGCAACAAGGGAGTCAGATACTTGATCATTAATTCCAGTACCTAAAAAAATTATTCTCTCCCTCAATAATCTTGAATATATATCAAAAGCTCTTTCTCCTCTACCTGATTGTTCTATAACCGTGGGAACAGCGGCAATAGTTTTATTATTACTTTCGTAAGAACTTATTGAGCTTTGGATTAAATGTTTTTTTTCTGAGTTCACAAATTAGTTTTCGTCTTATAGTTAATTTAAGGGTTTTTTATTTAATTAGTAGGAAATTTCATAAATTATTTTTTTTCTTTTTTATTTTGAGTTTTTGTAGTTTTTGTAGTTTTTGTAGAAGTTTTTCTGACTTTTGTTGTTTTAGAGGTTTTGGTAGCTTTAGAAGTTTTTGTAGTTTTTTCTTTTACTTCAGAATTTTCTTCAAGCCAAATTATTGATTTTTCTTTGAGTAAATCGTTAGTTATTACTTCTGTTAATTTTTTAATATCTATTTGTTTTGTAGATTGAGAGATTGCATCTTCATAATCCTTCATTTTTAAATCAATTTCATCTTTCTCAACTTTTATGTTTTCTGTTTCAGCTAATGCTTTAAGGGCTAAATTTCTTTGAACATTTTTTTTAGCCTGAGGTCTTGTGGACTCTGCTAATGACTTAACTAACTCCGGAGTGAAAGTAGATTTAACATCAAGACCTTGTTGAGCAAATCTTTGAGCGGTTTGTTCAATATTATTTCTCACTTCTATATCAATCATAGATTTCGGAATTTCAGCAACCAATTCGTTTGTTAAGGCATCTAGTAAAGCTTCAATTTTGATATCTTTTTGATTTTTTTCAAAATTTTTTCTAAGTTGCTTTTCAATATCTTTCTTTAACTCATTTAATGATTCTTTGTTGCCAGACTGTTTTGCAAAATTGTCATTAAGTTCAGGTAATTCTTTTTCCTTAAGATCTTTAAGGTTTACTTCAAAGATTGCCTCTTTGCCTCTTGAATCTTCATGCGAATAATCTTCAGGAAATTTAAGATTAAGTGTTTTAATATCACCAATTTTCATCTTTACGATTCCTTCAACGAAACCGGGAATCATTTTGTTCTTTTCTAACTCAAGATCCATTGATTCACTAGTCCCACCATCAATCTCTTTACCAGAATCTTTATATTTTCCTTTGAAACTGACTACAGCAATATCTCCTAATTTCGCTGCTCTATTGGTTACTGGAATAATATTTGCAAACTGACTTCTAGATTTTTCTAGAGCTTCATCTATTGACTTAGGATCAAACTTTGTTTTTGTGATTTCAACACTTAGTCCCCTTGATTTTTTAAGTTTTAATTCTGGGGCAACATCAGTTTGAAGAGTAACCTTAAGTGATTTTTCAGGACTAAAATTTGCAAGTAAAGATTCAAATCCATCAACTAATTCTGGCTCACTTAGTGGCTCTATAGATTTTATTTTTAACGCTTCTTGCCATGATTTATCAATAATTTTTTCTAGAGCAGAAGCATGTAATTGTGTGATGCCAATTCTTTGGATTAAGACTTGTTTAGGGATTTTACCAAGCCTAAATCCTGGAATTTTAGCCGAACGACTGATAGAACTGATTGTCTCATTTATATATGTTTTGCATGTCTCAGATGGTATTACTAATTCAAATGAGATTCTACTTTGAGGTAGAGGAGTTGTTTTGACTGTTAATGCTTCTTGAGCCATTTTTTTTATTTATTACTAAAAGCCGAATCTTAATTATTTCACATTATGTGATTTCCTTGAAACTTCTTTTTTTGATAAAGTAAAAAAAATAGTCAATCTATTTATAAAAATCATTTTAAAGTGTGAGACAATCTCCGTTTTTGCCCAATAGGCCATTAAAAGTTGCTGTTTTAGGATCTTCAGGTGCTGTAGGATCTGAATTACTCAAAATTCTTGAACAACGTGATTTCCCAATATCAGAATTGGTCTTGCTTACATCAGAGCGTTCAGAAGGACAAAAAATTATTTGGAAAGGTGAAAAATTAGTTACAAGAAAAACAACTAAGGAAGAATTTCTGAATCTTGATTTAGTTTTAGCTTCAGCCGGCGGAAGTATTTCAAAAAAATGGTTGTCTACTATTATGGAACAAAATGCTTTATTGATAGATAATTCAAGTGCTTTCAGATTAGAAAATAATGTACCTCTAATAGTTCCTGAAGTTAATGCTTGTGAAGTAATTAATCATGATGGGGTAATAGCGAATCCAAACTGTACTACCATTTTGTTGACATTAGTTTTGGCTCCTTTAAAAAAACTTTCAACTATTCAAAGAGTTGTTGTCTCAACATATCAATCCGTAAGTGGTGCAGGCCAATTGGCGATGGAGGAACTAAAACTTTTAACTGAAAAATATCTTCAGGGTAATCCTCAAAAAAGTGAAGTTTTGCCATACTCACTGGCTTTTAATTTGTTTTTGCATAATTCACCCATGCTTGCAAATAATTACTGCGAAGAAGAGATGAAAATGGTTAATGAGACAAGGAAAATATTAAATATTGCTGATTTAAAGCTCTCTGCTACATGTGTTCGAGTACCAGTACTGAGAGCACATTCTGAATCGATCAATATTGAATTTGCCAGTGTAATTGATCCTAAAGATGCTCTTGAAGAATTAAAAAAATCTCCTGGAATTGAAATTATTGAGGATTACAAAAATAATAGATTTCCTATGCCAAATGACGTTATGGGAAGTGATAATGTTGCTGTGGGCAGGCTAAGAACTGATATCAGTCAGCCTAATGGATTAGAATTATGGTTATGTGGAGATCAAATAAGAAAAGGAGCAGCTCTTAATGCTGTTCAAATAGCTGAGTTATTAATTCCAAAAAAATGATTCTAGACAAAACTGAGTGTAATAATCCACTATTTGGAAGAATATTGACTGCAATGGTTACTCCATTCACTGAAAATGGAGATGTAGATTATGAACTAGCTATAAAACTCTCAAATTATCTTTTTGAGAACGGTTCCGATGGAATTGTGCTATGCGGTACTACTGGAGAATCTCCGACTCTTTCATGGGCAGAACAGCATGATTTATTGATTGCGGTAAAAGGATCTTTGGATGCAAGTTGTAAAGTAATAGTTGGCAGTGGTAGTAACTGTACAAGCGAGGCTGTGGAAGCTACAAAAAAAGCCTACGACTCTGGTGCCGACGGTGCTTTGGTCGTTGTTCCCTATTACAACAAGCCACCTCAAGAAGGTCTTTATAGACATTTCAGTTCTGTTGCTAATTCTGCAAAGGATTTGCCTCTTATGCTTTACAACATTCCTGGAAGGACAGGATGCAATTTATTACCTGATACTGTGAAGAAACTTATGGATTTCTCAAATATTCTCAGTATTAAGGCTGCAAGCGGTAGAATAGAAGAAGTAACAGAACTTAGAGCTATTTGTGGCTCTGAACTCTCTATATATAGTGGCGACGATTCATTGTTGCTTCCAATGCTATCTGTAGGTGCTGTAGGAGTAGTAAGTGTTGCAAGTCATTTGGTTGGATTGCAACTGAAAGAGATGATTCATTCCTTTCAAAGTGGAGAGGTTTCCAATGCTCTTACTATTCATGAAAAACTTCAGCCTCTTTTCAAGGCACTCTTTATGACTACTAATCCAATCCCAATTAAGGCTGCTTTGGAGTTATCGGGATGGGATGTAGGTAATCCTAGAAGTCCTTTGTCACCATTAACCAATGACATGAAAAAACAACTATCTTTTATCCTGAAATCCTTATAATAGGGATTATATTTAACTTGATAATTAAATTTAAATAAACTTATTTGATTACAAGCAGGCCTTCATAAATTTCTAAATTATGCAATCAAGTACAAATTCAACTGTAAATAGATCTACTCATGATTCATCTAGATCTAAAACTAATACTCCAGCTCTACGAGTAATACCTCTTGGGGGACTACATGAAATAGGAAAAAATACTTGTGTTTTTGAATATGGTGATGAATTGATGCTTGTTGATGCTGGCCTAGCTTTCCCATCTGATGGTATGCATGGCGTTAACGTTGTTATGCCTGATACTACTTTTTTAAAAGAAAATCAAAGAAGAATTAAAGGAATGATTGTCACTCACGGCCATGAAGATCATATTGGAGGTATTTCTCATCATCTAAAGCATTTTAATATTCCGATTATTTATGGCCCAAGACTTGCAATGTCGATGCTTAGAGGAAAAATGGAGGAAGCAGGGGTCTCTGATAGAACAACTATACAGACAGTAAATCCAAGGGATGTTGTAAAAGTTGGACAACATTTTTCTGTTGAATTTATTCGAAATACCCATTCTATTTGCGATAGTTTTTCTTTAGCAGTGACAACACCTGTTGGCACAATTATTTTTACGGGAGATTTTAAGTTTGATCATATGCCTGTGGATGGAGAGCAATTCGATATTGAAAGAATGGTGCATTACGGAGAGAAGGGCGTTTTATGCATGTTCAGTGATTCTACTAATGCCGAAGTTCCAGGTTTTTGTCCCTCTGAAAAGACTATTTATCCCTCTTTAGAAAAACATATTGCGGAAGCAAAAGAACGAGTTATCCTTACCACTTTTGCTAGTTCTGTACATAGAGTGACAATGATCTTGGAGTTAGCCATGAAACATGGAAGAAAGGTCGGTTTGTTAGGTAGATCGATGATAAATGTTATTGCTAAGGCGAGAGATATTGGTTATATGAAATGCCCAGATGACTTATTTGTTCCTATCAAGCAAATTAGAGATTTGCCAGATAGAGAGACCTTATTATTAATGACTGGAAGTCAAGGAGAACCCCTTGCAGCGTTAAGCAGAATATCTCGCGGTGAACATCAGCATGTTCGTCTTAAGACTACTGATACTGTAATATTTTCAGCCAGCCCAATTCCTGGTAATACTATTTCTGTTGTTAATACAATAGATAGATTAATGAAACTCGGAGCAAAGGTTGTTTATGGAAAGGGTGAGAATATTCATGTTTCTGGTCATGGTTTTCAAGAAGATCAAAAGTTAATGTTGGCACTCGCAAAACCTAAGTTTTTTGTTCCTGTTCATGGAGAACATAGAATGCTTGTTTGTCATGGCAAGAGTGCTCAAACTATGGGGGTTCCAAAGGATAATATTTTAATTATTGAAAATGGTGATGTAGTTGAATTAACACCTAATTCTATTCAAAAAGGTGATCCTGTAAAAGCTGGTGTTGAACTGCTTGATAACTCACGAAATGGAATAGTAGATGCTCGAGTGTTAAAGGAAAGACAGCAACTAGCTGGGGATGGTGTTGTAACTGTTTTAGCTCCTATTAGTACAGATGGGAAGATGGTTGCGCCACCCAGAGTTAATTTAAGAGGAGTTGTTACTACTGCAGAGCCAAGAAAAATGTCTATGTGGACAGAACGAGAAATAAGCTGGGTATTAGAAAATAGATGGAAACAATTATCTAGACAAACTGGGCCGAATAATTTTGAAGTAGATTGGATTGGTGTTCAAAGAGAAATTGAAAATGGTTTATCGAGAAGAATGAGAAGAGAATTACAAGTTGAACCACTTATTTTGTGTTTAGTTCAACCTGCTCCAAGTGGGACTCGTGCTTATATTCCAAAGATTACTGAAGAGCAAAATTTTTCCAATAGAAATAGAAATAATAATAATTTCTATAAGAAATCAAACAATAATCATCCTAATAATTCAAATAATTCGCAAAATACCCAAAAAAGTCCAAAAGTTTCTCAGAATCCATCAGCCGAGACTCCCTCCGAAGATTCATTTGAAGGCAGAACAAGAAGAAGAAGATCTGCTGTCACATCTTAACTTTTTTCAAAATTTATATAGTTTTTATTCCAAACAATTTTTAAAAACTTTTGCAAGTTAATTTGACCTGTATTTTTTTCATAAATTGAAGTTGCTAATTTTGTTAAATTTTTAGAGCTACATTGCTTTGTAGATATTTCTCTTAAAAATCTATTTAAGATTGTGCACCTCGCTTCAATACACATATTATTTAAGAGATTCCTATTGATACCTTTTATATCTTTACAATATAAGTATGCTAATTCACTAAGATCATTACGTTCTTTATTATAGTTGCTCATTTTTTGGGAAAAATCATTTATTCTTTCAGAACAACCAGGATAGATAACCTCCAAGGTAGGGATAACTTTTTTTCTTACTAAATTTCTTTTTAATTTAAGATCTGAATTTGTGGGATCTTCCCAGACTGGGATTTTCATATGATTACAAAATTTTTTTGTATCCTCTCTATTAAAAATTAATATTGGCCTTATTAAAAAAATATGATTTTCTAGTAACCTTTTGCTCTCAATATTACTCAGACCTGCAAAATTGCTCCCTCTAGATAAGTTGAGAATAAAAGTTTCTGCGTTATCACTACTCGTGTGACCAGTTAACAAATAAATATTGTGTTTTTGCTGGTTTTTATTTAATAAAGTTTTGGCTCTCTCACATAATTTTTTATACCTCCATTCTCGTGCTTTTTCCTCTGAAGAAATATCTTTTTTATTTGCTTGATCAAAAGAGAATGAAATATTTTTATCGTCGCAATAACTTTTTAATTCAAGAGCATATAGTGAGGATTTTTCGTGCCACTGATGATCACCATGCCAAACACTAATGGACCAATTATGTATTTTTTTTAGGTCATTAATAAGGTTCAATAAGGCCATTGAGTCTTGTCCCCCGGAAACACTTATTAAAATATTCGATCCTTTGGGAATTAATATTTTTTTGGTAAGAATCTCTTTATGAAGCTGATGATGCCATGATGACCAATTTTTCTGAGTTAATTTTTTATCAGACATTGTGTGTTGCTCAGATAATATTTTTTTTAAAAAATGCACTGTTTTACTAAAACAATGTCACAATCGGGTAATAAAAACATTAAGTAAATGAGTCTGATTAATCTTTTGCCACAAAAAATTAAAGAAGAGTTAAGAAGCAAATCTTTACTCAAAGTTATTTCAGGATTGAATAATTTCGATGTTCAATCTGTGAAAATAATTATTGAGGCTGCTTCATTAGGAGGTGCAGATTTTGTCGATATTGCTTGTAAACCTGAACTCGTTGATTTAGCACTTAAGAATTCAACACTACCCGTTTGTGTTAGTTCAGTAGTGCCTCGAGCTTTTCTAGATTGTGTAAAAGCAGGAGCAGCATTAATTGAGATAGGAAATTACGATACTTTTTATGAAAGAGGCATTAATTTTTCAGATAAAAAAGTTTTAAACATTACAAAAGAGACAAGAGATTTATTGTCTTATATTCCTTTATCAGTAACTGTTCCTCATACTATGCCTATTGATAAACAAGTTGATCTTGCTGTCAAGCTAGTGGAAGAAGGTGTTGATATTATTCAAACAGAAGGTGGCACCAGTTCTACACCTTATTCTCCAGGGATTCAAGGTTTTTTTGAAAAATCAGTACCAACTCTTGCAGCTACCTATGCTATTCATCAAGAATTTGAGAAACAATCTCTGAATATACCAATCATGAGTGCCTCTGGGTTAAGCCAAGTAACTTGTCCACTAGCAATATCCTCAGGAGCTTCAGCAGTTGGCGTTGGATCTGCAGTTAATAAGTTAGATGATTTAATATCAATGATTGCGGTTGTTAGAGGCTTAAAAGAATCTTTGAAAAATTCAATAATTGGAGAAAAAATTTCTTAATATAGAAATATTCTTTAGCTACTAGCTTGATGAACAACTATAGGCTTCAAGCTCCTTACGAACCAAATGGAGATCAACCAGAAGCTATTAAAAAATTAGTTAAAGGCGTTAATACTGGTAAAGAGTTTCAGACTCTTTTAGGAGCTACTGGAACTGGCAAAACATTTACCATTGCGAATGTAATTCAACAAACAGGAAGACCAGCACTTGTATTAGCCCATAACAAAACGTTAGCTGCACAACTATGTAATGAATTAAGGGAATTTTTTCCAAAAAATGCTGTTGAGTATTTCATTTCTTACTACGATTATTATCAACCTGAAGCTTATGTACCTGTAAGTGACACTTATATAGCCAAAACTGCTTCAATTAATGAAGAAATAGATATGCTTAGGCATTCTGCAACACGCTCATTATTTGAAAGAAAAGATGTAATTGTTGTAGCTTCAATAAGTTGCATTTATGGTCTTGGTATACCGAGTGAGTATTTAAAAGCTTCAGTAAAATTTGAAGTGGGAAAATCAATAAATCTACGATCTTCTTTGAGGTCTCTCGTTGAAAATCAATATACTAGAAATGATATTGAAATTACTAGAGGTAGATTCAGAATTAAAGGTGATGTTTTAGAAATTGGTCCAGCTTATGAAGATAGATTAATAAGAATCGAATTCTTTGGTGATGAAGTCGAGGCTATTAGATATGTTGACCCTACTACAGGAGAAATACTTGAAAGTTTGGAACAAGTTAGTGTTTACCCAGCGAAGCATTTTGTTACTCCAAAAGAAAGGCTTGAAAGTGCAATAAGTGCAATTAGAAGTGAATTAAAAACTCAACTCGATAAATTTACATACGAAGGAAAATTATTAGAGGCTCAACGTCTAGAACAACGCACAAAATATGATTTAGAAATGCTTAAAGAGGTTGGTTATTGTAATGGAGTTGAGAATTATGCTCGTCATTTATCAGGCAGGGAGGAAGGTTCACCTCCAGAATGCTTAATAGATTACTTTCCCAAAGATTGGTTGTTGGTAGTTGATGAGAGTCATGTAACATGTCCTCAACTTCATGCGATGTACAATGGTGATCAATCTAGAAAAAAAGTTTTAATAGATCATGGTTTTAGATTGCCAAGTGCTGCAGATAATAGACCTTTAAAATGTGAAGAGTTTTGGGAAAAATCACAACAGACATTATTTATTAGTGCAACTCCCGGTCAATGGGAATTAGATCAATGTGATGGTGAATTTATTGAGCAAGTTATAAGACCAACTGGGGTGTTAGACCCTGTAATTGATGTAAGACCTAGTGAGGGCCAAATTGAAGATCTATTATCTGAAATAAGAATTAGAGCTGAAAAGAATCAAAGAGTGCTAGTGACAACACTCACTAAGAGAATGGCTGAAGATCTAACTGATTTTTTATCTGAAAATAAAGTAAGAGTTAGATATTTACATTCCGAAATCCATTCAATTGAAAGAATTGAAATTATTCAAGACCTTAGAACGGGCGAATATGATGTTTTGGTAGGAGTTAATTTATTAAGAGAGGGACTAGATCTTCCTGAAGTATCTTTAGTCGCCATTTTAGATGCTGATAAAGAAGGTTTTCTTAGGGCAGAAAGGTCATTGATTCAAACAATAGGAAGGGCTGCAAGACATGTTGAAGGTGTTGCCTTGCTTTATGCTGATAACTTCACAGATTCAATGAAAAGAGCAATATCTGAAACTGAAAGAAGAAGAACTATTCAAAAAAAATATAACCAAGTCAATGGTATTACTCCAAAACCTGCAGGCAAAAAAATAGAAAACTCAATATTATCTTTTCTAGAACTTTCCAGAAAACTAGATGCTGGTAATTTATCTAAAGATTTAATAAATATAGTAAATAACAAAACTGACGCAATACTCAATTCCAGTGATAATCAATGTTTGCTCGAAGAATTGCCTAACTTAATTGAAAAATTAGAAATTAAAATGAAAGATGCTGCAAAAGAGTTAAATTTTGAAGAAGCAGCAAATTTGAGGGATAGAATCAAAAAATTAAGAAAAAAATTGGCAAGAAATAATTAAAAAGAACTTATTTTTCTAATTCGAAATGATTATGAATCGCATTAACTGCTTTGTTACAATCTTTTTCTAAGACAATACATGAAGTTCTAATTTCACTAGTGGCAATCATTTCAATATTGATATTTTGGTCAGCCAATGATCTAAATATTTTTCCAGCCGTTCCAACCTTAAATGCCATTCCCGCTCCTATAGTACTTACTTTGGCTATAGCAGGGCCATCTTCAATGTATGATCCGGGTAATTTTTTTGTTAAGTCCTCAAAAACTAAGTTAGCTTTTTCTCTATCTTGTTTATTCATTGTAAGACTAATATCCTTAGTTTTTAAAGATGAAATTCTTTCAGACTGAACGATAGTATCGAAAAGTAAATTATTTTCAGCTAATGCTAAACATATCGATGCAGCTACACCTGGACGATCAGGCAGTTTTCGAAAACTGACTTGAACTTGGTTTTTATCTAATGCAATTCCTCTTACTTCAGGTTGATCTTGTTTTTCGTTGATTGGATTAACGAATATTTGTGTATCGGATAACTTAAATTTCTCAGCCACAAATCTAATAGCTTTTGGTATATTATTAATTTCAATTACGCAGCTGACTTTAATTTCACTAGTAGCTATTAACCTGATATTTATATTCGCTTGAGATAAAGTATCAAATAAATCAGCTGAAACGCTAGGCCTACCCATAATGCCTGCTCCTTGAATACTTAATTTAGTCATGTTTGTTTTTAGATTATATTCTCCTCCTAATTGATAAGTTATAAGTTCGCATTGTTCTGCAGTCTTTTTGATTTCTAATTCACTAACAGTAAATGTAATATCGTTATTAATTCCATCATTTGTAGCTTGTATGATTAAATCTACATTAATACTTGCTTCTGAAAGTTTTTCAAATATTTGTGCAGCAATCCCAGGCCTATCAGGAATATTTGAGAGACTGAATACTGCTTGGTTTTCTAATACTTCAAGACTATTGACTGTTTTTGTTAATTCTAAGCTTCCTCTTTTAAGCGGGATAGGTTGGATTTGACTTTCTAGGAGAGTCCCCCTTGAGTCACTTTGGCTTGATTTGACACATAATTTAATTCCATAATTGCGAGCAATTTCTACTGCTCTTGGATGCAGAACTGAAGCACCGACACTGGCAAGTTCAAGCATTTCTTCACAGCTAATTTCATCTAAAAGTTTTGCATTAGGAACAATTCTTGGATCAGTAGTAAGAACCCCTGGAACGTCTGTATAAATTTCGCAAGTCTCAGCTCCTAAAGCTGTTGACAAAGCTACTGCGGAAGTATCTGAACCACCTCTACCCAAAGTAGTAATTTCCATTGAACCCGTATGGCTTAATGTTGTTCCTTGAAATCCAGCCACTACAACAACAAAACCCTGATTTATATAATTTTGGATTCTTTCTGTTTTAATATCCAGAATTCTAGCTTTCCCATGAATTGATTCAGTAATAATTCCAACCTGGCTACCGGTCATTGAAATTGCAGGTATTCCGTATTCGTTTAATGCCATTGAGAGAAGAGCTATGGTAACTTGCTCTCCAGTTGAGAGAAGCATATCCAATTCTCTTCGATTAGGATTTTTACTAATTGATTCCGCTAAACAATTTAAATCATCTGTAGTTTGCCCCATTGCAGAGACAACTACGACAATTTCATTTCCTGCTTCTTTACTTTGACAAATGCTACTTGCAATATTTTTAATTTTTTTAATATCACCTACAGAAGTACCGCCAAATTTTTTTACTAGTAAAGCCATATTTAAATCATAATGTAAATTCTTAAACTTATAATCTGATTAACTTAAGTTAATTAATTTCTCTGTGAAAACATGAATCGGATTATTACCTTGTTTTAGCAACGATTCAATATCTAATAAGTTACTCATTAAATTAATTAAATATTCTTGAGATACATTTTTGACTTTTTTTCGAATAAAAAAAATTCTTTTTGGATTAGAAATGCCTGCAAGATTACAAATCTTTTCTGCATTATCGTTTCCTAAATTAACTGCTAATTTTATAATGGTATGAATTCTTATTTGGCTAATTAAACCTGCATTTAGTCTTAGGGCAGGTTCTCCTTTAAGCAAGAAATAATTTATTTCAATGAGGCTTTCATTAATATTTTTTTGTAAGAGAAGATCAATGATTTTGAAAATGTTGGATTGATTATCACTAAATATTTTTTTTACATCATTACTTTTAAGAAAAAGTTTTGAATTCGAATAACTTGATATTGCAGAAAGGTATGTTTTTGCTTTGGCTAATTCATTTATGAGTTTAAAGCTATCGTTCCCAACAGAATCAATAATTAAATCAGCTGCATTTTTATCAATTTTGATATTCATTTCATTTGCTGCATCCTCTAAAAATCTTTTTTGTCCTTCATAGTCCCAGATTTCTGGTAAAGAAAATGATTTTTCATTGGCTAAATTATTTTTGATAAGTTTTTGTAAAAATTTAGTACTCTTAAGTCTTGAGTCTGGTTTTTTTGTATTTTGTAAAATCAAATAAGTATTTTGAGGTATATTGTCATGAATTTTTTCAAATTTATTTCTTAGATCCTCATTTTTCGAAGTAAAAATTGGATTATTTTTCAATGTAACTATTCTGTATCCATTCCCAAAAGGAGGTGTAAGAACTTCATCAAAAGCTTTATTGACTTGAGCATCATCATCTCCATTTAAATTAGTTACATTTATTTCTTTCCATTCTTTGGATACTTCTTTATCAATTAATTTTTGAATAAATGTATTTTGAGCATTTAGATCATTACCCCATAATATTTGTATTGGCATAATTGCTCAATAAAAAATCATATATTAACTATGATTACTTCTAACACAAATTTAATTTAATGGTAATAGATCATCCAATTTTTTTGGAAAGCATCAGTTTCATAAGATCTCATTTAGGACCCAATAATCTAAATTATTTGGAAAAAAAGGTTTTAGAGAGATTAGTCCATACTTCAGGAGATTTTTCAATTCAAAGTCTTGTTGATTTTAGTGAAGGTGCTTGCCAAAAGGGGCTTCAGGCACTTAAAAATGGTGCTCCGATTTTAACTGATACCGATATGGCTGCTGCAGCCATAAAATCTATGGCTGAGAATACCACTAGGAATAAAGTATTCGCGGCTAGAATGTGGCATGGAAAAAATAATTATACAAAACTAACTAAAACTGCATATGGCTTAAGTGAAGGTTGGAAGGAGTTATCTGCTATAAATTATGGAAGCAAATCACCCATTGTAGTTATTGGCAGTTCGCCTACAGCTTTAACTTATTTAATTGATATTTTAGAAAACTCAAAAGATTTGCCTAGTTTAATCATCGGAATGCCCGTTGGATTTATTGGAGTGGAGAAAAGCAAAAATAAACTGATTTCTACCGATCTTCCCAGAATTGTTTTGAATTCAACTAGAGGAGGTGCTGCAATGGCAGCTGCTGCTGTTAACGCCTTGCTGAGGGAAACTATTTAAAAAATATTTATCTTATAAAATATCAAAAATCTACTCATTATCATAATTTAATTTATTATTTTCTTCTAAAGAATTTAAAACTGATTTTGCTTTTTCTATAACTTCTTTTGGAACTCCTGCTAATTTAGCTGCTTCTATACCGTAGCTTTTGTTTGAGCCACCTTTTACAATCCTATGACTAAAAATTAGCTGATCATTATTCTGTTCTACTAAAACTTGAAAATTTTGTATATTCTTATTTGAATTTTTTAAATAATTCAGCTCATGATAGTGCGTAGCAAAAATAGTATTACATTGAATTTTTTTTGCAAGATATTCACTTACTGACCAAGCTATTGAAAGTCCATCAAAAGTAGATGTCCCTCTACCTATCTCATCAAGTAAAACTAGTGAGCTAGAAGTTGCCTGATTAAGAATTGATGCGGTTTCAGACATTTCTACCATAAATGTTGATTGTCCAGATGATTGATCATCAACCGCCCCAATTCTTGTGAAAATCCTATCTGCAATCTTGATTTCAGCATTATTAGCAGGAACAAAGCTACCAATTTGTGCGAGAATTTGTATTAAACCAAGTTGTCTTATAAAGCAACTTTTTCCACTTGCATTGGGACCGGTTAGTATAATTAGTTTCTGATTATCATCAAAAGAGATATCGTTTGCTATAAAATTTTTATCATTTAACAATTGCTCTACAATTGGATTCCTTCCTGCGATAATTTTTGTATTTTTTTTTGTCATTGAATCATTTATGGTTATTAATGATGGTTTTATAAAATTGTTTTCTATTGAAGTAATTGATAAACCAAGCAATGCATCAAGAGATGCTATGGATTTTGCGATTGATCTTATTTGTTTTGTTTTTTCAGCAACTATCTTTCTTAATTCGCAGAAAATTTCATATTCTCTTGATGAAGCTCTACTTTTTATTTGGAAAATCTTATTTTCTTTATTTTTAATTTCTGAAGTGATATATCTTTCTTCATTAGTAAGTGTTTGCCTTTTGATCCAATGTTGTGGAGCTAAATTAACTTTTGACTTATTTATAGAAATGTAGTACCCAAAATTTTTATGAAATTGAATTTTTAGGTTTGAAATTTTGCTAATTTTCCTTTCTTTTAATTCTTCTTTATTTAGCCACTCGGAGTAATCATCCATTAAATTGCGTAAACCATCTAATATATCGTCAACACCGTCGTGGATCATGCCTCCTTCACTAATATTTAGAGGAGGATTTTCTATTAGTTTAAAACTTATAGTATCCGCTAATACTAAGAGTCCTTCATCAATATTTTTTAATTGATCAGTCCAATCTGGGAGATCATATTTAAATAATTTAATTATGGATTTTAGTCTAGGCAATTTTTTTAAACCTTCAGCTATTGCAATTAAGTCTCTAGGACTTGCATGACCTGCACAAGCTCTACCTGCAAGTCTTTCTAAATCCCCCATTGCTCTAAGTAAATTTTGGGTATCTATACGTAATTGTTTACTTTCAATAAAGTTTGAAATTATATTTTGTCTTTTATAAATTTTATTAACGTTTAATAGTGGTGAATCTATCCACCTTCTTAAACACCTTGCACCCATGCAAGTATAAGTTCTATCAATACTCCATAGCAGCGAACCTACATAATTGCTTTCTCGTTGTGTATTTTTGATTTCTAAGTTTTTTTGAGTTTGATAATCAATAATTAATTTGTTGTGACCAAATTGAATTTGTGGAAAGTCTAATGAGATTTTTACAGAAGAATCTTTATCTAAATTTGAAGGATTAATTTTTTCTAAATAATTTAATAAACCTCCAAGTGATCTAGTCGCATTGTTTAAATTTTTAAGTCCTATTCCTTCTAGGTTTGCAATTTGAAAATATTTTTTTATAAGAAAATTTGCTTCATTAATGCCAAAATTAGTCTCTTGCGAAACAGTGTATGTAATTTGACTATTTCCTTTAATTAATAAATTTCTTACTTCAATGCTTCCTACAATGATTTCTGAAGAATCTAATTTAATAATTTCATCAAATAGTTTTGAAAGAGATTGACCTTCTAAAGTTATTAATTCTCCTGTGCTTACATCAGCTTTTGATATACCCCATTTATAAGATTCATCTGAGTTTTCTTCTGATAAGTAAATAGCAGTAATCCAATTATTTTTCTTTGCTATCAACATCCCCTCTTCAATAACAGTTCCAGGAGTAATTATTCTTGTTATTCCTCTTTTAATTGGAGTCCCATAATTTCCAGAACTTTTTTCTAATTGATCGCATATAACCACAGAATAATTTTTTTTAATTAAATCAGCACAGTATCTCTCCATTGCATGATAGGGAACCCCTGCCATTGGGATCTTACCAATCTCTTTGCCAGCATCTTTACTGGTAAGCGTTATTTCTAAAAGATTAGATATTAATACAGCGTCCTCAAAAAAACATTCAAAAAAATCTCCTAATCTATAAAGTAATAACCTATCTTTATTTTCCTCTTTTAGAGTTACATAATGCTTCATTACAGGAGTCAATTTTATTTTTGAAACTGTTTTATAGCTATAAGATTCTTCATTGATGCAAACATTTTTGTTATTTGAGATTAAATCTGTTTTGAAATTATTTATTAAATTAGTTGAATTTTTTCTTTGTCTAGGTCTTTTTTGCGATTCTTTTTTTAAATTTTCCCAAGATACATCCTCTTGAATTTTTGTTATTTCTTTTTGCTCATTATTTTCATTACCAATCGCAAATAAATTCTTTTGAATTATCGTATCTTCTTGCATACTTTTTTGATTACTAAATAGATATTAGGTAGATTTTTTTTTTTTGCATTTAAAGTGGCTAAAGTATGTAAATTTTCTCAAAAAATTATCATTTTCATGAGATCATAGTACTTATAATAATTTGAAACCTAAGACTGAATTATGCAGGCTGTTAACTTTTTCTTCGTAAATGCTCTATTATTTGCTTCTTTAATTGCTGTAGTTGGAGTACCTGTTTTATATGTAACTCAACCTTCTACTGAGGAAGGACAGCGAGAAAGTAGGAGAAAAATTTATTCTATTGCTGCTGTTTGGGTTGTTTTGGTTTTTGTTACAGGGATAGTTTCTTCATTAGTTTGAACTTAATACCTTTTCGTGAGAGTCTATTAATATATCGAAGTATAATTAAATGACTATTTTTGAGGGTTCTTTTACTAATGCATCTACTCTAAAAGTTGGCATTGTAATAGCAAGATTTAATGATTTAATTACAAATAAAATTTTATCTGGTTGTCTTGATTGTTTAAAAAGACATGGTTTAGATACTTCTGAATTAAGCAATCAAGTTGATATAGTTTGGGTGCCTGGTTCATTCGAATTACCAATCGCAGCTAAAACCCTCATGAAAAAAAAGAGTTATGACGTTGTAATTGCTCTTGGGGCCGTAATCCGTGGTGAAACTTCCCACTATGATGTAGTTATATCTGAGGCAAGCAAAGGTATTTCACAAGTTTCAAATGAAAATAATATTCCAATAATTTTTGGAGTTTTAACTACTGATACTATGCAGCAGGCTCTTGAAAGAGCAGGGATTAAAAATAATCTGGGTTGGAATTATGCTTTACAAGCAATTGAGATGGGAACCTTAATTAAAAATTTAAATTAATTGAAAAATTTAATTATTTCTATCATTGATCCCTTCTTTGAGATAAAATAAAAAAGTTACGCGGATGTAGCTCAGTGGTAGAGCATCTCCTTGCCAAGGAGAATGTCGAGAGTTCGAATCTCTTCATCCGCTTTTAATATTTGTATCTTTTAAAATAACACTAATATATTTTCGTAATGACAAGAGTAATTTCAATTGAGGATTTAAAGGGATTATTTACTAAACCTTATGGTACGGATGCGCCAACAAAACAAAAATGGGCTGAATTTTATAATGAGAATGTTATTTTTACAGACCCAACTCAGGAAACAGAGGGCTTAGATTCTTATGTTAAAGCTCAAGAAAAGCTAGTTAAGAGATGTGATGATGTTTTTTTAGAAACTCATGCAATTTCCATAACTGGTGATTATGGATTTGTTGAATGGACAATGGGTTTGAAAATTATGGGTAAAGAATTTATTTATCCTGGAACTACTCGTTTATTATTTGGTGAAAATGGATTAATTAAAGAGCACAGAGATTACTTTGATTTTTGCGGCCCAACTTTTGGACCAGTTCCTATTTTAGGACCTTTTATAAGATGGCTTTATAGTAAATTTGTATCTTAATTTAGTTTTCTTTATTAAAAGTGTGCTTTATATTTCACGAATCAATAAATTTTGAGAAGTAACTTCTTTAAAATCCAATTGAGAATAAAATAATTGTTTATTTGTTGTCATTAAATATAATTTTTTTGTATTTTTAATTTTTTTAGAAGATAAAAGATTTTTTACAATTAATGTGCCAAAACCTTTGCCTTGGTGATTTTGATCTATAACAATATCCCAAAGCACTCCGCGGTAAATCCCATCGGTTAAAGCTCTACCAAAACCAACTATCTCCTTACCAACCCAAAGACTTATTACGACATCACTGTTAGCAAGACATTTTTTGAGATCATTAATTGTTCTATTTTTTGCCCAGAAAGCATTGGTATCTAATAATTTTTGTAGTTTAATTAATCCATTTGTTGGTTTCAGATTAGGACCTAATCCAAAAACCCTTAACCCTAAAGCTCCTTTGGCATGTTTGATTAGAGATATTTCTTTCATTTATTAAAAAGATTTTTAAAAGTGATGTCAGCTAGGTTATTTTGTGACTTCAATCTAAATACCTTAATCGATAGTTTCTATAAAATAAAGAGATAGTAGTTTTCTTCATTCTGTTGTAACGCACTAATTTATAATGTTTGTAATAAGATTAATTTTTTAGGGACTTTGACTTATGCTAAAACTTTTGTTGGGAGATCCGAATACACGAAAGTTAAAGCGCTATCAACCAATAGTGGAAGAGATAAATTTTTTAGAAGAAGAAATTTCTCAATTGACTGATGATGAGCTTAGAAAAGAAACTCAAAATCTTAAATCAAATATTTCAGAAGAATTAGATTTCAAAAAACAAAAAGAACTTCTAGAAGAATTTCTCCCTAAAGCCTTTGCAATTGTAAGAGAAGCAAGTAAACGTGTTCTTGATATGAGACATTTTGATGTTCAGTTAATAGGCGGGATGGTTTTAAATGAGTGTCAAATTGCTGAAATGAAGACTGGAGAGGGAAAAACTCTTGTTGCAACATTACCTTGTTATTTAAATGCTCTTACTGGAAAAGGTGTTCATGTTGTTACTGTAAATGATTATTTAGCTAGAAGAGATGCAGAGTGGATGGGACAAGTCCATCGTTTTTTAGGTTTATCCGTTGGTTTGATTCAGCAAGATATGAATCCATTTGAGAGAAAGAAGAATTATGATTGCGATATAACTTATGCCACAAATTCAGAATTAGGATTTGATTATTTAAGAGATAATATGGCTACCGATATTAGTGAGATAGTTCAAAGAAAATTTAATTACTGTGTAATTGATGAGGTTGATTCAATATTAATTGATGAAGCAAGAACTCCTCTTATCATTTCTGGCCAAGTTGAAAGACCTCAAGAAAAATATCAAAAAGCTGCAGAATTATCTCTGGCATTAGTCAAAGCAAAAGAATTAAGTAAAGATGGTATTGATCCAGAAGGCGACTATGAAGTTGATGAAAAACAGAGAAGTTGTATATTAACTGATCAGGGTTTTGCAAAATGTGAAGAGTATTTGGGAGTTAATGATTTATATAATCCTCAAGATCCTTGGGCGCATTATATAACCAACGCTTTAAAAGCCAAAGAATTATTTATTAAAGATGTGAATTATATTATCAAGAACGATGAGGCTGTCATAGTGGACGAATTTACTGGTAGGGTAATGCCAGGAAGACGTTGGAGTGATGGACAACATCAGGCAATAGAAGCTAAAGAGAGTCTTAAAATTCAGCCTGAGACTCAAACATTAGCATCCATAACTTATCAGAATTTTTTCCTTTTATATCCTGGTTTAGCAGGAATGACGGGCACTGCAAAAACTGAGGAGGTTGAATTTGAAAAAACTTATAAATTAGAATCAACAGTTATACCAACAAATCAAATAAGAAAGAGACAAGATTGGTCTGATCAAGTATTTAAGACAGAGATTGGTAAATGGAAAGCCGTTGCTAAAGAAACTGCACAAATACATAGAGATGGTAGACCTGTTTTAGTTGGTACAACAAGTGTTGAAAAAAGTGAATTATTAAGTTCACTTTTATCTGCCGAAAAAATACCACATAATTTGTTAAATGCTAAGCCAGAGAACGTTGAACGTGAGGCAGAAATTGTTGCTCAGGCAGGAAGAGCAGGTGCTGTCACTATTGCGACAAATATGGCTGGAAGGGGAACAGATATAATTCTTGGCGGTAATAGCGACTATATGGCAAGGCTTAAATTAAAAGAAATTTTAATTCCTTTGTTAGTCAAGCCTGATAATGAGCATAAGCCACCAATACCTAAACAAAGAAATTCTAAATCTAAGGATGGTTTTTCTACAAAAGCTGCTTCAAATTTGAAAAAGAACATTTCAAATTCTTCAACAAGTCTTTTCCCTTGCAAACTAGATGAAGTAATTGAAAAGAAACTCTCTCTTTTATCTGATGAACTTGTTAAAAATTGGGGAGATAGACAACTTTCTGTCTTGGATCTTGATGACAGAATAGCTACAGCTGCAGAAAAAGCACCAACTAATGATGATTTGATAAAGCTTTTGAGAGAATCTTTGTCTGATGTAAAAAATGAATATGAAAAAGTTTTGATTCATGAAGAAGAAAAAGTAAGAGAAGCTGGCGGTTTACATGTCATAGGTACTGAGAGACACGAATCACGAAGAGTGGATAATCAACTTAGAGGTAGAGCAGGAAGACAAGGTGATCTTGGAAGTACAAGATTCTTTTTATCTTTAGATGATAATTTATTAAGGATTTTTGGAGGTGATAGAGTGGCAAATCTCATGAATGCTTTTAGGGTTGATGAAGATATGCCTATTGAGTCAGGAATGCTTACTAGGTCTCTAGAAAGTGCTCAAAAGAAAGTTGAAACCTACTATTACGATATTAGAAAACAAGTTTTTGAATACGACGAGGTAATGAACAATCAAAGAAAAGCAGTTTATGGCGAAAGACTCAGAGTATTGAAAGGAATTGATTTAAAAAGACAAGTAATAGGATATGGAGAAAGGACAATGATTGAAATTGTAGATGCTTACATTAATCCTGATCTTCCTCCTGAAGAATGGAATATTGATCAATTACTTTCTAAAGTCAAAGAATTTATATATTTATTAGATGATCTTAAATCTGATGATATTAATTTACTGTCAATAGAAGAATTAAAAAACTATTTTCAAGAGCAGTTGCGAATAGCTTATGATTTAAAGGAGTCACAAATAGAAAAGATTCGACAAGGATTAATGAGAGAAGCTGAAAGATTTTTTATTTTGCAGCAAATCGATAATTTATGGCGAGAACATCTTCAATCAATGGATTCCTTGAGGGAATCAGTCGGATTGAGAGGTTATGGTCAAAAAGATCCATTAATCGAATATAAAAACGAAGGATATGACATGTTTCTCGAAATGATGACTAATATGAGACGAAATGTTATTTATTCAATGTTTATGTTTCAACCTAAAACTGACGTTAATGAAAAAAATTAAATCAGTATTTAATCATCTCCAAGAAATTCAAAAATTTCTTTATCTTTAAGACTTTGAGAATCGCCAAGTTTAGAAATATCAATAGATTCTGAGCTGACTATACATTGTAGAGTTTTTTGTAATTTAAGAATTTCATTTTCAAGAGAGTCTATCCTATCCATTAAATTTTTTATCACATTAGCTTCTGCATCTGGTAAGGCAGAGTGAGCTAACGGATTTACTTTGACACCACTTTGATGAACTACCCTGCCAGGAACTCCGACCACAGTACTGTTCCCCTCTACATTTCGAACAACTACTGAGCCAGCACCAATACGGGTATTAGATCCTACGGTAATGGATCCAAGAACTTTTGCGCCTGCTCCGACTACAACATTTTCCATTAAGGTGGGGTGTCTTTTGCCATGACTCTTACCTGTACCTCCTAATGTCACTCCTTGATAAAGCAAACAGTTATTTCCTATCTCAGCAGTTTCACCAATTACAACGCCCATTCCATGGTCTATGAAAACTCTTTTACCAATTTTTGCCCCAGGATGGATTTCAATACCTGTTGCTAGCCTATTAAGATGACTGAGTAAGCGGGGAATCAAAGGAATCTTTAATTGCCATAATTTATGCGTAAACCTATGGATAACTATTGATTGAAAGCCCGGGTAGCAAAGAAATATCTCTAATATTCCTCTTGCGGCTGGATCTCTCTCTCTGATAATTTCTATATCTGATTTAAAAGTTCTCAATACCATAGTTTAATTAATAACCCCTATTTCTTTTTTTAATTGATTTATTGTTTCAATACTTAAATAATTTTTAGCACATATTATTTTAGGTAATCTCATTAACTGAGAACGATTTTTTAATAATGTGTTTTCTACAACTGATAAACTCGGTCCATCACACACTATATGGTTTGAAGCCTTTAAAAGTGAGAGTAATCTACTTTTATTGTCTGAGATTGCCGTCATAAGCATTAATTCACTACCACGCATGCTATGTATAATGACTTCTGCTGCTCTCAATAAACCAGGACTTATGCTAACAATACCTACACAACTTCCAGCATTTATTTCCTTAAGAATTTTTAACTCCTTTTGAAAGTCGCTCAAGTCGACCGCAATAGCGCGAACTCCATGTTGCTTAGCAACTTTTTCTAGAGGCTGTAAAAAATATCTGCTTGTGACAATCGTACCATTATTTGAATTACTCAAAACTTTTTCTAATTCTTCCATAGGAACAACTTCTACTGGTACATTAACTGTTGTAGAAAGGTCCTCTGCTATCAACATAGAAGCTCCTATATCTTCTCTAGGAGTACTGACTATGATTCTTGATCCGCACTTAATACGCCAATCAATTTCATTGTTCAATATCTCTCTTGTTTCTTGTAAAGTGAATCCAAGACTTATTAAGTTGTCAATAACCTTCTTTGCTTCTTGATCAGGTGCCTTACTTATTTTATCTTTTGAGTAAAGTGATTTTGTAAATTCTCTTTTAGTAAGATTATCCCTTACATAGATGCCTGATCCAGCTATTGCTTCAACAACTCCATCTAATTCCAGTTGTCTGTAAACTTTGCTTATGGTATTCCGATGGAGTCCAGTCTGCATTGCAAGTTGCCTTGTACTGGGAAGTCTGTGTCCTGGAGGGTAATGCCTTGCTGCAATTGCGAAACAAATTTGATTATTTAATTGTGTAGATGCTGGGATATCACTTTCTTGTTGAATATGGAATCTCACTTTAGAAAAATCCTGACTAATTTAATTTTTGATATAGTGACACTTTAACATTCGTCATATTTTTTGATAATAATTTTTCACCCATCATCTTTTTTAATAAGGGGAGTTTTGCGAGGGCTTAAAAACATAATCATGTTTCTCCCTTCTCTTTTTGGTTTTTGTTGAACTTCTGATTGCTCTTCTAAATCGTTAGCCATTTTTAATAGAAGTGTCTCAGCTAAATTTGAGTGTTGAATTTCTCTTCCCCTAAAAATTACAGTGCATTTTACCTTATCTCCCGATTTTAGAAATTTAGTAGCTTGACCAATCCGAACATCATAATCATGCTTGTCAATTTTATACCTCATTTTTACTTCTTTAACTTCTGTTTGATGAGATTTTTTCCTTGCTTCTTTAGCTTTCTTTTCTTGTTCAAATTTATATTTACCGTAGTCCATGATTCTACAAACCGGAGGATTTGCTTTTTCGCTAACCAAAACCAAATCAAGTTCTCTTTGAGATGCTATTTCTAATGCTTCTAATCTATCTATGACGCCTAATTGGTTACCATCTGAATCAACGACTCTCAATTGAGGGTATTTTATTCTTTCATTTATATTTGGCAGCTCTCTAACTGGAGCTCGTCGGTCAAAGCGTGGGCGTGGGGGCATTCAGTTAATTAAAAAATTGATTGGATGATGAACAAAATCTATTTTTATTAAGTTAGCTTAAAAAAGACTCTATTTTAATTATTGCATCTTTTAGTAGGTTTTTGTTATTAAGCCAAAGAGGATTATTTTTATTACGAAACCAAGTTTTTTGTCTTTTGGCAAATTGGATTGTTTTTGTTGCAGTCAACTCAATCGCTTTGTCAATTGTTGAACGGTTATTTAAAACATCTCTAGCTTCTCGATAACCAATGGTTTCTAGTATTGGCAAATCAAATCCGTATTTAGAGATAAGGTGATTTGTCTCCTCAATAATTCCAGATAAAAACATATTTTTTGTTCTTTGAAAAATTCTATCTTTTAAATTTTCTCTATCTAATCCAAGCTCTAAGATTTTCCAGTTAGGCGGTTTTTGAACTTTCAGAGTTGACAAAGGTTTTCCTGTTACGTAGAAGACTTCTAAAGCTCTTATTGTTCTAATGTGATCAGCAAAATTGATTTTTTTTGTTGATAATGGATCACAATTTTTTAACAGGTCCCAACATTTTTCCTGACCAAGTTCTTCTAATTGTTTTCTGAAATTATTTTGAGGAGGGACATCTGGTACAAAAAATCCTTTTGTTATTGAATTCATATACAACCCACTTCCTCCAACAAGAAAAGGTAAGTTATTTTGTTTAATTTCTCCCTTAATAGATTTTTGAGCAATTTCTTGGAATTGTTTTACATTAATTGGATTGATAGGTTCTTCAATATCTATTAAAAAATGCTTTATTTTTTTTTGTTGGATTTTAGATGGCTTGGCTGTTCCAATATCCATGGACTTATAAACTTGCCTTGAATCGACATTGTGTATATGAGTTTTAAAATATTCTGCAATTTCAATAGCTAATTCTGTTTTGCCACTTGCAGTAGGTCCAATTAAAATTATTACGTGAGGTAGATAAGAAGACATATGAAGTTCTGTAGAAAAAAATATAAGCTATATAATTAAAGTGATTAAATTTTTCATTGAAATCGAGCCTTTATCTTATTGCGGTGGTAAGTTTAATAAAAGACCTTTTAAAAATAATATTTTAAAAGTCTAATATTTTTTTTATATTAAATGAGTGAGGACAAAAGATCTAATAAAGTCTCAAATGATTATGGCGCGGAACAGATACAGGTTTTAGAGGGGCTAGAACCAGTTCGTAAACGTCCAGGGATGTATATAGGTTCAACAGGGCCTAGAGGATTACATCATTTAGTATATGAGGTAGTTGATAACTCGGTTGATGAAGCACTTGCAGGACATTGTGATCATATAGAAATAGTTCTTCGAGCAGATGGTTCTGCTTTAATTTCTGATAATGGACGAGGTATTCCAACGGATATTCATCCAAGAACAGGGAAAAGTGCCTTAGAAACTGTACTAACTGTTCTTCATGCAGGAGGTAAATTTGGAAGTGGTGGTTACAAAGTTTCAGGGGGTTTGCATGGAGTAGGAATATCTGTAGTTAATGCGCTAAGCGAATGGGTTAATGTGACTGTTTATAGGGACGGAAGCGAATTTAATCAAAGATTTGAAAAAGGTGTATCAAAGGGGGAATTGGAAACTAAAAAGCAGACTGGCAAACCATTTAAGAAAGGAACAACTATTTGCTTTAAACCCGACAAAACGATTTTTTCTGGAGGAATTGAATTTGAATATGCTCTTCTCTCATCAAGATTAAGGGAGCTAGCTTATCTTAATGGCGGAGTAAAAATTGTTTTTAGAGATGAAAGAAATCAATTATCAGATGGTTCTTTTAAAGAAGAAATTTACTTGTATCAAGGAGGTATTAAAGAATATGTTGAATACATGAATGCTGAAAAAGATTCTATTCATCCTGAAATAATTTACGTTGACTCACAGAAAGAAAATGTATACGTAGAAGCAGCTTTGCAATGGTGTTCAGATGTATATTCAGATAATATTTTAGGATTTGCAAATAATATCAGAACAATTGATGGAGGAACTCATATTGAAGGTCTAAAAACAGTTCTAACAAGAACTTTTAATAATCTTGCAAAAAAGAGAGGCAAAAGAAAAGATATTGAAAAAAATTTAGCTGGCGAAAATATTAGAGAGGGTTTGACTGTTGTTTTATCAGTAAAAGTTCCAGATCCCGAATTTGAAGGACAAACAAAAACAAAACTGGGAAATACTGAAGTTAGGGGAATTGTGGATTCTCTCATTGGGGAGGCTCTCACAAAATATATGGAATTCAATCCTGGGATTTTAGACTTGATTCTTGAAAAAGCAATTCAATCATTTAATGCAGCAGAAGCTGCGAGAAGAGCTAGGGAATTAGTAAGAAGAAAAAGTGTTCTAGAAAGTTCTACATTACCGGGCAAATTAGCAGATTGTAGTTCTAGAGATCCCTCAGAATCAGAAATCTACATAGTTGAAGGAGATTCAGCTGGTGGTTCTGCAAAACAAGGACGAGATAGAAATTTTCAGGCTATTTTGCCTCTTAGGGGTAAAATTCTTAATATTGAAAAAACTGACGACACTAAAATATATAAAAATACAGAAATACAGTCATTAATAACAGCTCTAGGATTAGGAATAAAAGGAGAGGATTTCGACGAGAGCGCTTTGAGATACCATAGAGTTGTAATTATGACGGATGCTGATGTTGACGGTGCTCATATAAGAACTTTATTGTTGACATTTTTTTACAGATACCAAAGAGAACTTGTTGAGAAAGGGTTTATATACATTGCTTGTCCCCCTCTTTATAAAGTTGAAAGAGGTAAGAATCATAATTACTGTTACAACGAGAATCAATTAAAGAATACAATTCAAGGCTTTGGAGAAAATGCAAATTACAATATCCAAAGATTTAAGGGATTAGGTGAGATGATGCCAAAACAATTATGGGATACAACTATGAATCCTCAAACTAGGATGATGAAAAGGGTTGAAATCGAAGATGCACTTGAAGCTGACAGAATATTCAATATATTAATGGGAGATAAAGTTGCACCAAGAAGAGAATTTATTGAAACTCATAGTAGTAATTTAGATATGGCAACTTTAGACATATGATTAATAATGTTCTCAAGAATTTTTGTTTAATTACTTTTGCATTAATTGCTCCAATTACATTACCTGCTGGTGGGATTCAAAAAAGTTTAAATCAAAATAAGTTCCCCAATGATACAAATGAAATTATATTGAGTACCAATACTTCTCTATATTCTTGTCCTGAAGTTTATGCTAAGGAATTATTAGTTCTTGATGTAGGTACAACGTTATCAGTATTACGTAATTGGAAAGTCAGCAAAAACGAAACTTGGGTTAGAGTTGAATTAGCTAATAATAAATTTTTAGATAATCCTAATAAGATTTTAAAAGGTTGGATAAAAATGTAAATTTTGGATTTCAGTTCAATAAGTATAATTTTACTCGGCAGTACATTTGGATTAATACTGAGAATCCTCATACAAAATAATTTTAAAAAAAGTAGAGGTTTTGGTATTCAAAATACTTCAATTATAAATTTTTTATCATCTTTTTTATTAGGAATTTTAGTAGCTTTGAATTTTATTAATAATAAAATATTAATGTTATTTTATATTGGTTTTTTAGGATGTTTTAGTACATTTTCTTCTTTTATATATCAACTATTTGACTTATTTCAAAAGAGAAAATTCCTAAGATTATTTGTACACTATATTGAAGTGATATTTTTTTCGTTCCTGTTCTTTTATTTAGGTTATTTTCTTATTCAGTTTTTTTAAAGTGCAAATAAATAATTTTATTTATATTCTTTTAGCTGCTTACCTAGCTACTTTTTTAAGATTAACTATAAATAATAATTTTTTTATTTCAATAATTGGATCATTTTTAGTAGGTTTTTTTGTCAGTAGAAGATTAAGTGATTCAACTAAAAAAATTTTATTGAGTGGTTTTTTTTCTTGCTTTACATCCTTTAGCGGATTTATATATTTTTTGTACACAATTTTAAATCAAGGGGATTGGATAAAATTTATAATTCTTTTTAATTTAATCATTGTCATAAATTTATTCACAATGCTTTTCGGGTTCTGGATAAGTAGAAAAATTACTTAGATTTCATATATACTTAGATTTCATATAATAGTGTTGTTACTTTGATAAGGGATTATATCTATGAATGAAAATAGTCTTGAGACAGTTACATCATTATCTTCAGATTTAAGTACAAGAGAAAATATTACTATTCAACTTGAGCAATTACTCATCGCGGGAAATTATGATGAAGCCAAGTTACTGTTAGAGCCTTCCCAACCTGTTGATATTGCAGATGCTATTGGAAGCCTTCCACTAATATTGCAGGCATTAGCATTTCGATTATTAAAGAAAAATGAAGCAATTGAGGTTTATGAATATTTAGATCCAGTAGTTCAGCAAACTCTATTAGAAAGACTTCGTTCAGGAGAGGTTTTAGAAATCGTTGAAAAAATGGCTCCTGATGATAGGGTTCAACTCTTTGATGAATTACCTGCAAAAGTTGTACGAAAATTTTTGTCTGCTCTTAGTCCTGGTGAAAGGAAAGTAACAGCTGAATTACTTGGATATGAGCCTGAAACTGCCGGAAGATTAATGACAACTGAATTTATAGATCTTAAAGAGATGCAAACAGCGGCTGATGCTCTTTCTTTAGTTAGAAAAAGAGCCCCATTTACTGAAACTATTTATAGCTTATATGTTACTGATAAAGAAAGACATTTAACTGGTATTCTTTCTTTAAGAGACCTTGTAACTGCTGACCCATCTAAGCCAATTGGTGATGTTATGACAAGAGATGTAGTTAACATCTCTACTAATACCAATCAAGAAGAGGTTGCTAGAGCAATACAAAGATATGATTTTTTAGCTCTACCAGTAGTCGATAAAGAAAAAAGACTGGTTGGGATAGTAACTGTTGATGATTTAATTGATGTCATAGAACAAGAAGCAACAAGAGACATTTACGCAGCGGGGGCAGTACAACCTGGAGATGAAGATGACTATTTTCAGAGTAGTTTGTTTACGATTGCTCGAAGAAGAATTTTATGGTTATTAATTTTGGTTTTGGCAAATGGTCTAACTACAAAGGTTATAGCTATGAATGATCAAGTATTAAAAGAAATAGTTTTATTAGCCGCATTTATTCCACTACTTATTGGCACTGGGGGAAATGTTGGTGCACAAAGTTCAACGGTTGTCATTAGAGGTTTAAGTACTCAAAAATTAAAGTCTCTGGGTGCTATTAAGGCAGTAGTTAAGGAGGCAATCACAGGTGCTCTTTTAGGTGTTTTGATGATGCTTGTAGTATTTCCTTTTGCTTGGTGGCAAGGAGAGGGGCCTTTAATCGCTTCAGCGGTGGGAATAAGTTTAATATCCATAACAACTTTAGCTGCTACAACAGGAGCGATCCTCCCTTTGTTGTTTGACAGAATGAAATTGGATCCAGCCTTAATGTCCTCCCCTTTCATTACAACCGTCACTGATATTGCTGGTGTATTTATTTATCTGAGTACAGCAAAATGGCTATTAAACTTATCATTGACCTAAATTCACTAGGTATTTATTCTCATTTTTGTGAAATTGTGGATTTTTTTGTTTAACTTTACATTTCTTAATGGTATTGTTTACAAAACAACATTTAACTTTCATGTCTTCTGAAACATTAGTTGAAAATAAAATAGCATCTATCGCGAGTATAAAAGCTAGTAATGATGTTGATCTTGTTCGGTCTTACTTGAGGGATATAGGGAGAGTTCCTTTACTATCCCATGAGCAAGAAATTACTTTAGGTAGACAAGTTCAAGAGTACATGGAAGTTGAAAGAACAGAATTAGAAATTATTGAATTAACTGGAGAAAAGCCTAGTATTGACGAATTATCGATCAAATTAAATTTATCTACCTCCATAATTAAAAAAAGATTGAGAGCTGGACAGAGGGCTAAAGAAAGAATGGTCGCAGCGAATTTAAGATTGGTAGTAAGCGTTGCGAAAAAATATACAAAAAGAAATATGGAACTTTTAGATTTAATTCAGGAGGGAACAATTGGATTGGTCAGAGGAGTTGAAAAATTTGACCCAGCCAGAGGTTACAAGTTTTCAACATATGCTTACTGGTGGATTAGACAAGGAATTACAAGAGCAATAGCTGAAAAGAGTCGGGCAATAAGGCTACCAATTCACATAACTGAAATGTTGAATAAGTTAAAAAAAGGTCAAAGAGAGCTTAGCCAAGAAATGTCTAGAACTCCAACTGTAAGTGAACTTGCAAAATACGTAGAGCTTCCCGAAGCTGATGTTAAAGATTTGATGTGCAAAGCTGGTCAGCCAGTGAGCCTCGAAACCAAAGTTGGTGATGGTGAAGATACTGTTTTATTAGATTTACTGGCAGGGGGAGAGGATTTGCCTGACGAACAAATAGAGATGGATTGTATGAGAGGTGATCTGCATTCTCTTTTACATCAATTACCTGATCTGCAATGTAGAGTTTTAAGAATGAGATATGGAATGGATGGTGATGAGCCAATGTCTCTTACAGGTATAGGAAGAGTTCTAGGGATAAGTAGGGATCGAGTAAGAAACCTTGAAAGAGATGGATTAAGAGGCTTGAGAAGACTTAGTGATAATGTAGAAGCTTATTTTGTTTCTTGAATAAATTTATTTATTAACTTATTTGTTTCTTCAGGTTCTTCATCATGAGGACAATGACCAGCACCATTAATAATATCTAATCTTTTAATATTACTGAATTGTTTCTTCCACTCTTTTGCTTCATTTAAAGATTCCCAGGGATCTTCCTCACCCCATATCAATTGGATTGGAGCATCAACTTTATCGAAAAGGTCAGTTGCAAGATAGTCATCAAATAAGTTAATAAAACCACGAAAAGCTTCTTTAGAATTTTTCCTTTGAGAGGGTTGATAAAGTATTTCAATCAATTCTTTATCTATATTTTTTCCTGAAGGGTAAGCTTTTTCAAGTATTTTCTTTATAACTTTTTGATTAGCGGCTCTTTTAAAAAGTGTATTACTAATTACTCTTTGTCTGACTATGGTTTTAAGAACTGGTCTTAGAAGATTCATTAAGATATCACTTTTTTTTAAACGTTTATCATCCATAGTTCTTTGTGCACAATCAATCAAAATGATACCTTTGCAATTATCTTGAAGGATTTCAGCAGCTTTCAATGCAATAACACCACCAATTGAATTTCCTACCAAGTAAACAGGAGATTTTATTACCTCTGCACAAAATGTTGATATTTGATTACTCCATAAGTCAAATGAATATTTAATTGAGTTTTCTTTTTCAGGTTCGTAATTTAATAAAGCACTAGGCTGACTACTTTTTCCAAATCCTAACAAGTCAATTGCGTAGCAGTTAGAAAATTTACCAAGAAAATCTTGATTATGTCTCCAGTGGTTTTTTGATGCCCCAAATCCATGAACTAATAAAATTTTAATTTTTTTTTCAGAAGTAGATTCTTTGGATAAAGACCAAGAAATTTCCCAATTTTTCCACTTCCAAGTTTCAGACTTATTTAGAGACACTATGAGTATGCTTTTAATTAAACTTTAATTCAAAAAAAAATTATTCGTTTTTTAATAAATTATTCTTAGTTAAGAAAAGGCGTTCATTTTATGAAAAAGAAAAAGGTTATATGTATTGGAGAGGCTTTAATAGACAGAATCAGAAATAAGTCAAATCAAGGATTTAAAGATTTTTTGGGAGGTGCACCGGCTAATGTTGCTTGTGCATTAAGAAAATTAAAAATAGATTCAATATTCATAGGAAGTTTGGGTAATGATGATTATGGAAAAAAAATTATTATGCAATTTGATCAATTGGGCGTTAATCTAGATTTCTTGCAATTAGAAAATGATTCATCTACTCGCGTTGTTAATGTAGACAGAGATCAATTTGGAGATCGTTCTTTTTCAGGCTTTGAGGAAAGTTCTCATTCCTGCTTTGCAGATGAAGTTCTTAGTAAGAAATTAATAAAAAATAAAATTTCAACTTTGGAGAAATCTTTTTTAGAAATAAAATATTTGGTCACAGGAACGATCTTATTATCATCTCCAATATCAGCAGAGACTATTTTTTTTCTTTTTGAACAGGCTAATAAATTTGAAGTCAAAATAATTATTGATTTGAATTGGAGAGAGGTCTTTTGGGATCATTCAAGTTTTTCATCAAAAATTAGTAAAGCCGCGAGAGTTAATTTAATCAAGAATTTTTTAAATCATGCAAATATTTTAAAGCTTGCTAAGGAAGAAGCAATTTTGTTTTTTGAGGATGAAAATCCCTTGCTAATATCTCAACAATTGTCTAAAAGACCAGATGTAATAATAACTAATGGAAAAAATCCCGTTTCATGGTACATCAATGGGTTAAAGGGAATTACCGAAAATCCAACTTCACAAAAAATTGTTGATACAACTGGTGCAGGCGATGCTTTTTTGGCTGGCTTTATTTCAAAATTAATTTCTTCTGGCTATCCTTCTAATGAACTAGAGATACAAGATTGCATTAAGTTCGCAGGGGTTTGTGGATTATTAACTTGTCTTGGTGAAGGAGCCATCGAGCAACAGCCATATTATGAGAAGGTTAATAAATTTTTGGGATCTCTTATTTCGTAGTGTCTTCCGTAATTTTTTGCGTAACTAATTTCTATTTTCCAGAAATTATCAATAACTGGTTCTATTAATTCAGGCCATTCAATAACTAAAATAGCTTGTCTATGTATTGCCTCTTCTTCTTCTAAAAAAAAAACTTCTTTTGCTGAAGAAATATTTTTTAACCTGTATAAATCAAGGTGAATTAGCGGAATTCTGCCAGAGTTATAATGATGCGATAAAGCAAATGTAGGGCTTGTAATGTCCTCAGATATTGACAAGCCTTTAGCAATCCCTTGAACTAATGAAGTTTTCCCAGCCCCAATTGGACCTTGTAATAAAACAATTGATTGAGGATTTAATTTGTGTGAGAGTTTTTTCCCTAAATTTAAAGTTTCTTTTAAATTTTCAACAAACACAAAAATTACTCAAAAATCATCTATAGTTTAATAGAAAAAGTATTTACTCGATATGGTTATAGCAAATTCAGTTAAAACCTCTACGCCTAATTATGTAGTTGCTGATATCTCTTCTTCAGATTTTGGCCGTAAAGAAATTAAAATTGCCGAAACAGAAATGCCGGGACTAATTGCACTTAGAGATAAATATCAATCTGAAAAGCCACTAAAAGGTGCAAAAATAGCTGGGAGTCTTCATATGACTATTCAGACAGCAGTCTTAATAGAAACTCTTGTTGATCTTGGTGCAGAAGTGAAATGGGCTTCATGCAATATTTTTTCTACTCAAGATCATGCGGCTGCAGCCATGGCAGTTCAAGGAATTTCTGTATACGCAAAAAAAGGTGAGACTCTTGATGAATATTGGCAATTTACCCACTATATCCTTGATTGGGGTGCAGACTCTCCAAATATGATTCTTGATGATGGTGGAGATGCAACTGGTTTATTAATACTCGGTAGTAAAGCAGAAAAAGATTTATCTATTTTAGATAATCCTGGTAATGAAGAAGAAATTGCTTTATTCAATTCTATTAAATCTAAGTTGGCAAACGATAGTGACTTCTATTCAAGAATTAAAAGTAATATCATTGGTGTTACTGAAGAAACTACAACAGGAGTTGCAAGACTTTATCAATTGCAAAAGCAAAATGCATTACCTTTCCCTGCTATCAACGTTAATGATTCAGTAACTAAGAGCAAATTTGACAATTTATATGGTTGTCGCGAATCTTTAGTTGATAGCATAAAGCGTGCAACTGACGTGATGATTGCTGGGAAGGTAGCTTTAGTAATGGGTTTTGGAGATGTAGGTAAGGGTTCAGCCCAGTCATTACGTGGACTTGGTGCAATCGTAAAAGTTGCTGAAGTTGATCCAATTTGTGCTCTTCAAGCAGCAATGGAAGGTTTTAGCGTTGTTACATTAGATGATGTTGTGAAAGATATAGATATCTTTGTTACGGCAACAGGAAACTATCAGGTAATAACACATGAAAATCTTCTCAAGATGAAGGATGAGGCCATAGTTTGCAATATTGGACATTTCGATAATGAAATTGATGTAGCTTCATTAAAAAATTATCAATGGGAAAATATTAAGCCGCAAGTTGATCATATAATTCTACCTAATGGAAATAAAATTATTCTTTTAGCTGAAGGTAGATTAGTCAATTTAGGCTGTGCCACTGGCCATCCAAGTTTTGTTATGAGTAATTCTTTTACTAATCAAGTGTTAGCTCAAATCGAACTTTTCAATAAGTCAGAGCAATATGCGAAAGAAGTTTATGTTTTACCAAAACACCTAGATGAAATGGTAGCTAGATTACATTTAGAAAAAATTGGTGCAAAATTAACAAAATTAACTAAAGAACAGGCTGATTATATTAATGTATCTGTGGATGGTCCTTATAAACCAGAACTTTATAGATATTAAGATTGAGTTTAATTTCTGAAAATTTTCTTACTTCAATTCCGGATTACATCAGTTTGGCTGTTGAAAAAAATTCAACAATTGCATATCTTACTATTTGTCTGGCTATGTTTTTAGAAAATATAATCCCCCCAATCCCTTCGGAAATAATAATGCCATTAGGTGGTTTTTTTGTTTATCAACAAAAATTAAATTTCTATATTCTAGTTTTTTGGGGATTACTTGGAACTATCTTAGGATCATTTCCTTGGTATTATTTAGGTAGACTAGTAAATGAAAAAAGACTTTCAAACTTTCTAGATAAAAAGGGAAAATATCTGGGTATTTCTTCTAACGATCTAAAAAAAAGTAAAAGGTGGTTTGATAAATATGGGGTTTCTTTAGTTTTTTGGGGCCGATTAGTACCAGGTATAAGAACTTTAATTTCAGTTCCCGCTGGCATAGAACTTATGCCACTAAGAAAATTTTTTCTTTGGACTACATTTGGTAGCTTGATATGGGTAACACTTCTCACTTATTCAGGGTATTTATTTGGTGAAAACTATCTAATCATTGAAACTTATTTAGATCAAATAAAATATGTTGTAAAGCCAACTTTCATTTTAATTTTTTTATATTTTTTTATAAAACTATTTATTAGATTTTTAAAAAAAAATAGAGCTTAGAAAGGAATTTCACTTGAGTTATTACTGTTGGAATATTGATTATTATCAGACTCTTTTCGTGAGCCTAGTAAATTTAATCTATCTACTCTAACAACTGGTTTATATCTATCTTCTCCAGTATTTTTATCTTTCCAACTATCAATTTTAAAACTTCCTGTAATTCCAATTAATGACCCTTTTTTTACATAATCTGCAGCTATTTGTGCTTGCTTGCCCCATATTTCTAGATTAAACCAATCTGGCTCTTCATCTCTGCTTCTTCTGTTCACTGCAATTGTGAAATTCGCCACGATGCTGCCTGATTCAAAATATCTGACATCTGGTTCTCGTCCTGCTCTGCCAACAAGGTTAATAGTGTTAATTTCCATAATTTTTTTTTTTTTAATACTACTCATATTTCCTGGTTTTGCTCAAAGTTTTACGTGCTATTCATAACTAAACGACAAAATTCCGAGAGCTTATTAAAAAATAGATATATTATTTAAAAAATAGAAATTCTTATTGTGATTTTTAACAGATTTAAATTTTCTCGAGATATTGGCATAGATTTGGGAACGGCTAATACTCTTATACACGTATCAGGAAAAGGTGTTGTTTTACAAGAGCCTTCTGTGGTAGCTATGGATTTAGAAGAAGGAATTCCATTAGCTGTTGGTAAAGAAGCAAAGTTAATGCTTGGAAGGACCCCCGGCAATATAAGAGCCGTAAGACCACTAAGAGATGGGGTTATCGCAGATTTTGATGCTGCAGAACAAATGATAAAAACATTTATTCAAAAATGTAATGAAGGCAAGGGGATAGTAGCCCCAAGAATAGTGATTGGTATTCCAAGTGGAGTTACTAGTGTTGAGCGAAGAGCAGTGAGAGAAGCTGGTTTAGCCGGAGCTAGAGAAGTGCATTTAATTGATGAACCTGTCGCAGCAGCAATAGGAGCTTCATTACCAGTAACTGATCCAATTGGAACAATGATTGTTGATATTGGTGGAGGTACTACTGAGGTTGCAGTATTAAGTTTAGGTGGAACTGTTTTGAGTGAATCTGTTCGAATAGCAGGCGATGAAATAAATGAGTCAATTGCTCTATACCTTAAAAAAGTTCACAATTTAGTTGTTGGAGAGAGAACTGCAGAAGATATAAAGATTAAAATTGGATCTGCATTTCCTGATGATGATTTTGATAAAACTACTTTAGAGGTTAGGGGTTTACATCTTTTATCTGGTCTACCTAGGTCAGTCACTTTGTCATCGGGAGAAATCAGAGAAGCCATGGCTGAAACACTTGGCAAAATAGTCGAAGCTGTAAAAAGAACTTTAGAGCGAACCCCTCCTGAACTTGCTGCAGATATAGTTGATAGGGGGATTATGCTTGCAGGCGGTGGAGCTTTAGTGAGAGGCATTAATGATTTATTGAGCGATGAAACAGGAATTTTTACTCACATAGCAGAAAACCCATTGCTTTGTGTAGTGAATGGTTGTGGAGAGGTGTTGGATGATTTTAAAAAACTAAAAAGAGTTGTTGATACTCCAGACTTTATAAGGAATGCCATAAGAGATTAATGTTATGTTAGGTATCCGACGAATTTCTACTAATCGTTGGTGGCATAAAAAGAAAAATTGGCTTTTTTTTGGAATTTTTTTATTATTGGTTTTTGTAAGACTATCAAAAGGAGCTTTTTATAAAGATTTTTATTATTTTATTTCAAAACCTTTTTGGCCTGGTCAATTTCAAAAAGAAATTGTTCTTGAGAGTATTAACCAAGAATATTTAATAAAGTTAAATCTTCTTAAAAAAGATAATATAAGATTACGTCAAATCTTATCTCTTCAAGAATTATCTAATGATGAACATATATCAGCTGCAGTTATTTCGAGAAAAACAGGTAGTTGGTGGAGACAAATAATTTTAAACAAAGGTTCAAAGGATGGAGTAGAAATTGGTAATATTGTGATTGGTCCAGGTGGATTATTAGGAAGAGTAAAGAATACTTCTTTATTCACTTCATCGGTAACTTTAATAACTTCTCCAGAAAGTAAATTAGGCGTTTGGGTGGATAGAATTCAAATCAATGGATTACTCGTTGGTTTAGGAGATGATAATCCTAGCTTAATACTTTATTCAAAAGATGCTGATATTAAAGTCGGAGATTTTGTATCATCATCTCCTGCTAGTACGTTATTACCTCCAAATATCCCTATTGGTATTGTCCAATCTATAGATGAGACATTGAAATCAAAAAAAACGGCAAAAATTTCACTCTTAGCAAAACCTCATGTAATTGATTGGGTGCAAATTTTAAAAGTAAATATATTTAATGAATAAATTTTTTACAAACAATTTATCCATAATAAGCTTTATTTTTATCCCAATTATTTTTTTGTGGCACCCTAATTGGCTTGGATTTTTAGGTGTTCAGCCATATTGGCCATTATTTTGGTTATTGCCTTGGTCAATGATGAATGGATCAATCAATGGATTAATATTTGGTTTGTTTTTAGGTCTAATCTTAGATTCTCTAACTTTTAATGAAAGTTTTACTCAAGTACCGGGCTTAATTGTTTGTGGGTTTTTGTTTGGGAGAATTAAATTCCATAGTGATATATTGTTGGGACATTTCAGGTATGGTTTAATATGTTCTTTTGGAAGTTTTTTATGTGGAACTCTTTATTTTTTACAAATTTTGTTTAGAAATTTTTCAGATAGTAATTCTTTATTGTTGATTCCCAGTATTAAAAATATCTTAGCAGAAGTTTTTTTGACAGGTTTTTTTGCACCCTTTATTTGCTCCCAACTTTTAAGAATGTTTAAATTTTCAAGAAGAAAAATACAGTAATAAATTTTGCCAGGAGCAAAAGTGTTTTAAAAATTTATATATATATATTCAAATCATTTAAAAATTGTATAAACCTTAGCTATATCTCTTTGAGGGTTCGTAATGTTATATTTTTAATTGTTAGAATGAATTTTCAATGCAATAGTTCTTTGCTTTGAAATATCGAGAAATCTTTTTTAACTATGTCAAAAGCAAGAATTTTAGTTGTTGACGATGAACCAGCAGTTTTGAAGGTATTAGTTACGAGGCTTCAACTAGCAGGATATCAAGTGTATTCAGCCACTAACGGCGAAGAAGCTCTTGAGTCTTTTCACAGGGATTCCCCTGATTTGATAGTTCTTGATGTTATGCTTCCCAAAATGGACGGTTTTGCTGTTTGTAGAAGAATTAGAGCTGAATCAGTAGTTCCAATAATATTCTTAACAGCTTTAGAGGCTATTTCAGAGAGAGTTGCAGGTTTGGATTTAGGGGCTGATGATTACTTATCTAAACCATTTAGCCCAAAAGAGTTAGAAGCTAGAATAGCTACCATTTTGAGAAGAATGGGCCCAACTGTATCGGTTACGGAAACTAAAGAAGTTCCTTCAGGCAAAGGAGTAATGAAATTTGGAAGTTTAGTTGTTGATACTAATCGCAGACAAGTTTCAAGAGCAGGAGATAGAATTAGCCTAACTTATACTGAATTTAGCCTCCTAGAATTATTGTTTGATGAGCCTGGAAAAGTTGTCCCTAGAGCAGAAATCTTAGAACAGCTATGGGGGTATCCTCCTCGTAGAGCCGCAGATTTAAGAGTTGTAGATGTATATGTAGCTAGATTAAGAGGTAAATTAGAACCAGATCCAAGAAATCCAGAATTAATATTAACTGTTAGAGGAATTGGTTACGCTTCTCAGAGAGTTGGTGAAACAGCAACATCTTTGGCAAGTTGAGCCATAGTCTGATAATTTTATTAAATAAAACAAATATATTAAAAAAATTTTGTCTGAAATAAAAGAAGCTCGTTTACAAAAAGTTAATTCACTCGTTAATAAGGGATTTGCTTCTTACGCACAGAGTTTTAGGGTTTCAAATACTACAAAATTTCTTATTCAGAAATTTGATTATTTAGAAAATGGTCAAGAGGAAGACTTCAGTGTTTCTATTGCTGGAAGAGTTATGGCAAAAAGGGTAATGGGTAAAATTGCCTTTTTCACAATAAGCGATCAAGATGGTCAGATTCAGCTTTATCTTGATAAAAAGATTATTAACTTAAATTTAGAAAAACAAAAATTACTTTCTTTTGAAGATATTAAGGAAATAGTAGATATTGGTGATTGGATAGGCGTATACGGAACTATTAAAAAAACAAATAAAGGTGAGCTTTCTATTAAAGTAGAAAAATGGGAAATGTTATCTAAATCATTACAACCTTTGCCAGATAAATGGCATGGATTGACTGATATTGAAAAAAGATATAGACAACGATATCTAGATTTAATAGTGAATCCTCACTCTAAAAATGTATTTAAAACAAGAGCAAAATGTATAAGTTTTATAAGAAAATGGTTAGATAATAGAAATTTTTTAGAGATAGAGACTCCAATACTGCAATCTGAAGCTGGTGGTGCTGAAGCAAGACCATTTATAACTCATCACAATACATTAGATATTCCGTTATATCTAAGAATAGCTACTGAATTACATTTAAAAAGAATGGTTGTTGGAGGATTTGAGAAAGTATACGAATTGGGAAGAATTTTCCGTAATGAGGGGATAAGTACAAGGCATAATCCAGAATTTACCTCAGTTGAAATTTATCAAGCTTTTTCTGACTATGTCGATATGATGAATTTAACAGAAGAATTGATAAAAGATATTGTAGCTGATGCATGTGGTTCTTTAACTATCAATTATCAAAATAAAGAAATTGATTTTTCAAAACCTTGGACAAGAATATCAATGAAAGATATTGTCAAAAAATATACAGGGATTGATTTTGATTCTTTCAGTGGAGACTTTCAAGCAGCAAAACAAGCCGTTAAAAGTATAAATGTTGATCTCTCTAATAAAGTCAATACTATAGGAAGACTTTTAAATGAGGTCTTCGAGCAAAAAGTAGAATCAAAAATTATGGAGCCTACTTTTGTTATAGATTATCCTGTTGAAATTTCTCCTTTAGCTAGGCCTCATCTTGATAATAAAGAGATGGTTCAGAGATTTGAATTATTCATTGTTGGTCGCGAACTAGCAAATGCGTTTAGTGAGTTGATAGATCCTGTAGATCAAAGAGAAAGAATGCAATTACAGCAATCTCTTAGAGATGAAGGAGATCTTGAGGCTCACTGCATTGATGAAGATTTCTTGAATGCTTTAGAGATTGGCATGCCACCTACTGGAGGATTAGGCATTGGCATTGATAGGCTAATTATGTTAATTACTGATAGCGCATCAATTAGAGATGTAATCCCTTTCCCTTTGTTAAAACCAGAAATAACTTCCAAAAAAAGTGAAAATTTACCCTTGAATGAAGTAAAATAGATAAATTAATCCAATACGAAATTTTTAAATGAGTGGTGAACGTGTTGGTTTCCGTTTCAAACACGCGGATGCAGTAGTAAAAAGAAATCCTCAGGGCCGATCAAGACGAGGATGGGTTATTGAGCCAGTAGAGCAAACTACAAGTAGAGGTACAAAAATGCCTGCATACAAAATTCGCTGGAGAGATAGTGAGAGGCCTGAAACAGTCTTACAGCATATGTTAATTGCAGATCCTGATCCTTCCCCACCTCCAAGTTCAGTAAGTTTAGATTCATAGTTGCAATTACTCTAGATAATAATTTTACCTTTTTAGCGCAGAGTTGATTTCTTTTTTTATACTTTTTTGTTTTTCATCTTGGCGTTTGTCATGTAATTTTTTCCCTTTGCCGACTCCAATAGTTAGTTTTATCCATGAGCCTTTTAAATAAAGAGATAATGGAACAATAGTCATTCCTTTTTTTTCAGTATTGGATTTCATTTTGATTATTTCTTTTTTGTGTAGAAGCAATTTTCTATTTCTTAATGGATCGTGGTTAAAGAAAGACCCTACATTTTTATGTGGTGAAATGTGAACATTTAATAATAAGATCTCACCATCTCTAAATGAACAGTAC
>CACAXS010000006.1 GCA_902536545.1 uncultured Prochlorococcus sp. | reverse complement strand
CTTCTTCATGCTGATTTTCTTTTTGTAGTGAACTATAGATTAATAAATCATTTAATGAATCAATACCAAATCTATGGACCCACTTAAGAACAATATTTTCTTTAAGCAAAAAATTATTTTCTAAAGAGGCTTGTTTAAAAACTTCTATTAAATGATTTTTTAAAAGCATAAAATTTCTAATTTAACTTTCTATTTAACAGAGGCCTTATAATAATCAAGGAAAAAACTGTTAAAGAAAATAAAATTGATATACAACTCTTACAAGTTAAATCACCATATGGGGCATGTAAAGCCACTAATTCTAAATTCATAGTTTGTGTATAGGCAGTCCTAATAGGTTCAATAGCAAAAGTTAATGGATTTAATGAAGCTAACCATCCCAGCCAATTTGGCATAAAAGAGATTGGAGCTAAAGCAGTACTCGCAAAGAGAAGAGGCAAATTTATTACGAATATAAGAGCTATTAATTCAATATGTCCCGGCAAAACAAACGCTAAACATAAACTTATTGATGTCACAAAAAGAACTAATAAAATTAGTGTTGTAAACACAATTCCTAAACCATATAAGTTGGGCCATCCATAACCCAAAATGTATGAAACAACCATTATTACAATACTCTGAACAAAGCTCAAGATTGTTATGTAAAAAAAAGAAGATAAAACTATGGATAATCTACTGGTTAAAGGAGCCACAAGTAATCTATTAAGAAATCCAAACTCTCTATCAAACATTAAAGGAAGTCCAGAGTTTAGGGCTCCGCTAAAAGCGGTAAAAACAATAAGTCCTGCTCCTAAAAAATTCCCATAAGAATCAACTCCTGGTAAAAAACCTTCAGGAGCTTTAGAGAATAATGCCCCAAATAAAAAAAGCCAAATTATGGGTTGTAATATTCCTGCTAAAAGAGTTGATGGTCTTCTTTTTAATTGAATAAATAATCTCTTTGTTAAGGCAAATGTTTCTTGATATATAAAAAATAAATTATACTGTTGTAATTCCATAATTAGCAATAACTAGTATTCATTATAGTTAGTTAACCAAAATTTTTTTTATCGCATGGATTGCTTTGATTCTTTTTTTAGGTCTCTTTTCCCTGCCATAGAAATTTCAGCATCCAATAATGTTTTCCCGGTTGCCTGAAGATATACATCATCCAAGCTGGGCTGACTTTGGGTAAGAGAAAAAATTTCAAACTTTGAAAAAGCCAATTCCACTTTTAGCTTCGTAAGTAAATCTTTTTCCTTGTCTGCTACAAAATTTATCGAGAAACCTTGAACTTCATTTATGATAATCTGACTAATTCCATCTATTGAAGATAAAATTTGACAAATATTTTTTGCTTCTTCCAGATTACTAAATTCTCTTACTTTCAAAGTTACTCTATCTCCTCCTAATTTACTTTTGAGCTCAGCAGGAGTCCCTTGTGCTATAACTCTTCCATCATCAATTATCACTAATCTGTCTGCTAATTTATCTATTTCATCAAGATAGTGACTGCTTAAAATAATGGTCATCCCATTATTTCTCAAATCTTTCAAAAGTTGCCATATAATATTTCTACTTTCAACATCTAAACCAACTGTAGGTTCATCCAAAATTAATACTTTGGGCAAATGTAAAAGTCCAGCTGCCAGATCTATTCTTCTTTTCATTCCTCCTGAATAAGTTCCGCACTTACGATCAATCCAATCATTCATTTCTAATTGATCTATTAATTTCTCTATCCTTTCAAATTTTTTGTTTTTGTTGATGTGATATAAATCTGATTGAAAATCCAAAAGCTCTCGTCCAGTTAATATTTTATCAAGTGCAATATCTTGGGCAACATAACCAATTAATTCTCTAATTTTCCTTGAATTTTTTATCAGATTAATATTATTTATAAGAACTTCTCCACTATCAGGCTCTATTAAAGTAGCGAGTATTTTTATTAGTGTTGATTTGCCAGCACCATTTGGACCTAGTATTCCGAATAATGTGCCATCTTCAATTTCAATCGATAAATTTTTTAATGCATTAATATCTGAATAAGATTTTGAGAGCCCTTTGACTTTTATATAATTCATCAAAATTACTATTTACTTAAAAAACATTTTACATCGAATTTAATTACTAAGCAGGGATACTATAGAAAAAAATATTTGCATAGATTGCTGCTCAAATTCTACGGATAGTTGGGTTCTGGAAATTAATAACAAGAGACAAATGCCAAACATATAAAGAATAGACCACCTAAAAAGAGACTTTGCTCTTGAAAGATCATCAGGAGATTTCTTTAATTCATTTATTAATTGCAAAAATCTTCCATTAAATGGCAATAACATAATTCCATATAAGAGACCCCCTTCAGGTAAAGCAAAAACTCCCATAATACTCATTAAAACAGTTGCCCATCCGTAACGAGAAATGGCTTTAGCAGTAAAAACAGATCCTTTAACAGTAGGGAGCATTGGAATACCAACAGATGCGTAATCATCCTTCAACAAAATTGCAAGTGCCCAAAAATGAGCTGGGGTCCACAACATTACTAAACCAAACAACCACCAACCACTAAGACCTACATGTCCAGTTGCAGCAGATGCTCCAACTAAGGGTGGTATCGCACCAGCAACTCCTCCGAAAACAATATTTTTTGTTGTGCGAGGTTTCAAAATAACTGTATATAAAATTACGTAGCTAAATAAACCAAGAAGAGTTAAACCCGCAGCTAAATAATTTACTCCACTTACTAAAAGCATCGAAGCTGCCAAAGTACATGATACGGCAGCTAAAAATACAGTCTCAGATGACAGCTTTCCTGCTGGCAAGGCTCTTTTACTAGTTCTTTTCATTCTCTTATCTAATTCCATTTCCCACAAGCAATTAAGAGCTCCTGCTGCTGCTGCTGCTAAAGCTCCTCCTCCCAAAGTACAGATAAGTTTCGGAGAAGACAAAGGCCATTCTTCTGTTAAAGCCATTCCTCCCAAAGTTGTTGCCAATAAAAGTGGGATTAATCTAGGTTTCGCTACTTCAAGCCAAGGAGGCAAAGTTAATCTTTTTCTTGAAGGTACAACTTCATCCCTGATTGAAGATTTATAGTTAAAGTTTTCTAGGTTACTACTGTTCATGTATTAATACCAACCATTTGAGAATTTAGGGAGTGGTTTAGACCTTTTTTGGTAAAAGGATTTCTAAAAATTAATGTTGTTAATATCGCAATAAATAAAGAGGCGTTAAGTTGATGACCGATAATAAAAATAGGTTCATTCAAATTTGTTTTAAGACTTAAAACACCCAAAGCAATTTGAGAAAACAAGAGAAAAATAAGTGCTGAGAGATATTTCCAATTTTCATTAAGCAAACTTCTTTTATAAATTGCAGTAGCAATAATTAATAGAATTGAAAAGGCAATTGGGAAAGCGAATAATTTATGAGTATTTAGAATAAGACATTGTTTATTAAAAGATAAGCAAATATGTGCTGACCAGGTTGATGAAAGCCTTACTCCAATAAAAGATTGAATCAGAGTAAGTAAGAGAGGAACAAATAATAATAATCTCCACCAAATTAATGGCTCTTCTATGTCGTCATTTTCTAAATTTTGATTTATTGAAATTGTTGTGATGAGAAGTAGAAAAGCTATTAAAAGATGGCCAGTAACAGTATATGAATCAAGCAGGTTTATTACTGTCAAAGCTCCAAAAGATCCTTGGACAATGACGAGAAAAAGTAATAATGAATAAGTTCGAGGTAACCAATTTGGAATTTCATTTTTCCAAATAATTGAAAGGGCAAATTTTAAAAGAATTAATATTCCAACCAGAAAAGCATCTAGACGATGAAACCACTCTAGAAATACTCTTAGGTTCATATGATTAAAAGGCAAAAAAGATCCATAACATAATGGCCAATCTGGACAAGCAAGTCCCGCCTCCATGACTCTCGTAGCACCTCCAATTACGATTAGTGCAATGAGTGCAAATACACTATGGCTTCCCAACCTTTTAAAAATTGTCAGATATTTTGATTTATATAATTGATTATTGATCAAATGGATAAAACCTATATAATTTGCATAATAAATTAGATTCAAAAACCAAACATTAATTAAAAATTAATATGTTTAATTTAAAAAAAAATTTACCAATTTAATCTTTTTTCCCTGACAATTAACTCTAAAAAGTTATCAATAATACGCCTTTTATTTCATAAATCTTAAGAAGTTATGAATTTAAATGTTTTTCTTTTAACAAAGGATGCAAGATTAAAAAAATTGAATATCTTGAGGATATAAATAAAATTTAAGAAATCAATTGTTAAATAAAAACATTTATTTAATACTAATTATTTCCCTCGTTTTTGCTATATCTTTTTGGATTGGTTTTAATGTAAATTTGCTCCCAGTTGAAGCAAGTATTAATGCACCAATTTACGATGAACTTTTTAAAATTCTTTTCATCATTGGATTAATTATTTTTATAGGAATGACAATAGCGGTTATTTATAGCTTATTTAAGTTTAGGAAAAGAAATGATCAGATAGGCGATGGTATAGCTTTAGAGGGGAATTTAAGCTTAGAAATTATATGGACAATTATCCCTTCAATAATTGTTTTATTAATAGGTTTATATAGCTACAACATCTACGATCGAATGGGAGGGATGAAAGAACTAAATCATAACCACGAAATGATGAGTTCTAACACTGAAAAAATATGGGCTGGAATAAGTCAAACTTCTGATAATGAAATAGCAATAAATAATTTATCAATTGAAGTTTCAGCAATGCAATTTGCATTTTTATTCAATTATCCCAAGGGCAATTTCATATCAGGAGAACTACACGTTCCTGTTGATCAAAAAGTATCAATGAAAATGGAATCCAAAGATGTCATTCATGCTTTTTGGGTACCAGAGTTCAGAATTAAACAGGATATAATTCCTGGACAACCTACTATTCTAAATTTCACTCCCACAAAAGTAGGAAAATATCCGATAATTTGCGCAGAATTATGTGGCCCATATCATGGAGGAATGAGAGCCTCCATAATTGTTGAAAAAGAATCTGATTACAATGAATGGTTTAACAAAAATAAAAAACCAGAGGTAAATTTATGACAATATCAATTGATCCACAAAAAACTAATAATGAAAGTCTTCAACCTAAAGGCTGGCTTAGATACTTCAGTTTTAGCCTTGATCATAAAGTAATTGGGATACAATACTTAGTTTGTGGTTTTCTCTTCTATTTAATAGGGGGAACTTTAGCAAGCGCTATAAGAATTGAACTAGCCAGTCCAATGTCTGATTTCATGCCAAGAGATGTTTATAACCAAGTTTTAACTTTACACGGAACAATAATGATTTTCCTTTGGATAGTGCCAGTTGTTAACGGTGCTTTTGGAAATTATTTAATTCCATTTTATGTAGGCGCGAGAGATATGGCATTCCCAAGATTAAATGCCGTAGCTTTTTGGTTAATTCCTCCTTCAGGTTTGATGTTGGTGGCAAGCTATTTTGTTGAGGGGGCTGCTCAGGCTGGATGGACGGCTTATCCACCTTTAAGCATAACTACTCCTCAATCTGGACAAATCATTTGGATTCTGAGCGTTCTATTACTTGGAGGCAGTTCTATATTTGGTGGAATAAACTTTATAGCGACCATTATCAAATTTAGAAGGCCAGGATTAAAACTTATGCAATTGCCAATGTATTGTTGGGCAATGCTTGGAACAAGTCTATTAGTTGTTTTATCAACTCCTGTTTTAGCAGGCACTTTAATTCTACTAAGCTTCGATATCATCGCTAATACAGGGTTTTTCAATCCTGTTTTAGGTGGCAATGTCGTAGTTTATCAGCATTTATTTTGGTTTTATTCTCATCCAGCTGTATACATTATGGTCCTTCCCGCATTTGGTTTAGTTAGTGAAATACTTCCTGTACATGCTAGAAAACCACTTTTTGGATATACAACAATGGTTTTTTCAATAATGGGGATAGTAGTTTTAGGTTTAGTTGTTTGGGCGCATCACATGTTTACAAGTGGAACGCCCCCTTGGATGAGATTGTTCTTTACAATAGCTACAGCATTTATTGCTGTTCCAACAGGTATAAAATTTTTTAATTGGGTTGCAACATTATGGGGAGGTAAAATTTCCATCAATAGTGCAATGTTATTCTCTTGTGGATTTATTATAAATTTCGTTTTTGGAGGTATTACAGGAGTTGCTTTGGCACAGGTCCCTTTCGATATTCACGTACATGATACCTATTTCGTTGTAGCCCATTTTCATTACATAGTTTATGGAGGGACTGTTTTTATTATTTTCTCTTCAATCTATCATTGGTTCCCCAAAGTAACTGGAAAAATGCTCAATGAAAAATTAGGAATTTTACATTTTGTCATTACCTTTATTGGATTTAACTTGTGCTTTGCTCCTCAACATTGGCTTGGTTTAAATGGAATGCCAAGAAGAGTTGCAGAATATGATCCTCAATTCCAGTTTGTTAATCAAATTAGTAGCCTTGGGGCTCTTTTGATGGCTATAAGTACAATTCCTTTTTTAATTAATGTATTCCTTAGTGTGAGAAATGGAAAAGATGCTGGAGATAACCCTTGGAATGCCCTTACACCTGAATGGTTAACATCTTCTCCACCTCCAGTTGAAAATTGGGAAGGAGAAGCTCCATTAGTTGAAGAACCTTATGGTTATGGTAAAAAAATTTCTGAACGAAAATAAAATATATGACAACTCTAGATAGCTCAAAAGAAATTCAAAAAAATAATTCTGAAGTTAACGAAACACATGAAGACTTCAGAATGTTTGGTCTTATAACTTTCTTAATTGCGGACGGAATGACTTTTGCTGGATTCTTTGCTGCTTATTTAACTTATAAAGCAGTAAATCCATTACCTGATGGTGCCATATATGAATTAGAACTACCAATACCCACACTGAATACAATTTTGTTACTTGTTAGTAGTGCAACTTTCCATAAAGCTGGCAAAGCACTTTTAAAAGATAAAAACTCTGAATCCCAAAAATGGTTAATTTTTACTGCTTTTCTTGGAATTATATTTTTAATATGTCAATTATTTGAATATTTTCATTTACCTTTTGGATTAACCGATAATTTATTTGCAAGTACTTTTTATGCTCTTACTGGTTTTCATGGATTACATGTCACTTTAGGCACTTTGATGATTTTAATTATTACTTGGCAATCGAGAATTAAGGGCGGAAGATTAACTAGTCAAAATATGTTCCCATTGGAAGCTGTTGAATTGTACTGGCATTTTGTTGATGGAATATGGGTTATTTTATTTATTATTTTGTATCTTTTATAAAAAACTAAATATTAAAAATAAAATATATTTTTTATTAATTTATATTGCCACAGTTCTCCTTTTTAGTAAGAATATATAATTAGAAATTTGTCAGATAATGCTAGAAGGAAAAGAACTTCTTGAAAAAGCAAAATTATTAAGTAAAAAATCTGAAGATGAGATAGCAAGAGGTTGTGGGTACGTAGGTCCTAGTGGAAGAATCTTAAGAAAAAGTTTTTATAGGGCGCTTATTGAAGCTAAGGGTTACAAAATAGGAAATGGTCGTCAAGGGAAAAATGGTAATAGAGCTTCAAGAGGCAGGCAGACAGAATTCAAAACTAAAGTTCATGGCAATGGGAACCTATTAGTTGGTCATGCCTACACCAAAAAATTAGGTCTAGAACCAGGTCAGGAATTTAAAATCGATCTTAAAAAAGAATCAAAAACAATTTATCTGATTCCATTAAATTAAAAAATAAATTTTACCAACCGTTTTCTTTAAGCCACTCTGAAGAAATATTATTTGAAGATAAATCTTGATTACTATTTTTATTAAATAAAAGTAATTTCTCTACATATTTAATTAGTGCATCTGCCTCAAGGTTTACGCTGTCACCGATATTTAATATATTCAGATTTGTGTTATGCCAAGTATGAGGAATTATAGCAATAGTAAATATTTCTCCTTCCTGCTCATATTTCGCAATCGTAAGACTTATACCATTTACACAAATACTCCCTTTATTAACTACATATTTTGAAAAATTATTATTTTTCCATTTTATTGATAAGAGCCAAGATTTCTCTAATTTTTCTATATTTTCAACTGTTCCAAGGCCATCAACATGTCCGCTGACTATATGCCCTCCTAGACGGTCAGACACCCTAAGAGCGGGCTCCAAATTAACAATCTGATTAAGGTTAGACTTTACTCCTAAAGTTGTTTTTTTTAATGTCTCCTCACTAACATCAACAGTAAATTTATTTTGAAAAATCTCTTTAACTGTCAAACAAATTCCATCAACAGCTATGCTGTCACCGATTGCCATATCAAAAAAATTATCTAGAATTTCAATTTCTAGAATATTTTTTTCTTGTCTTAGTTTTCCAACTGATTGAATTATTCCTGTAAACATAGATTTAAGAAAAATATTTTTGCAAAATTTTGTATTTACTTTAATTTACTTTAAATGATTTTCAACTATAAATAAATTAAAGAATAAATAAAAAGCAATTGATCATATTTAGATGATTATTAATTCACAAAAAAGATCATTTGGTAAAGGGGCGAAAGTAAGCTTATTTACTTTAGGGACAATGCGAGCAACTGAAAGTCTCGAAAAAATGTATAGCATAATAAAAAATGCATATTATGTAGGAATTAACCACATAGAGACAGCACCCTCTTATGGTGATGCTGAATCACTTATTGGAAATTCAATAAAAAAATTAGCAATAGAAGAGAATATAAAAGAAAAAAATTGGGTGATTACTTCTAAAGTTTTACCAAAAGGTAATTTTAACTTTTTAAAAAATAATTTTAAAAAGTCTCTTAAAAATTTAAAACGCGAGAAAATTAATAATCTTGCAATTCACGGACTCAACTTAAAACAACATCTAGATTGGGTTCTTGCTGGGGAGGGTAAGAAATTCATATCTTGGATACTTGAGAAGGAACTAGTTGATCAAGTTGGTTTTAGTTCTCACGGAAGTTATTCACTAATTAAAGATGCAATTAACTGTGAAGTTTTTACTTTTTGCAGTCTTCATTTACATTATTTAGATCAATCTAAGATTGCTTTAGCAGAGGAAGCTATAAAAAAAGGTATGGGAGTTTTAGCAATATCACCTGCTGATAAAGGCGGTAGATTGTATTCTCCAAGTGATATTTTGATAGAGGCCTCTAAACCTTTTCATCCATTAGAATTAGCTTATAGATTTCTGCTAGCAAAAGGCATTACAACTTTATCCTTGGGGGCTACAAACAAAAAAGATTTTGAATTTGCGCATAAACTTAGAAACTCGTTCGAGAAGCTTACAAAACTTGAAAAAAGCGCCCTGAATAAAATTGTGGAAGTTTCTAATGAAAGATTAAACTCAACCAAATGTGAACAATGTAGATCTTGTCTTCCATGTCCAAATGAAGTGCCTATTCCAGAAATACTTCGTTTAAGAAATATATCTATTGGTTATGGTCAATTAGAATTTTCAAAAGAAAGATACAATTTAATTGGAAAAGCAGGCCACTGGTGGGAAGAAAAAAATTCCTCATTTTGTCAAGAATGTAATGAATGTGTTCCTAAATGTCCAAGTAAATTAGATATACCAAATTTATTAAAGGAAACTCATAACTTATTAATTGAAAATCCTACAAAAAGATTATGGGGATAAGGACTCATTCCAGATATTTTTAAGATTAATTTTTTGTTCATTTGTTAAGATAGGAAAAGACCAACTATTTTCCCAACATTTCTCAGAAGGCCCTGAGATGGGGAACATTTCAGATTTATATTTACTTTGCAAATAATCACTATTGAATGGAAGATACCAACCTTGGCTTACTAATTTATCTACTATTGATTTATTTTCTAAAGATTTAATCCATTTAATCAATATTGCATTATTTAGATTTGATCGACTAAGTAAAAAATGCCACATCAAAGGTACGCCTTGGCTTGGGAAAACTAAAGAAAGCCTTGGATCTATTTTTAAATATTTTGAACAAAGACTGTAAGGAACTATTGCGACAATAGCATCAGAATTAATCAACCAATTGAGCATATTTTTATCATCAAATAACATTGCTTGACTTTTGAGTTTTTTTAAAGAATTAGATGAATTAATTTTTTGAGCAATTGACAATATTATTCTGGGACTTTGTGGAAAAATAATTTTCCCAGTTAATTTTTTAGAAAGAAGAAAATCCCAAGATGTTCTGGCTGAATTTATTAATTCTTTGTTATTTTTAATGATAATTGTATAGGGTACTACGCCAATAGGAAATAATTTACTCCTCTGTTTTTGATTAAAACTTCCCAAAAAATCTAACGATCTCTTATCCAAATTTTCGAACAGTGCATATTCATTTATTTTTTCAAATTCTGAAAAATCTATACTAGAAATCCATCCATCATTTATTAAGGTAAAGTCAGAATTGAAAATTGTGTTTCTATTTTTTTGTAGCCGAATATTTTCAAAATTAATTTTTTCCTGCTTCCAATCTTTTGGAATCGTATCTTTAAAAGATTCTGGATAAAAAGAATTTTGTAATGCAATTTTTACTTTGTTAGGCAGATTACTGCAAGAGTATAAGAAAAATAAAAGCGAAAACTTACCACAATTTAAAAATTCTCTTCTGGTTGCAAATTTTGAAAACATTCAGCAATCCTTCTCTAAAGAAATTTGACCTAGGCCTTTCATCATTTCTAGATTTAGTTGACACAATGAAACTATTTCTTCATTTTTAAATCCATCTATGAAAGCAAGCAATGATATTCCACCAGCACCTACACCTTCTTTTACATGACCTAATTCATAATCCATCAATTCTTTGTATTTTGAAGATTTGAAATTTAAAGGACTGGCTAAACCTAATAATTTGACATCATATTTTTCATTAATTAGATTTACTAAATCATTTAGAGAATTATCTTTCACAAGCCACCCAGTTGTCGCAATAAAAACATCTTCAATAAATTCATCTTTATTTTTTTCATCTAAAAATTCTAATACAAGCAAAATGACCGCTAACATCTGACTTCCTCCAGACAATATTACAGGTTGTTTTGCTAACCTGGTACCAATTAATAGGCCCATTGAGAAAGCTTGGAAAGGATCGCCTACCGCCGCGACAACATCAAAAGAGTCGAAATCAGCCTTGAAATTTGCATTAAAAAGTCCTCTTTTAACTACTTTTCTTCTTAGTTCTCTTGGAGCTTTAAATAAACTACTCCCTACTAAATTAGATACCTTCAAACCAAAAGCTTCCATTACTGCCTGAGCAGTTGTGGTGCCCCCCGGTACGGATTCAGAAATTAAAACTGGTTGTTTTAAGGATTTTCCTGTCGCAAGACCTTTTTCATAGAGATTTAAAACTCTCTCTTTAGTCATCGATTTACCAGTAGTAAGACAATTTGATGGGCCCAAATTTCTATCTTCTACAACCAAATGATTAAAATAAGGCTTTGTTCCTATTCCTAGAGGAACAATAACTGGATAAATCTTTATAAGCTTTAAACAAACATGACTGATTAGGGCCGGAGTTACTCCTGCATTGAGAAGAGGCAATTTATATTTATGATCTTTTGAAGCACCCTCAAGCATAAATTCGGCATCTGCGAGCGCAGTTGTTCGCCTTGATTTTGCATTAATACCTGCTGCAGAAATTCCTGGAATTTGAGATGTATTAGTGCCAGCGATTATAAGAAATATTTTTAAATTTTTAATATTCTTTTTCAGTATTTCTATCTTATTAAGTTGTCTTTTTTTATTGGATTCATTACCAAAAAAATTTATCCCTAAATCTTTAATATACATTCTTACTTTTTTTAATTATTAAAATCAAATAAGCTATTTAATAATCTTGGAGGACCTGGGATGGTTAATTTAAATCTAGGAAACAGAGAATATGCTACTACATGTACAGTTAAAACATAAACTATTTCTTGAAAAATTATTAATAAAATTGCACCTAATTGTATACTCAAAATTGAGGGATATAAGGGTAAATTAAACAATCCGATGAACTTTTCTATTAGACCATAACTCGCTCTAATAATTAACACCCAAAGATTATCTCCAACCAAAGTAGATAATGCTATTACTCTGAGTAAGAAGCCAAGGGTTCCAATAACAACTCCCCCAGTTAAACTAAGTTTCCAACTCTTTTCTTTAAACCAACACCAACCTAACCAAAAAGCCAAGATACCATAAGGAAATAAAAATAAAGTTCCTCTTACAGGACCCATAATTATTAATAAAAGTAGAAATTGTATTAAAAGTCCCTCCAATGCAATTTTAGTTCCTCTTCTCAAGTGCAACAAGATCATTGGGAGGGGTAAAATCAACCTTAATAAAGCTCCCCCAATTGGCAGATAATATAATGCAACCCATAATAAAGACGAAAGAGAGGCTAAATAAGAGGTCTCGACAATATTTAATGCTTCAGTTTTTGTTGTTATTTTCATTTTTTGTTAAATATTTTTAATTAATTTTTATTCATATTTTTATTTTTTGAATCTAAAATACGTTCAATCTTTTCTATTTCAAAATTTACCTCAGAATTACTTAATTTGGAACTTAACTCTTCAGTGGGATCTTTTGGATCTACATCTTTTAAAATTAATATTATTTTGTAAGATTGAAGCTCAATTTTTCTTTTTTTTTGAAGATTTTTAATTTTTTTATTTTTTTTATCTTCAAATTTTTTGTTATCTTTTTCTAAATTTATATCGTTTTTATTTTCTGGAAAATTTTTTGGCTTTTCTACTTTTTTAATTTTGTTATTTTTTTTATCTTCAAATTTTTTGTTTTCTTTTTCTAAATTTATATCGTTTTTATTTAATAAGTTATTTTGTAAATCTTCATTTTTGCTTGTTTTTTTTAAATTTATATCGTTTTTATTTAATAAGTTATTTTGTAAATCTTCATTTTTGCCTTTTTTTTCTAAATCATTAAAACTACTTTCAAGAAAATTTCCAATCCTCCCTCCAGAGCATGATTGCAAGAAAATTAAAAAAATTAATAAAAAAAATTCTTTTTTTTTAAAAATCATATTTTTTCTAACTTTTCTTTTTCCTTGTAGTTTTTTTATTACTAATCTTTGTTTTTTTTAAAATTGCGCCTTTTTTATCTTTTAGTTTTTCTTCTAAAAGAGATACTGCGTCATCTATGGTAATTTTTTCTATATCAGTATCTTTGGCAATCGAAACATTAGTTTTGCCACATTTTAAATAGACGCCATATCTTCCATTTAATATTTGAATTTTTTCTTTAAATTCTTTCGGTTTTCCAAAGTCTTTAAGTACCTCTTGACCACCTCTACCCATTTTTGGCATCGCAAGAATTTCTAATGCTCGTTCTATATCAACTGTAAAAACATCATCCTCTTTCTTTAAGGATCTGTTTTCAGATTCATTTTCATTTTTAATCCATTTGATATACGGGCCAAATCTTCCTCTATCAGCCTCAACAACTCCTCCTTCAGGATGAACTCCTAACAATCTAGGCAAACTTAAAAGTACAAGAGCCTCATCTAGAGTTAGATTATCAGTTTTCAACTCTTTGGGTAATGAAGCTCTTCTTGGTTTAGCTTTATCTTGATCATTATTTCCCAATTGAACGTAAGGTCCATAGGGGCCAAATCTTAAAAATACTTTTTCCCCAGTTTTTGGATCAGTTCCAAGATCCGATGGGCCACTTAAGATTTGATCAACTTGTTTTATATCTAAATCTCCAGGAGTAATATCCATTGGAAGATTACCTTTAGCCTGAATTTCATTACCAGATTCATCAATTTTTGTACCCTCTAGCCAAGGTCCGTTAGAGCCTATTCTGACTACGCAAGGGAGGTCTTCGAAATCAACTTGTCTATAAGCTTTACCATCAATATCACCCTCTGTTTTCTGAACCTTTACCTCCAAACCATTTTTACCTTTGTAGAAAGTTTCGAGGTATGGTAGCCACTCAAGATTGCCTGAAGATATTTCATCCAATGAAGATTCCATTTTTGCAGTAAAAGTAGTATCAACCAGATCAGGAAAATGTTCTTCTAATAGAGCAGTAACAGCAAAAGCTGTAAACGTTGGAGCCAAAGTATTGGAAGATATATTCGCATAACCTCTATCAACTATGGTCCCAATAATGCTGGCATAAGTAGAAGGTCTTCCAATCCCTTCTTTTTCAAGAACTTTAACTAATGCAGCCTCTGTATATCTTGCAGGAGGTTTTGTTTCATGAAAAGTAGATTCCTTATTAGTAACTTCAAGACATGTTCCAGGTGTTAAGTTTGGGAGAATAATTTCTTGTTGTTCAAGGGATGAACTTGGGTCATCACTTCCCTCGACATAAGCTCTGAAGAATCCAGCGAAATCAATACTTTTCCCGCTCGATTTAAATAATCCATCTCCTACGCTAATTTCAGCATTAATCATAGTTAACCTAGCTTCCGCCATTTGACTAGCTACAGTTCTTTTCCAAATTAAATCGTAAAGTGATAAGTCTCTACCAGTTAGATTAGTTTCCTTTGGTGTTTTAAATACCTCACCTGCTGGCCTAATAGCTTCGTGTGCTTCTTGAGCATTTCTTGCAGTTGAATTAAATTGTCTTGGTGAGTTAGATAAATATTCTTTTCCATACATAGAACTGACACATTCTCTAGCAGCTCTTGTGGCTTGTTCGGAGAGATGAACTGAATCAGTTCTCATATATGTTATGAAACCTCTCTCATATAATCCTTGTGCACATCTCATAGTTTCTCTTGCAGACAAACGAAGCTTCCTATTTGCTTCTTGTTGTAATGTGCTAGTTGTAAATGGAGGAACTGGCTTACGAGTGGATGGCTTTTTTTCGATTTTCGAGACTATCCAATCCTCTGAGGAAAAAGTCTTAAACAAATCATTTACTTGTTCTTCTCCGATTATTAAAGATTTGTTTCCTTCTTTTAATTTACCGGTTTGTTCGTCGAAATCGGAACCGTTAGAAATTCTTTGACCGTTTAAACTGAATAATTTAGTTTCGAAATTAATATTATCTTTTACTAGGGAAGCTTTAATCCCCCAGTAACTAGCTTTTTTAAAGGATCTTCTTTCTCTCTCTCTCCTAACAAGAAGTCTTACAGAAACTGATTGAACACGACCAGCAGATAGTCGGGGGGCTACCTTCTTCCAAAGTAAAGGAGATAATTCATATCCAAAAAGCCTGTCTAAGATTCTTCTTGTTTCTTGAGCCTGAACAAGTTCCATATCAATTTCTCTTGTTTGGTCTAAAGCTTTATTAATTGCCTTTTTTGTGATTTCATGAAAAACCATTCTCTTAGTTGGTATTTTAGGCTTAAGTATTTGCAGTAGATGCCAGCTAATACTCTCTCCCTCTCTATCTTCATCAGTTGCAAGTAATAGCTGGGTCGCACCTTTCAATGCATCTTTTAACTCTTTAACAACCTTTTTCTTATCTTTTGGAACTATATAAAGTGGTTCAAAATCTTCCGTTGTATTAACTCCTATCCTTGACCATTTTTCCTTTTTCACCGCAGCAGGTATTTCAGCAGCTCCTTTTGGAAGATCTCTTACATGTCCCATTGAGGCGAGAACTTCATAATTAGAAGGCAAAAACTTTCTTATAGTTTTTGCTTTGGTGGGACTTTCAACAATAACAAGTGTGTGATCCAAGGTTTATTTCAAAAATTGGTGTTTTTGTTCAGTAAGGGGATATTATAATTATTTGAAGCTTTTTCAAGAAATTTCTTCTGAAAATTTCAAAAATCATACCCACAAATTATAATCAAGTTAAGATTAACTCCTAGACCCTCACAATCAAACTTCTAATTTAATCCAATTTAATAAAGTGCCCAACGACATCTTTACAATTAACTTAAATGCTCAAGCCATTATTCCAGAGGCTTTTATTTTACTTGGTATTGTTGGAACACTTCTTGTAGATTTAGCTGGAGAAAAAACTGCATCAAAGTGGGCACCAATTATTTGCTATTTGTCAATCGGAAGCTCTCTTTTTAGCTTGGCATTGCAATGGAGTAATCCGGTAGAAAGCGCATTCCTTGGGTCCTTTGATTCAGATAATTTGGCAATCGCATTCAGAGCAATAATTTCTCTATCAACCTTGGTATCTTTACTTATAAGTTGGCGGTATACAGAACAAAGTGGTAGCCCAATTGGCGAGTTTGCTGCGATAGTTCTTTCGGCCACCCTTGGGGCAATGCTTTTATGTGGATCTACTGACCTTATTAGTGTATTTATATCTCTTGAAACTTTATCTGTAGCAAGCTACTTACTTTCTGGTTACCTCAAGAGAGATCCAAGAAGTTCAGAAGCGGCCTTAAAATATCTCCTTGTTGGATCTGCTGCTGCTGCTGTCTATTTGTATGGATCCTCTTTTCTTTATGGATTAAGTGGTTCAACAAACTTAGCGACAATAGGTTTAGAGATTATCAATAAGCCATCCTTCATTACATCACTAGCACTTGTATTTGTTCTATCAACAGTTGCATTTAAAATTGCTGCTGTTCCCTTTCACCAATGGACTCCTGACGTATATGAGGGTTCGCCTACTCCTGTAGTAGCTTTTTTATCTGTTGGTTCAAAAACAGCGGGTTTTGCATTTGCAATAAGAATATTAAGCACAACTTTCTCTTCTTTTGACGAAGAATGGAAACTTTTATTTACCATTTTGGCAATATTGAGTATGGCTCTAGGAAATGTTGTAGCTCTAGCTCAAACCTCAATGAAAAGGATGCTAGCTTACAGTTCTATTGGACAAGCAGGATTTGTAATGATTGGAATAGTATCTGGTACACAAGATGGTTTATCAGCTGCTGTTTTATATTTGGCTGCATATTTATTTATGAATTTGGGTGCATTTTCTTGTGTAATACTTTTCTCTCTAAGGACTGGTTCTGATAGAATTCTTGATTACTCAGGACTTTACCAAAAAGATCCTCTCATAACATTAGGCTTAAGCCTTTGTCTTCTATCACTTGGAGGTTTACCTCCAATGTTGGGATTTTTTGGAAAGATATACTTGTTCTTTGCAGGTTGGGCAAATCATCAATATCTACTAGTAATTGTTGGATTAGTAACTTCAGTTATATCTATTTATTACTACATTTCAGTGATAAAAATGATGGTAGTTAAAGAACCACAGGAAGCTTCTGAAATAGTCAAATCATATCCTGAAATTAATTGGGGAATTGTAGGATTACCTCCCTTGAGAATTGCACTATATACTTGCGTGGCGGTAACTGCTCTTGGAGGAATCCTATCTAATCCTCTTTTTAAATTAGCCAATACAGCAGTTTCAGAAACTCCTTTCTTACAAGATATTATTGCTACAGCAAAAAATATTTCCTAGAAGATTCTTCAATAAATGTCTAAGAAAGTCGCGAGTTTAGAAAATATAACTAAAACATATGGGAAAGAGGATCTAACTGTCAAAGCCTTAGATAGCGTAAATTTAGAAATTTATAAAGGTGATTATTTAGCTGTAATGGGAGCAAGTGGCTCAGGCAAAAGTACAGCTATGAATATTATTGGATGTCTAGATAGACCATCTGAAGGTATATATAAATTAAATGGTATTCCTGTTGAGAATTTATCTGATGATGAGCTCGCGGAAATACGTAACCAAAAATTAGGCTTCGTTTTTCAACAATTTCATCTTCTTTCAGATGCAACTGCGCTTGAAAACGTAATTTTGCCAATGATTTATGCTGGTATTGAGCCTGAGCAAAGATTAGTGCGAGGTGAGAATGCCCTAAAAAAAGTTGGCCTTTCAGAAAGAATGAATAATCGCCCAAACCAATTATCCGGAGGTCAACAACAACGAGTTGCTATTGCGAGGGCTATTATCAATAACCCCGCAATTTTGTTAGCAGACGAACCTACTGGAGCACTAGATTCAAAAACCACTGAAGATGTATTAGATCTTTTTGACAAACTGCATGAATCTGGAATAACTATAGTTTTAGTTACGCATGAAGATGAAGTTGCAAATCGCGCAAAAAAAATAGCTAAATTTAAGGATGGAAGAATAGTTGAATTAAAAGTTAATTAAATACAAAACCTTCTAATTACCTTCAGTTGAGTTTCATTTTCAATTCTTAAATTCCCATTCGAATCAATATCTTTAATTTTCCATAAATCAGGACAATAACCACTAGGTAAAAAACTTTTAGTAAGAAACTTATTTGCAGATTTAATCACATATTCTTTTTTCTTGTTACATTCAATTGAATCATGAAAAGCTTTAAGAACTTTGGCTGTCCAATAATGTTGATTAATATTCTTAGTCTGAAGTACTTTTGATAATGAAATACCTTCTGATGGGGTGTGATTTAAAACATTCATGCCAAGTCCTAATCTTACATAGATAATTTTTTTGCCTCTTGTTCTCACCCTTGGTAAAAATCCAATCAACTTTTTTGAACCAAAAAAAATATCATTTGGCCATTTCAAGCAAACATTTATATTCTCTTGTCTAAGCATTTCACATAACTTAATACCTAAAGACAAATTAAATATTTGATATTCAAATTCTTTTGAAAATATTGGGTAAGCTGCACTTAACCAAATCCCGCCTTTTGGAGAAACCCAAGTTTTTGAATTTTGACCAACACCTAAGAACTGTTCTCTTGCGATTATAGCTACTGGCTGGTTTTTCTTTATTTCAGAATTTTCAAGTAAGTTTGTTAGCTCATTTTCGGTACTTTTACATTTTATTTTGTAATGAAGTGTCCAAGTTGGATATTGACCCTGCATTTTTTTTAAATAAAAAACTGTCTTAGCTGCAGGTCCAATAACTTTCACAAATTCTTTATTAAAACAACGAGCATCTTTTAAAAGATTAGATTAACTTTAGTCTTAATAAGTAAATTTTACAAATTGGACAAAAAGTATTTGCCAATAGTTAATAGAAGGAATCCACATCCATTAAAAAATTGTCTTGATAATTTCAAAAAATCTTGCGGAGACTTAGATAAACTATCTAAAATCAACGATAACTGGAAGAACTTAATCGGCTTAGAACTATTTGAAGAATGTAAACCATTAAATATTGAAAAAAAAATACTTACTATTGCAGTAAATCATCCACAGTGGCGCCAAGCTTTAATTTACAACAAGCATAAATTAAAAGAGAGAATCGAGAAAATTGGAATAACTTTGAATGAAATAAAAATAATACAAAATTATGAAATTAAAAATAAAAATATCAAAGCTACTAATGCAAAGATAGTTTGGGCAAAGCATCCAAGCAGAATCAATCAAAATAATATGTGCATTTGTACTCTTTGTAATTCCCCCACTCCCGAGGGCGAAATCAAAAGATGGGGAAAGTGTTCTTTTTGTTGGAGAAAAATAAAAAACTAGATTCTTTATTTAGTTAAAATTAGTATTCCCATTTGCCCCCCCAAAATAGTCCTGTATTCAGCTTTTTTAAATCCAACTTCCCTAGCAATATTTATAAGCTTATTTTTCTTTGGAAAATTACTAATACTTTTTTCAATATATGCGTACTCTTGACCTAAATTAAAAAGCCGCGAAATGGTTACTACAATTAATCTCAAATAAATTTTCTGAAAAATATTGGATAAAGAATTTTTTGTCGAGTGATTAAAATCCAAAAATCCTGCCCTTCCCTTATCCTTCAAAAGATCAAAAACTTTTTTTATTCCTTCTTCAACATTATTCAAGTTTCTAAGTCCATATGACATACAAATCCCATCAAAATTTTTTGAATAATCATTAATTTCTAATACATCTTTAATTTCCCACTTAATAAATTTATTTTTTTTAAGATCTGATTTTTTTTTTGCAATATTTAAGATATCCTCAGCACTGTCAATCCCAGTAATTGAACCCCTGGGACTAACTCTCTCAGAAATTAAGAATGCTAAATCTCCAGTTCCACAGCATAAATCAGCCCAATCTTCACCATTTAAAGGTTTCAATAAATTAACTAATTTCCTTTTCCATAATCTGTGCAGTCCAAAACTTAATAGATTATTCAAAAAGTCATATTTATAAGAAATTTTATTAAATATATTTTTGACTTCGATAGTTTTTGTGAATTTCATTTTTAAATTTTTAACTTATTTCTTTTTGGTATTAAATTAAATTTTTATTCATATGGTCTAATTGGAAGTTTTTTTTCGAGCAGGAAAGTCTTTATTTCTCTTAAAGAAAGTTTCTTATCATGAAGTAATGATGCTAAAAGTGCGGCAGATGCCCTGCCTTCATTAAAAACATCATAGATATCTTCTAAACAACCTGCTCCTCCAGAAGCAATCACAGGAATATTAACAATATTGGCAACAGATTCAGTCAGATGTAAATCATATCCATTCTGCGTGCCATCACCATCCATCGAAGTAAGCAAAATTTCCCCTGCCCCTAACTCCTCAACTTTCTTTGCCCAACTTAATACATCTATTCCAGTATTTTCTCTCCCTCCTTTTACATATACCTCCCATTCAGAAGTCTTATTAACTTTTCTTTTTGCATCAATTGCTATCACGATACATTGATTACCAAATTCTCTAGAACTTCTAGAAATTAAATCTGGATTTCTAACAGCAGAAGAATTTAAACTTACTTTATCTGCTCCAGCTCTTAAAAGATCATTAATTGAAGATACAGAATCTATTCCTCCGCCTACTGTAAATGGGATTTTTACTGATTTTGCGGTCCTAGAGACAAGGTCGACTAATGTATTTCTATTTTCTACACTAGCTCTAATATCTAAGAATACTAATTCATCTGCGCCATCTTCAGAATACCTACAGGCCAATTCAACAGGATCGCCTGAGTCTCTCAAGTTAACAAAATTTACACCTTTAACCACTCTGCCATGGGCGACATCTAAACAAGGAATTAAACGAAGAGCAACCATTTTAGTAAAAATTGTCCAAATGCTGTTAATCTTGCATAATAGCTTCCATTTTACCTCTTATGGCTGAAACAAAATTATTACCCAAAATCGGTAGTAAAATCAAAATTAACATTAACAAAGTAAAAGATAGACTACCAGCTAAATTAATCGATCAAATATCCTCGAATTCTAAAGCCGTAATAACAGGCTATAAAATGACAGACGGCAGAAGTATTGGGATCACCGCAAAATTTCAGAATGGTGAGCAAAATTGGTTTTTCCCAGAAGAAATTGAGAAAGGTTAAAGAGTAAAGTGAATGATCCAAAACAACTATTAGGAATTAAGGGTGCCTCTGAAACATCAAGTATATGGAAACTCCGTATACAGTTAATGAAACCCATAACGTGGATCCCTTTGATATGGGGAGTTATTTGTGGAGCAGCTGCAAGTGGGAATTTTCAATGGACATTTAGTAATGTTCTAGCTTCATTAGCATGTATGTTGATGAGTGGACCACTTCTGGCTGGTTATACCCAAACCATAAATGATTTTTTTGATAAAGAAATTGATGCGATTAATGAACCAAATAGACCAATTCCTTCTGGCAAAATTTCAATTAAAGATGTAAAAATACAAATCTGGGTATTACTTATTGCGGGTTTAATAGTTGCTTTTTTATTAGATTTATATGCCAAGCACAGCTTCCCATCCGTCTTACTTTTGGCATTAGGAGGTTCCTTTGTTAGTTATTTATATTCTGCTCCACCACTCAAATTAAAACAGAATGGTTGGCTTGGAAATTATGCATTAGGAGCATCTTATATAGCTTTACCTTGGTGGGCAGGACAGGCCTTGTTTGGGAAATTAACTATCGTGACGGCGATACTAACACTTGCTTATAGCCTCTCAGGACTTGGAATTGCTGTTATTAATGATTTCAAAAGTATTGAAGGAGACTCTAAGCTAGGCTTAAATTCTCTACCAGTAGTATTTGGAATTAAAAATGCAAGTAGAATAAGTGCAGGACTGATTGACATTTTTCAATTAGCAATGGTTGTAGTATTAGTCATTATTGGTCAACATTTAGCCTCTGTAATTTTGGTTTTATTGGTAATTCCACAAATTACATTTCAAGATATGTGGTTACTAAGAGATCCTCTAAAGTTTGATGTCAAATATCAAGCAAGTGCCCAACCTTTCCTTATAACTGGAATGTTAGTTACAGCTTTAGCGATAGGACATAGTTTTTTAGTTGCTTAAGGTGCAAAAGATTAAATTCAAATCTTTTGTTTTAATAATTCCAATATTAATTTTTTCTGGTATATCTTTTTATTTTTTTTGTCTAATATTTAGTACGTTAAAATTTGACGTGTCTAAAAATAAAAAGTTTCGGGAAACCAAATATTCTTATGTAATATCATCTTCTGATAATAAGATACTAAGCAAATTAAGCCGCAAATTTGAAATAGATAATAGTTATCATAAAATTCCATTTTCTCTTAAACATTCTTTTATATCTTCTGAGGATAAAAGATTTTATAAACATAATGGAATAGATTTAAAAAGTATTTCACGTGCCCTTATTCAAAATATTAGAAGTGGTTATGTTAAAGAGGGAGGAAGTACTATTACACAACAAGTTGCTAGATTACTTTTTCTAAATAATGATTTGAGTTTTCAAAGAAAAATCAAAGAAATATTTATATCACTCATACTTGAATTTAGATATGACAAAAATCAGATTTTAAAATTATATTTAAATAATATTTATCTAGGATCAGGAGCATATGGGGTAGACGAGGCTGCCCAAGTTTATTTTGGCAAATTTATAGAAGAATTGACATTATCAGAGATCGCATTAATTGCAGGATTAGCTCCAGCTCCTTCAATTTATTCACCTTATCAAAATTTGGAACTAGCTATTAAAAATAGAAATAAAGTTCTTCAATCAATGTATGTTGATGGATATATTTCTTTTGCCAATAAGAATAAGGCTATTAAAGAAAAAATAAAATTAAATTATCAAACTGCTGATAATTTTTTAGATGATAAATTACTAATAAACTTTATTCTTCAGGAAACAGATAAAATAATTGGAAGTAAAAATGACTATAAGTTTTTAAGAATTAAATCTTCTATCAAGAAAGATTGGCAAGAAAAAGGTCAAAAAATATCAAAATATGCAGGGCCTAAAGAACTTGAATTTGGTCTATTATCTATCGAATCAAGCACAGGACTAATAAGGACAATGATAACCAGCAAAAATCCATCAATTAATGAATACAATAGAGTGATTTCATCTGTAAGACCTTTAGGTTCTACTTTTAAAATAATCCCTTATGCTGCTGCATTAATAGAAGGAATAAAATTAAGCGATAAATTTGAAGACTTACCAATATGCTGGGAAAGTTATTGCCCAAAAAATTTTTCAGAAGAATATAGAGGTTCAATATCTTTGATTGAATCATTTAAAAGTTCATCAAATATCGTTCCAATATTAATAACAAAAAAAATCGGCTTAAAAAATATTATAAATTTAGCGAATTCATTTGGACTAGGTTACGAGCAAGAGTTTGAGGAATTCCCATCATTAGCTATTGGCTCCTACGGAGATAATCTTTTAAACATCACAAATGCATATTCTGCAATAAACAATAATGGGAAGATTCAAAGCCCTGAAATCATAGAAAAAATAGAATCATTTAAAAAACAACCTATTTGGGAAAATAAATCTATTTCCAAGAAAATATTAGATTTAAAAATAAACAAGAAAATAAATAAACTTCTTGAAAAATCTGTAAAAGAAGGCACTTCAAAAGCAGCCTCTATAAAAGGTAAGAAAATTTATGGGAAAACAGGAACATCTGATGGAAATAAAGATCTCTGGTTTATTGGTTCCATTGATAACCTTACAACAGGGATCTGGATAGGTTACGACGATAATAAGGAATCTGAATTATCTAGTGGAAATGCAGCTTATTTGTGGAAGAAGTTCATTTCTGAAATTTATAAAATTCCAATTAAAAAATAAATTATATTTTTAAGATTAATAAGAAATTATTGCAGAATAAAATCCATCACCAGGATAATCCAAGCTAGGTAAAATTTGCTTTTGGCTAACCAATTTTAAAGTTTTGTTTTTTTCAATAAATCGTTCAATTAATAGATTATTTTCATCGGGACAAATAGTACAAGTAGAATAAACTAAAGAGCCATCTTTTTTTAAAAGAGGAAAAATACTCTCCAAAAGTTTTTCCTGTAATAAAGTTAAAGATTTTATTTTTTCTTGACTTAAAGACCATCTAGAATCTGGATTCCTTGAGAGAGTTCCAATACCAGAGCATGGCGCATCTAATAAAATCTTATCAAAATAAGATATAAACTTAGGATTTAATTCAATCAAACTCGTAGCATCAGCATTAAGGGTATTAACAGATTTCAAATTTAACCTTTCTAAATTTGATTGCAGTATTTTCAATCTTTTTGCTGATCTATCTACGGCAATGATTTCAGCACTATCATTTGTTAATTCTGCTAGGTGGGTAGACTTACTTCCAGGAGCTGCACAAGCATCTAAAATCTTTTCACCTTCTTTTGGATTTAAGAGAGGTGCTATCCACTGAGAAGATCTATCTTGAATTGTCCAAAGTCCATCACTATATCCTGGTAAATTTTTTATAGATCTTGGATTAGATTTTAAAGTAATTCCATTATGTAAATCTTTAATAATTTCAGCATCAATTTTATTTTCATGAAGTACTTTCAAAAATTTATCTAAATTAGTTTTTAAATGGTTAATTCTCAAATCAATTGATGGTTTTTTATTAAATGCCTTAATGATATTTTCACCCTCGATATTGCCGACCCATTTATAAAGATCCTTCACAAGCCATAATGGAAATGATTCAAGATATGAAATTCTTTCTTTTCTATCAGAAGATAATTCCGGAAAAATTTTTTGCTCCAATTTTCTTGATGCATTTCTCAATATCGCATTTACAGTTCCCGCTAAACCATTTAAATCTGTTTTTTTAGCTACTTCTACAGTGGTAGAAATAGCAGCAGGAAATGGAATTTTATCCATTTTCAATAGTTGATATAAACCTATATGTAGAAGCCATCTTAACTTTGGAGGCTGCTTTTTATAAGTGATTTTTGATGTATGATCCGTCCAAAGATCAAGAAATTTTCTATACCTTATGCATCCAAAAGATAATTCCGTAATAAAAGCTATATCAAGAGAATTAAATTGATAATTTTTTAAAACCTTTTCAAGAGCATGATCAGAAAAATCACCTGAACTAACTTTTAGTAAAATTTCCCAAGATGCCTTTCTTTGTAAATATCCTATGCTCAAAATATAATTTATTTTTAAAGATAACTTTAATATACAAAAATTCAAAAATTTAAACTACTTTTTCAATTGCATTACTAAACCTAACAAAACTTAAGATAGAAATAAGTGACAGATTAAATCCTAAAAAAAGATAGATATTTAAAGAATGTATTTTTTACCGAAAAAATATTTTTTTCTTCTTGATGGTTCATTAGTAAGAATAAAACTTAATCAGGATTTCAAACGGCAACCAATATTGATAGATCCTGCATCAAGCATTCTGCCTAATTTAATTGCTGTGGATTTCTCCAACCTTGTGAAGTTAGATTGATGGGTAGTTATCCAATCTAATTCAGAAAAAGTGATAATACCTGTCGAATTGCTTTTTAAAAAAAGTGTTCCAATTTCCATTAGATAAATCTAATTTTTCTAAACTTAACATCCGTACTTAATATTTCGTCATAACATAATATTCTTTTAATTTTTAAAAGACAACTTTAGATTTTTACTCTTAATTTATTGAATATCTCTTAAAAATTTATCGGCCGTTTTAAGGTGATTATTTAATTTTTCCTCTGACATTTTATCGAGATTTCTAGTTAACATTGCCAGACGATATTGCTTTCTAAAAAAGCTTTCATAATCTTTAATAAATTTCCAAAATAAGCCATCCCATATTTCACACCATGGGCCACTTTTAAAATCAGACATTTTTTTTACATAATTAGAGCTTGATATATATGGCTTTGTTGAAAAGATACCTCCATCACTAAACTGACTCATTCCGTAAACATTTGGGACCATAACCCAATCATAGGAATCAATAAACATTTCCATAAACCATTTATAAACTTGCTTGGGGTGAATTCTACATAGAAGCATAAAGTTGCCAACAATCATTAGACGCTCAATATGATGACAATATCCAAATTTAATTATATTTTTTATAACAAGGTCTACTGGTTCAATTCCTGTATTTCCTTGATAAAAAGATTTTGGAATTGGCTTATCTTCAAAATTCCAAAAATTACTATTTCGCATTTTTGTTCCATACTTCTTATAAACAAGGCATATAAATTCTCTCCATCCAATAATTTGACGAATAAAACCCTCTAAAGAGTTAATTGGAACATTATTGTTTTTAGCATAAAGTAACGCTTTATTTACTACTTGATTTGGAGTTAGTAAGCCACTATTTAAAAGAGGAGAAAGTAAACTATGCCATAAAAAAGAATTTTCTTTAGAAATAGCATCTTCATAATCTCCAAACAAGAAAAATCTATGTTTAAAAAAATCATTTAACCATTCATCTGCTTCATCAAAATTAGTTGGATATAAAAAGTTATTACTTTCTCCAATAAACTCAATATCAAAATTGGCTAATGACCTTTCTGCACTAACTACAAATTTATTTTTTTGTAATTTAGGTGTATTAGGTATGTTTATTTTTTTTGGTAATTTTTTTCTGTTCATTTCATCGAAACTCCATTTACCTCCTTCAGGTGTATCATCAGCATTAACTAATATCTTTTGGCTCTTTCTTTGATTCTCATAAAATCTCCCCATAAGAGGTTTTTTTGTATTTGATGCAAATAAATCTTTTAAATCTTCACTGCTCATAAACATAGGAGAAGGCAAAATATTTAAGGCTAAATTATTACTTTCAACAAAATTATTAATCCTCTTCATTATTAAAAAATCATGAGGGTCAATGAGATTTATTTTCTGATATTTATCTTTAATAAATTCGGATAAGTAATCGACTGTAGAAATATTATTCTTGTTTTCTATATATAAAACTTTAAAGCCAGATATTTCTAAATAATTTTTATAAGCGAGCATAGATGCTTTATGAAAAACTAACTTGTTTTTATGGTTAATTAATTTATGAAATTTATCATTTCCAAAAAATAATGAGTCTTCCAAAATCAAAATGTCACAATTTATTTTTAAAATTGAGCTTTCTCTAAAAAGTTGATTCGGGAAAATAATTGATACTTGTTTCATCTTTGTTACTTCCTGTTACTGCATCTTTTTGAACAGTAGATAACATCATCCCAACAGTTTTTCCATTTTTTACGCCACTCGAACGGCCTATTGCAAACAGGACAAGTTTTAGTAGAAAGATTTTTCAAAATTTATAATTTTCTTTTATGAGTAGATTTAAATCTAGTTGAATCTTTAAGCGCCATATGTTTTGTATTTCTTCCAGAAACTCTTTTTCTCCAGACTTTGAAGGATTTGGGTTTAAGATTTTGACGCATAATTTTTATTGAGTCTTCCTCTTTTAAACCAAATTGATACTCGATAGCTTCAAAGGGTGTTCTGTCTTCCCAACACATTTCTATTATTCTGTCTATATCGATACTTTCCATATTTATTGTTCACATTGGGTAGTACAAAGTTTTTCAATATCGGATCTACCTGTAATTTGAAGTCTATATTTTGCCCAAAATCTGTATACCAGTCTTAATATGGGAGATAAGAATTTAATCTTCAAGGGATAATAAACCCAACCCAAACCAACTAATTCATAAGAATATGCAAGTACATCTAGTCCCCTTATAATTTCACCATTTTCCATAATCCCATGCAGGTTTGACATAGCTTCTGGATATGAGATGTCACCAAAAAGACTTTGATCATAATCCTTACTATTAATATCTATAAATATAATTTGATTTAAGATATCTCTCTTTCTAAGAAAATTTGTTTCTCTCAAACAAAGTGGACAACCACCATCGAATAAAAAGGTTAATCTATTTTTCATATTTTTATTTAAATATAGAAATTAAATAACTTTTTTGTGGGATAAAAAATTTTTTTTTGAGTACAAGCTTTATAATGCCTTAATAATTGCCAGTTCTAATTTAGTGAAAATACATTATCTTGTTAATTAATAAGCCATTGATTAAGGGATACGTCAATGGTTTAAAACTAATCACGATCAGTCATCTAAAAGATGAACTCCTTCTCCTATGTCGGGAGTAAATTTACAATATTTTTCAAAAACAATTCCAACACCTCTCATTTTTTCTCCTAATTCATCGTTAAATTTATTCCATTCTTCTGATTCTCGTTCAGGTAAATCCCACCCTTGTTTTTCTACCATACTTTTTATTACTGTATAGTCCCATTCTATGTATGCCATTGAGTTAATTCAAACTACCAAATATTATAAACTAAAAGATTTAATAGGTAATCAATATTTTTTGAATATAATTTAAAAGTGTGAAAAATTATAAATGTCAATTTTGCCAAGAAGATTTGAAAGAATCAAAAGTGTTTTAGATTGCAGAATGAAAAACTTAACTGTTTTAATTGAGGATGTCAATAAACCACATAATTTATCCGCCATATTAAGATCATGTGATGCAGCAGGAGTTTTCGAAGCAAATTTTATTAGCAAAACTAATGCCGTTAAGACTTTTAATAGTACTGCTCAAGGAAGTCAAAAATGGGTTAAATTGAATAATTATGAAAACACTATCGCGGCAATATCTGATTTAAAGAATAAGGGTTTTAAATTATTTGGAACGACTCTTAATAGTGAATCAGTAGATTATAGAAATTTTGATTATTCTCAAAATACATGTTTTGTTTTAGGAGCAGAAAAATGGGGACTAAGTAATGAACTTATATCGATGGTTGATCAATCAATTTTTATACCTATGAGAGGTATGGTTCAATCTCTGAATGTTTCAGTTGCTGCTTCTGTATTATTATTTGAAGCTATTCGCCAAAGAAAAAATAAAGGTATATTGCCCGCTAATGGAGAAGGTTTAAATATAGATGAATATCAAAAAACACTTTTTGAATGGTGTTACCCAGAATTAGCTACATTGTATAAAAAATCAGCCAAAGAATATCCAAAGTTAAATGATCAAGGAGAACTTGTTCCTATTAGAAATAACTAAATTTATTCAGAATTGTGTCTATCAAAAATTTCTTCAAGATCCTCTCCCATAAAAGAAAGACCTAAAACTAAAAAAAACATTGCCAATCCTGGGAACAAAGCCGTCCACCAGATACCTGTAGGTAAAGCGGCAAGAGCAAGATTTAAATCACTTCCCCACTCTGGGACATCTGCAGGAACACCAAGACCTAAAAATCCTAAACTTCCCAATACCAAGACAGCATCCGCAGCATTTAGGGTAAGCAGAATAGGCAAAGGTGTTATTACATTTGGGAGAATATACTTAAAAATAATTGTTTTAACATCAGCTCCTGAAACTTGAGCCGCCTCCACATAAGTTTCGGATTTAACCAATATTGTCTGATTTCTGATTAATCTAAAATATTGAGGAGAGTAAACAATACACAATGCCAAAGCTGCGTTAAGGATACCCTTACCCAATACAAAAGCCACAACAACTGAAAGCAAAATTACGGGTATTGAAAAAATAGTATCCATAATAAGTGATAAGCATTTATCAAAAAAACCACCAAAATATCCACTTAATAATCCCAATGGCAAACTCAAACTTAATGAAAAAAGAATAGCTAAGAATACAACTTCTATAGCTAAGGATGATCCTTGCAAAGTTCTTAAGCAAACATCTCTTCCTAATCTATCTGTGCCACAAAAATGATTGAGCGAAGGTGCAGCGAAGATATCATTACTTAACATTGAAAATGAATAACCAAAAAAATTATTGGCCTCTAAAAATTTCATTATTAAAACAACAAGAAGATAAAAAAGTACAATTAGAAATCCAGCTTTTCTGATATTTGCGCCTACACTATTAAACGAATTAATAACCAAAATCTTTTTTTACATATATGACTGAAATATACCCAATTCTTTTAAAAATAAATAGCTATAAATTTTAAATTTGAAAAAATTACTGGTTTAATTTCAGGACTGCCATAAAAGCTTCTTGCGGGACTTCAACTTTACCCATTGCCTTCATCCTCTTTTTACCTTTGGCTTGTTTCTTTAAAAGTTTCTTTTTCCTAGAAATATCTCCTCCATAACATTTAGATAAAACATCTTTTCTCAAAGCACTTATACTTTCACTTGCAATAATCCTGCTACCTATTGATGCTTGAATAGGTATTTTAAATTGTTGTTTTGGAATTAGTTCTTTTAATTTTTCAACTAAACTTCTGCCAATTCCATATGCCTTATCTTTATGAACAATAGATGTTAATGGATCTGCTCTTTCTGAATTTATTAGAACATCTAATCTAACAAGGTCATTCTTTCTGTAGCCAATCAAATGATATTCCATTGATGCATAACCTTGGGTTCTACTTTTCATTTGATCAAAGAAATCTGTAACAACTTCTGCTAATGGAATTTCGTAAATCAAAGTAACTCGATCTGTTGTTATATATTTCATATCTATAAATACTCCCCTTCTTTCCTGACATAAACCCATTAGTGTTCCATTAAATTCATTGGGTGCATAAATTTCCATTTTCACATAAGGCTCTTCTATTGATTCTCTAAGTTGTGGGTCAGGAATTGTAGAAGGATTATCAATAAATATATTTTCCTGCTGATTTAAATTAACCTTATAGATAACTGATGGTGCCGTTACGATTAGATCCAAGTCATATTCTCTTTCTAATCTTTCTTGAACAATCTCCATGTGAAGAAGTCCTAGGAATCCACACCTAAATCCGAAGCCCATTGCGCTACTGGTTTCGGGTTCATATTTTAAAGCTGCATCAGATAATTGTAACTTTTCAAGAGATACTCTTAAATCTGGGAATTGATCAGCATCAGTCGGGAATAGGCCACAAAAAACCATAGGATTTGCTGTCTTATAACCAGGCAAAGGATCATTGGCAGGTGAATTCAAAAGAGTAATCGTATCTCCCACTCTCGCATCAGCAACTGATTTTATAGAAGCAGCTAAATAACCAACTTCTCCCGCATGTAATTCATCAACTTGCTGCTGATTAGGAGCCATTATTCCTATCTCATCTAGTTCATAATTTTTTTTACTCGCCATTAGTAATATTTTTTCTCTCTTATTGAGAGACCCAGATATCACCCTGAAATAAACAATAACTCCTCTGTACGGATCATAATAAGAATCAAAAATCAGTGCCTTTGTAGGTAGTTTAATTTCATCTTGAGGAGGAGGTACTCTTCTTACAATTGCTTCCAAAATATCTTTAATACCGACTCCAGTTTTTGCTGAACAATTTATTGCATTAGATGTATCGAGTCCAATAATTTCCTCTATTTCTTGTTTTATTTTTTCAGCATCAGCTCCTGGCAAATCAACTTTATTTAAAACAGGAATTATTTCAAGATTATTTTCTAAAGCAAGATAAACATTAGCTAAGGTTTGAGCTTCTACTCCTTGACTTGCATCAACAACAAGTAAAGCACCTTCACAGGCTTGAAGAGATCTACTAACCTCATAAGAAAAATCAACATGCCCTGGAGTATCTATTAAGTTCAGAACATATTCTTGGGAATCGTCAGCTTTATATTTCATTCTAGCGGCCTGTAACTTGATAGTAATTCCTCTCTCTCTTTCAAGATCCATACTGTCCAAAAATTGTTCTTGCATATCCCTTTGCTTCACAGTGCCAGTATCTTGAAGCAACCTATCTGCTAGGGTAGATTTTCCATGATCAATATGAGCAATTATGCAGAAATTTCTAATTTTTGAAACCGATATATCAGTCATATAGAAATAAAAATTCTCCTCTTATTACATCTTGGTTAATACTAGCTAATTAGAATTATGGATGGAAACCAAAAATGGAATTATTTCTTTTTTTAATGTCATTTATGAAGGTACTGTAGTTTTCAGAAACTGATAGTTCTGGATAAATTAAGTCATTTATTTTTTTCTGAAGATTATGCTTATCGTTTAAAAATAAAACAGATTTTTCTAGAACCTCTACCATAATTGAAACCGCAGTACTTGCTCCCGGAGAAGCTCCTAGTAAAGCAGATAATGATCCATCAGATGAATTTACAATCTCTGTTCCAAATTTCAAAGAACCACCACCTTCAGTTTTTTTAATTATTTGGACTCTTTGACCAGCTTTTTTTAAATACCAATCAGAAGGATTAGCTGATGGCATCATATTCTTTAAATTCTCAACTCTTGAGTTATGGTTCTTTAATGATTGTGATATCAGGTAATTAATTAAATCGTTGTTCTTGAAACCTACGTCCAACATAGATAAAATATTATTTTTTTTAATTGAACTAAATAAGTCAAAGTATGAACTTTGCTTTAGAAATTTTGTTGTAAATCCAGCAAAAGGTCCATATAAGAGAAGTTTTTTATTATCAATCCATCTGGTATCTAAATGAGGCACAGACATTGGTGGTGATCCAATATCAGCCTTACCATAAACTTTCGAGTCATGTTTTTCTGTTAGATCTTTTTTCTCGCAAATAAGCCATTTTCCACTAACAGGAAATCCACCATAAATCTTTGCTTCTGGAATTTTCGATTTTTGCAAATAATTAATTGTTTTTCCACCAGCACCAAGAAAAACATAGCTAGTTCTAATTGAAGTTTTTATACCTTCTGAACTAATTTCTAGTTCCCATTTTTTTTTATCAATTTTCTTTAAATCTACTAATTCTGTTTTGTATCTAATTTCAACATTTTTATTTAAAGAAACTAAAGTCAAATACTCTTTTGTGAGAGCCTCAAAATTAATATCTGTTCCTCTACCTATTTTGGTAGCAGCAATTTTAGTATATGGATTCCTATCTTTTGTTATCAGAGGAGCCCATGATGAAATTTCATCAAAAGATGTAGAAAATTCCATCTCATTAAATTCAGGATTTTCGATCATTTTCTGATATCTTTTTTTTAAAAAAGAAATATTATCCTGACCAGACACGAAGCTAATATGAGGAATAAATTTTAAAAACTTTTTAATATCAATTTTCCCTGCTTCATACAGTGAGGCCCATAAAGACATAGATCTTTCAAAGGAACGATTTATTGAGAGGGCTTTATTTATTTCTATATTTCCTTTTTCATCTAAAGGGGTATAGTTTAATTCGCAATTAGCAGCATGTCCTGTTCCTGCATTATTAAAAGCTCCAGTACTTTCACTTCCTGGAGCATTTAATTTTTCTATAATAAGTAAATTTATGTCTGGTAAAACTTCTGAAATTAGGAGGGCTAAAGTACTGCTCATTATCCCTGCTCCTACTAAGACTGCATCAAAGTAGCTATTATCATTAATAGGATTTTGAGATGAAGTCACAACAGAAAATTATCTTTTTTGCAATTAATTAAATTTCTTTCTAGGCTTATTATAAAGTTAAACCAAAATTATGAGTACTGAAACACTCTCGTTGACAAACGAAAATGTAGAAAAAGTCCTTGACGAGCTAAGACCTTTTTTAATATCTGATGGGGGTAATGTAGAGATTGCAGAAATAGATGGTCCAATTGTCAAAGTCAGACTTCAAGGGGCATGTGGTAGTTGCCCAAGTAGTACTATGACTCTAAAAATGGGTATTGAAAGAAAGTTAAAAGAAATGATTCCTGAAATAAGCGAAGTTGTTCAGGTTTTATAAAAATTTTAAATGAAAAATATACTACTTAGTTTTCAATTCCTTCAACAAAGATGATTCCATATCAAGGCAATCAATTGGAAGTCCTTGCCCAATAGCGATTAAAAGAGGTGCAAGAATTCCTAGAGTAAAAACTAAATTTGATTGGCTTACATCATATTTACTCAAAGTAAAAGTTATCAAATAAATAATTGAAAAATACGCATGAAGGGAAAAAAATTCTTTCGGGTTTAGAACTGGCCACCTTAAAGTATTTCCCAAGAAATATAAAAAACCTTTCATAAAAAAATAGTTACATGAAGATTAAACCAAATATAAACATAATCCTTTTTAGAGACTATTTATAAAAAAATTTACCTAAGATAACAATTAAAAAAACATTAAATCTTCGTTTATGTTGGTAAAAGCTAGACATCCTAAGAAGAATAGGTTTATAATAATTTTGTAGCAATTGCTACTTTTTCGTTCACCCTCAATTGAGGGCGCAGTTCGAGTCATACCATGGAACGGGGGATGGCCGTGTTGTCAAATCGAATCATGACTACTTTAACTTACAGAGGTAAAAACTACGTTCAAAACAAAGAAGCTGCTAAAAAGCAACTTGTTGAACTTACCTACAGAAGAAGCGTTTACACCAACAGAATGGATGACGCTTCTTCAAGTAATGAAAAAGCAGAATTAAATTACAGAGGTGTAAATTACACTAAATAATTTAATTAAAAAACATGCCCCTTTTTTAGGGGCTTTTTTTTTGGCTATATTTATTAAGAGTTCCTTTTAAAAATATGTCTGAAAGTTGCTGTAATACAAATTCATCGAATAAAGCACCTAATCAATTCGATCATAAAGATGCGATTCAAGAAAGATATGGTTCAGCAGCACTAGAACAAGAAAGTTGTCTTTGTACACCAGTTGGGTTTAATCCACTTTTACTTGAAGCAATTCCTCAAGAGGTTATAGAAAGAGACTATGGATGTGGTGATCCAACAAAATATGTTCAAATAAATGATATTGTCTTAGATCTTGGAAGTGGAAGTGGCAAAAATGCTTTTATTTGTGCCCAAATTGTTGGGAAAGAAGGGAAAGTTATTGGAGTTGATCAGAATCCTGACATGCTTTCTTTATCTAGATCAGCCTCTAAAGAAGTTACAAAAAATATAGGTTTCAACAATACAGAATTTCTTGAAGGATCAATTGAAAAACTTGATGCATTAGATAAAGATTTAAATCCATTAATCGCCGACAAATCAGTTGATATTATTTTAAGTAATTGCGTTTTAAACTTGGTAAGTCCAGAATCTAGAAATAACCTTCTAAGAAATATTAAAAGAGTTTTAAACGATAATGGAAGAATTGCAATTAGCGATATTGTCTCTAACAAAAAAGTTCCTTTAAGATTGCAAAATGATCATGATTTATGGACAGGATGTATTAGTGGAGCATGGTATGAGCCAGAGTTTATAAGTGATTTTAAAGAACTTGGTTTTAAAAATTTAGAATTTGCAGAAAGGAGTGCTGAACCTTGGAAAGTGATTGAGGATATTGAATTTAGAACAGTAACTTTAGTAGGCAATATTTGAAAAAATTCAAGAGTTTAAAAATATAATTTAAATTTCTATGAGAAATAATCTAAGAGATCAAATACCAGCATTAAAAAATAAGTATTATTTCAACTATGGTGGTCAAGGACCACTACCAAAATCTTCTCTAGAAGCAATAGTTAAAACTTGGGAAATTATCCAAGATTTAGGACCGTTTACCAATGATATGTGGCCCTTTATTTATAAAGAAATATTGACCACAAAAAGAATCATTGCACAAAAATTAGGTGTCAATTCAAAAAATATAGCTTTAACCGAAAATATCTCTTGTGGTATGATTTTGCCCTTTTGGGGGATAAAAGTAGAAGAAGGAGATGAGTTGTTAATAAGTGACTGTGAACATCCTGGAGTAGTGGCTGCAAGTCGAGAATTTTGCAGGAGGAATAAATTAATATTGAAAATTTTGCCAATCCAAAAAATTAAGAATCTAAACGACGAAAGTATAATTTTAGAGATTTTAAAAAATCTAAATAGAAATACTAAGATCCTAATTATTTCTCATATTTTATGGAACTTTGGATATAAAATTCCTCTAAAACAAATTTCCATCGAATTAAAAAATAATCGAGAAAACTCTTATCTACTCGTTGATGGTGCTCAAACCTTTGGGCACATAAAAATTGAAGAGGAAGTTTTTTATTCTGATTTATATTCAATAACTTCTCATAAGTGGGCCTGTGGACCAGAAGGACTTGGAGCAATTTATGTCTCAGATAGATTTATTCATGAAACAGATCCAACAATAATTGGTTGGAAATCATTAAAAAAAGAACAAGGAATTTATGAGCCTTCAGATAATCTTTTTCATGATGATGCAAGGAAGTTTGAAGTAGCTACCTCATGTATCCCTTTACTTGCAGGACTGCGTAATTCTTTAGATCTTTTAGATAAAGACTGCAATGAAATAGAAAAAAGAAAAAATATAAAAAGATTAAGTGAGAAACTTTGGGATGAATTAAATCAATTAAAAGAAATTGAATTAGTTTTAGAAAAAAAATACTTAAATGGGATAGTTAGTTTTAATGTTGAAAATATAAAAGATAAGGAAAAATTTGTGAGGAAACTTGGAGAAAAAAGAATTTGGATTAGAGTTTTAGAAGATCCAAAATGGTTTAGAGCATGCATACATCAAATGACAACAGAAGCTGAGTTGGATTTACTTTCTAAAGAAATTAAAAAAATATTGATTTAAAGATTTATTGATATAAAGATAAAAATTAGATTACCAAGGTATCTCAGAGCTGTCCCATGCAATAAATTTTCCAGTAGATGCTGGAGTTTGATTTTTAATAATATTGATTAAAAAATGGGATGATTTTTCTTTACTGAATAATTTATGCTCTGGAACAAATTTATGAAAAGGTCTAGATAAATCAGTATTTACTGTTCCTGGATGAAGCAATGTAATAATAGCCTTTGGGAAACGTCTAGCCCACTCAATACTTAAAGATTTAAAAAACTGATTTTGGGCTGATTTAGCAGCTCTATATGAATACCAACCTCCAGTTTGATTATCTCCAATGCTTCCCACTCTTGCACTTATACTTGCAAAATTAAAATTAATATCTTTTGGTATAAATTCTTCAATAGTTTTAGCTAACAAAATAGGAGAAAAAGCATTTATTGAAAAACTTTCCATCATATTTTTTTTATCAAGATGTTGTAATCTTTTTTCTGGTTGAAGAGAATCACTATGAAGTCTACCTGTAGCATTAATAACTAGCCTTAATTTTGAAGGATGATTTACTATTTTATTTTTCAACTGCAAAAGTGATTGAGAATCCTCTATATCTAATTCCCAAAAATTACTAAATTCGCTCCTTCTTCCACATAAAACAACATCTAAGTCATTTTCACTTTCACTCAAATCTTTAGCTATTTGCGTTCCAATTCCACCTGCGCCTACGATTAAGGCTAAACCTTTCATCTTATAAAAAATTACTTAGTTGATTCTAAGAAACTTTTCTTGTGATTTGCGTAAGATCTTTCTAATTTGATTAGCAAATATTATTTAGAATTGCTTTTTTCTTGTAATATTTTTTGAGCTATTTTTCTATCATCAAAATCAATCACCTTATCATTGAGGATTTGATAATCTTCATGTCCTTTACCTGCAATTAAAATTATATCTTCTTTCTCAGCAAATTTGATAGATTCATTTATTGCTTTAAATCTATCAATATTAATTGTTATTTTTTCTCTTTTTTCTATACCCATCAGAATATCATTTACTATCTTTTGCGGTTCTTCTGATCTTGGATTATCTGAAGTTATAAACACGTGATCAGAAAACTCTTCAGCTATTGATCCCATTAAAGGCCTTTTACCACGATCTCTATCTCCTCCACAGCCAAAAACAGTAATGAGTTTCCCTTTACAAAGTTTTTTAATTGATTGCAAAACTTTTTTTAATCCATCAGGCGTGTGAGCATAATCAATAATAACTGTTGGAAGTGATCTTAAAACGTCATCATTATCAATCTCTATTTTCTCCATTCTCCCAGGAGCCCCCGGGAAAGATTGTATAAACTTTGATAAATCTTTTAAAGAGAAATTAAGTTTATACAAAATTGTTATTGCTTGAATCGCATTCATTAAATTAAATTCACCAACAAGTGGAACAAAAAGTTTAATTTTTTCCTTAGGTGTATGAAAAATACAGGTGGAACCATTTTCGGTAAATTTTTTATCTGTTACGAAAAAAAAATCATCATTTTCAAATTCGCTTTCAGTAACCTTTGTCGAGACTAATGAAGATCCTTTTTCAAGATCAGATGATAATTTAGATATCCAAGGGTCATCATGATTTAGTACAGAAATTCCATCCTTTAATATTAAGTAAGGAGGGAAAAATAATTTTCGTTTTGTTAGAAAATAAGATTCCATATCTAAGTGATAATCTAGATGATCTTGAGTTAAATTAGTAAAAATAGCCGCCTCAAATTCGCAGCCTGATATCCTGTTTTGAGCAATAGAATGAGAACTTACCTCTAATATCGCGAATTCAGATTCTGCCTCAACAGCAGCATTTAATTTCTTTTGAAGTTTATCAGCGAAATCAGTTGTATGAGAAGCCACTTCAGAGAAGCCAGGCCATCTATTGAATAAGGTACCAAATAATGCAGTTTTTTTTCCTAATTTTTTTAAAAGATATTCCAATAAAAAAGTAATGGTCGTTTTTCCATTTGTACCCGTAACACCAATAAGTTTAAGTTTTCTTGAAGGCCTATTCCAAAACTCAGCAACTATTTGACCAAAAATATAATTAAAATTATCCTCTATAACCAAAATCCTTTCTCGATCAATATATCCAATTTTCTGTTTTGCAGTAGGCCCAATAACGGCAGCCTCTGCGCCATTTTCAATTGCCTCAATACAATATTTTCCTCCATCAACATTTAAACCAGGCATACCTAAAAATAAAGTTCCTTTTTGTACATCTTTAGAATTAAAGGAAATATTATTGATTTCATGATCTATTAAATCTAATGAAGGAATAATTCCTACCAAATCTAAAAGTTTATGTAATTTTATAGATCTCATATGAAAAATTATTTCTTCAGAAGGGTATTAATATTTTTTTGAAACCAATCCTTTAATTGATCATCTTTTAATCTTGGAGAAATACGAGGCAATTCTATAATTTTCTTGGACATAATTCCTTCAACAGCAATAACAGGTACTTCATAATCATATTTTTTATATTTATCCCTATATAAATCGACCCTATCAATATCAATTTCTTTAAGCTCTTCAAGATTGGGGAACAACTCATTAAGATTTATTTTTGCCAGTTTGTTTTTTAATGAATCACAAAGACAACATCCCTGCCTAACAAAAATAAATATTTTCATTAATTTAATCTGGCACAGGGTCGCATCCACAGGGAGTTAGAGGATGACATCTGCTTAATCTTCTTAAAGTTAACCACCCTCCCTTCCAAGGACCATGTCTAGTAATTGCCTCGTATCCATAAGAGCTGCAACTTGGAATAAATCTACATCTTGGTCCGAAAAATGGAGAAAACCACTTTTGATAGAACAAAATCAAAAAAATAAGTATAGAACTAATTGATTTATTAATAGTTTTGATCACTTTAATGATGTAAAATAAAAATTTAGTAGTATTTTAGTTTAATTGAATTTAATCAATTATCCAAATTTATTGCAATTTTTTATTTAATTTACAATTATGTCAAGATACCGCGGCCCCAGATTAAGGGTTACGCGTCGCTTGGGAGAACTACCAGGTCTCACCAGGAAAGCTTCAAAAAAGTCTAATCCTCCAGGTCAGCACGGCCAAGCCCGTCGCAAGCGATCAGAATATGCAATTCGTTTAGAAGAAAAGCAAAAACTTAGGTTTAATTATGGAGTCTCTGAAAAACAACTAGTGCGTTATGTAAAAAAAGCTAGAGCTCAAGAAGGATCTACAGGAACTAACCTACTAAGACTATTAGAAAACAGGCTTGATAATGTTTGTTTCAGATTAGGTTTTGGAGGTACCATTCCAGGTTCAAGACAATTAGTAAATCATGGTCATGTAACCGTCAATGGAAAGGTTCTTGATATTGCTGGTTATCAATGTAAATCAGGCGATGTAATCGGAATTAAAGAAAACAAAGCAAGCAAAAAACTTGTTGAAGGTAATATAGAGTTCCCTGGATTAGCAAATGTTCCCCCACATCTTGATTTAGACAAGCCCAAATTAACAGGGAAAATAAATGGGAAATGCGATAGGGAGTGGGTGGCTCTTGAAATAAACGAACTACTAGTTGTTGAATATTATTCAAGAAAGGTTTAATAAAATTTTTCTTTGGATTATTAAATCTCTCATTTAAAAATGAGAGATTTTAACTTTATTCTTATTTTTAAAAATAATGGGAAATAAGAAAAATAATATTAAAAAGCCTGGTGTTAAGACCTTATCTATTCACCATGGGGAAACTTTTGCAGAAGACACTGGATGCGTTATGCCTCCAATTTTTTCTACATCTACTTTCAAACATGGAAATAAAGATAATTTCGACTACACCAGATCAGGCAATCCAAACTTTAGAATTCTAGAAAACATCCTTAAATCAATAGAAGATTCTAAATACTGCACAGTTTTTGGATCTGGAATTAGCGCAGTAACTGCAATTTCATCAACACTAAAATCTGGCGACAAGATACTTTGCGAGTCAAATCTCTATGGTTGTACAGTGAGGATGTTCGAAAAAGTTTTCAAGAAATTTGGACTAGTAGTTTTATACACAGATTTTACAAACGAAAATAACATCAAAAAGATTTCAAACTTCGAGCCAACCTTGATATGGCTAGAAAGTCCAACAAATCCACTTTTGAAGGTACTTGATATTAAGGCGATTTGTGATGAAGCGAATAAACTCGAAATACCAGTAGTTGTAGACAACACATTTTCTACAGCGCTTATTCAAAAACCATTGGACCTTGGTGCAACACTATCGCTTGTAAGCACCACAAAATTCATTAATGGACATAGTGACGCACTTGGTGGAGCAGTACTGACAAATAATGAGGTATGGAATAGGAAGATGCTTTTCTCTCAGAAAGCACTCGGACTTCAACCATCTCCTTTTGATAGTTGGCTCATTACGAGAGGAGTAAAAACTCTTCCTTTAAGAATCGAACAACAAACTCAAAGTGCAGAATTTATTTCTGAAGAATTAAGGAATCACAAAATAATTAGTAAAGTAATTTACCCTTTTAATAAAGAACATTCGCAATTTAATTTAGCAAAATCGCAAATGAAATCTGGAGGTTCGATGATCACCTTGAAATTAAATTTAAATAGAGAGGATACTTTTAAATTTTGCAAATCTCTCAAATATTTCTCTCTAGCAGAAAGCCTTGGAGGAGTTGAAAGTTTAATTTGTCACCCTGCGACGATGACTCATGCTTATGTTGATGATAAAACAAAAAATCTACTAGGAATAAATGATGCTCTTGTAAGATTATCAATTGGATGTGAAGATGCAAACGATTTAATCTCGGACATTTTATTCGCTTTAAATAAATTCTGAAAATTGAGAGATTTACTTAAAAACCCTATATGGAAAAATTTAGAGTTAGGATATGCAATTCCTGATAGTATTCATGCCGTTTCTGTAGCATTACCAACTTGGAATGATGTAATAAATTACGAGGAAAAAGATCAAAATTGCATGAATTTATTGAAGTCCATTTACCCGCGATTCGGGCTAAACCCCATAGTGAAAAGATTATGCGAAAAAGTAAAAAAGCAAAATTACTACAACAATAAAAGTATATGGCCATATCCGAACGAAAGCATAGCTTTTAAAGCTAAAAAATACATTGATAGAAATACTTCTGAACAATTCTCATTAATAGAAAAAAGAGATAATTTAGCTTTCTTAATAACTGAAAAAGAAGGAAGTATTTATGCAAAATATTTTTGGCAACATACTGGTCTTGGTTTATCTTCAAGAGCTGCTGCTATAGAACTAGGTCTTGAAGATTGCCCTCCAAAATCTTACGTAAATGAATGTTCTCAAAAAATAAAAAATAGAATTTCTAAATCTATAAAAATTAACACTAGTGATGTTCACTTAACTTCATCTGGAATGTCTGCATTGCATACATCATTAGAAATCATATATAAATTATTTCCAGCTAAACCAACACTCCAAATTGGTTTTCCATATGTAGATGTACTTAAATTACCAATGAATATCTTTTACGGAGCTAAGTTAATTACAGAAGAAAATTGCGCAGATATTGAATTAGAAATCAAAAGAATTAATCCATCAGCATTAATTATTGAACTACCAAGTAATCCAATGCTCAAATGTGTAAACATTAAAAAAATTTCAAAAATAGCAAAAAAGTTAAATATTCCATTAATTGTTGACGATACAATTGGTTCGAATTTAAATATAAATTCCCTAGAACATGCAGATATAGTTTTTACTTCACTTACAAAAGTTTTTTCAGGTAGTGGTGATATTCTTGCCGGATCATTAATACTAAATCCAAAAAGCAAATGGATTGATCAGTTTAGAAGTGCATTTAACGAGATTAATCTTCCAATACTTTCCGATGGGGATATAGTTTATCTAGAGAAAGTTAGTAGAGATGTAAATCAAAGAGTTTTTGAACAAAACAAAGCATGTTTAGAATTAAAAAAAAGATTAGAGACCCATAGCGAGATTAAAAATATTTTCCATCCTGAAAATTGTCCAAATTTTAATTCTTTACTTACTTCTGATGGAGGATATGGCTGCTTATTATCTTTTGAATTAAATGGTGGATTGAACAAAGCTAAAAAATTTTATGATTCTCTACAAGTATCTAAAGGACCTAGTTTAGGTACAAAATTTACTCTAGTTTGTCCTTATGTTTTACTAGCTCACTATGACGAGTTGGATTGGGCTGAAAGTTTTGGTATACCCGCGCACCTTATTAGAGTGTCAGTTGGATTAGAAGACCAAGATCAATTATGGGAAACCTTTTCAAAAGCACTAAATAATTTCTAAATTCCCAGTATTTACCGTATAAAACTTATGTACACTTTTTTTCTGAATAATAGTTAATATTAAAGTATGAATTCTCAATATATAAATGGCAAAAATTTATGAGGACAACAGTTTTGCTATTGGAAACACTCCATTAGTAAAATTAAAATCAGTTACTAAAAAAGCGAAAGCTACAGTACTTGCAAAAATTGAAGGTAGAAATCCTGCTTATAGTGTCAAATGTAGGATTGGCGCCAACATGATTTGGGATGCAGAGAAAAGTGGGAAGCTTACAAAAGACAAAACTATTGTTGAGCCAACTTCTGGAAATACAGGAATTGCTTTAGCTTTTACTGCTTCAGCAAGAGGTTATAAACTCATCCTTACAATGCCAGAATCCATGTCAATTGAAAGAAGAAGGGTTATGGCAGTGATGGGGGCTGAAATTGTTTTGACAGAGGCTTCTAAAGGTATGCCTGGAGCAATAGCTAAGGCTAAAGAAATTGCAGAAAGTAATCCTTCTCAATATTTCATGCCCGGTCAATTTGATAATCCAGCAAACCCTGAAATTCATTTTAAAACTACTGGACCAGAAATCTGGGATGATTGCGATGGTGAAATTGATGTTTTAGTTGCAGGGGTTGGAACTGGCGGCACAATTACAGGAGTTTCAAGATATATTAAGCAAGAAAAGGGCAAAAATATTACTTCTGTAGCTGTAGAACCATCACATAGTCCTGTTATTACACAGACAATGAATGGAGAAGAGGTTAAATCTGGACCACATAAAATCCAAGGAATTGGAGCAGGATTTATTCCTAAGAACCTTGACTTATCAATTGTTGACAAGGTTGAACAAGTAACAAATGACGAATCAATAGAGATGGCTCTTAGGTTAGCTAAAGAGGAAGGTCTATTAGTAGGAATTTCTTGTGGGGCTGCTGCTGCTGCTGCTGTTAGATTAGCTGAACAAGATGAATATGCTGGGAAGACAATTGTAGTTGTTCTACCTGATTTAGCAGAGAGATATTTATCATCAATTATGTTTACTGAAGTTCCAAGCGGAATCATTCAAGAACCAGTTAAAGCCTAAATCTATTTTTTCTCCAGTAGTGAATCTGGTGAAATATACATCGCATCGCCATAAGAGAAGAATCTAAATTTTTCTTTTATGGCTTTCTTATACAAATCCAATAATCTTTCTCTACCAATCATTGCACTTACTAAAAGTAATAATGAACTTTTAGGGAGATGAAAATTAGTTAATAATCCATCAACTACCTTGAATTTATAACCTGGCTTAATTACTAAATCTACATATTTAGCTATGGGAATAAAGTCATTAATTTCGCAAGAATAACAACTTTCAAGAGCTCTTACGCTAGTTGTACCAATAGCAATTATTTTTCTATCTGTTTTCTTTATTCTTTTTATTTCCTCCACTACTTCCTTATTAACACTTACCCATTCTTTATGAAGTTTTAAGTTACTTAAATCTTCTTGATCAATTGGTTTGAATGTTCCATAACCCACGTGCAAAGTTATCGGTAAGATTATTACTCCTTTTTTTTTTAGATTGGAAATAAGACTTTTGCTTAAGTGTAAACCAGCTGTTGGTGCAGCTACTGCCCCCGGATTAATTGCATACTCAGTTTGATAACTTTTCTCATGAAAAGATTCTTCTTCGGTATTTTTTACATAAGGTGGGAGAGGTATTTCCCCGTATTTATCAAGAAGGTCATTCATTGAATTGAGATCAGTTATATTTTCAGGAAATTTAATAAATCTCCCTCCAGTTTCTTCATCAACCCCATCAACCATCAAATTAATATCTTTTGCAGAAGGAGATTTTAAAATTATTTTTCTATTTATTTTTAACTTTTTTGCTGGCTTTGCCAAACATAACCAAACACATTCATGGGATCTTTCTAAGACTAATAATTCGACTAACGTCCCATTTTCTAATTCAACCTTTAACCTTGCCTTCATTACTTTAGTATTGTTTACAACTACAAGATCGCCTTCTCTAAATTCATCTAAAAGATTCTTGGTAAATTTATTAGTTAAGCAGTCTTTTTCTAAAACACTATTTCTAACTATCATCAATCTTGATTCATGCCTAATTGCAGAAGGTTTACTAGCAATTAATGAAGGATCAAGTAAATAATCATAAGATTCAAGCCTATAATCTCTTTCTTCATTATTAATTTTATAAATCAATTAAATTTAAGATATAAGTGTCTCTGGCTCATTTTCAATCAGGTTAGCCAAGTCTTTCAAGAATGAAGCACCATCAGCTCCATAGATCACTCTGTGATCAGCTGTAAGATTTACTTGCATTATTTTTTTAACAGATATTGAACCATCACTATTAGCTACAACAGTTGGTTTCGATGATGCTATCGCTAAGATCGCACCGGTCCCTGGGGGTAGTATTGCGTCAAATCTATCAACACCAAACATACCAAGGTTAGATAAGGTAAATGTTCCTGTTGAGTATTCATCTGGTTCTAATTGTTTTAATCTAGATCTTTTTACAAGATCTTTCCATTCCCTAGATAATTCAAATAAATCAGTTTTGCATGGTTCTTTTAAAACTGGAGTTATTAGTCCCCCATCTTCCATCGCAACAGCAACAGCAATATTTATATTCTCTGGATAAGAAATTCCATTTTCTGAAAAGTTTGAGTTAACTTGAGGATGTTTCTTTAGTGTTTTTGCAACTGCCTTTACAAGTAAGGCAGTCATAGTCACTCCGTTCTGTTTTACCTTTTTGTAGAAATTATCTAATTTATCTGTATTGATAGAGTAACCCACCCTAAAACATGGAACATCTAAACTAGATTCCATATTTTTATTTACTGCTTTTTGAAGAGTATTAAATTGAACTGTTTCTCCAGGTTTACCAAAACTATTTCCTGAAGTTTCTGGTTTACTTTCAACTCCCAAATTTGTACCAGGAATATTTGCAGGAGAAGCACTTTCTCCTATCCATGGTATGGAGACAGGTTGTCCATTAGCTTTTAGAATATCATCAGCTTGAATCCTTCCGTGAGGACCAGATCCATGAACCTTTGCTAAATCAACACCCATTTGAGAGGCTAGTTTTTTAGCTCTTGGAGATGCAATAATCCTCGAAGAAACATTACTTATAGCGGCACTAATTTGATCGGTATTAAAAGATGGTACAGGCTTTTCACTCTTTAAAACGACTTCTTCCGCTTCTTTATTTATATTTTCAGTCTGGACTACTGGTTTTTCTTCAGTTTTATTGCTTACCAATTCAAGTTGGTCTGAAGTAGAGACTTCGGGTTGATTTTCTTTATTTTGTTTTTGAACAGAAGCTATCTCATCCTCATTTTCTACAATGAGACCAATAGTTTCTCCAACAGGTGCAGTGCTGCCGGCAGGCATTAAAACTGCTGCAAGATATCCATCTTGAAAAGATTCAACATCCATATCTGCCTTGTCAGATTCAACAACCAAGACAGATTCGCCTCTTTCAACCTTATCTCCCGGATTTTTCAACCATTCCACAATCTTGCCCTCCGTCATAGTAGAACTCAAGGCAGGCATGAATATTTCGTGAGACATAAGAAAATTGTTATTGCATAAGTTTTAAGGGATTTTTACCAAACTTTCAAAAGTTTTTATGATTAAAAACCCTTTTAACTCTTGATCTAATTATACGAAATCATGTTCACAGTGGGAACTCTTAAAACTTAAGAAAGTAATAATTTAGATCGATTAGAATTAAAAACTTTTCGCAATAAAGATTAACTTATTTTTATCAAGATACTAAATCTTTTTATTTAATTATTTTCTATAGATTGAATAACTCCATCTTTAACAGTAATTGAGACTTGCATTTTTTCAATAAGATTGTCGCCCACAGTGACATCACAGAAACTATCCACTTGTCCTTGATCAACAATTTCATCCATTTTTAATTCGCGAACTTGACTCTGTTGTTGAAGTAGATTTCTTTTTTGTTCTTCAATTTCATTTCGTTTTGCTGCAACTTGTTGTTGCACCTGACTAACCTGTTCTTGTACTCTTGGATCTAGAGGATTAATAGATTGAGATCTAATATTATTTACTATTTGCTGCCCCTCCTGCTCAAGTTGAGATAATTGCTGATCAATATTTGAAATTGCTTTACTTAATTCTTTTTCAGCATCTTCCTTCCAAGTTGGTGTAACTACAGCTTTAATAGCTATTGAGCGCTTTATAGATATTGAGTTTTTTGTTTCCATAAAAAATTAAATTACCTTTTTAATATAGATAGAACAAATCAAATTTTCTTCCTAAATTTGTTTTCATACATATTTTCTATTTGTAATGAATACTTTTTTTCTATTTCTTTTCTTTTTTGTTTAAGAGTTTGTGTTAACAAACCATTTTCTAAAGTAAAGGCATCAACAAAATAACAATCTAATATCTGTTCTTCTGATCTTGCTCCAACTCGACTTTTAAGCAAATTATTAATTTGTGATTTAAAAAATGTACTAATATTTTTATTCAGGTTTAATTGCGAAAAGTCTTCTTCCAAAAACTTGTTTTTAAGCAATTCGACATTAGGCACTACAAGGGCTGTTAAACATTTCTTGTCTTGTCCTACTAGTTGAATCTGATTAATAAATTCAGAACTAAGGATTTCGGTCTCAAGCGGATTCGGTTCTATATTTTCGCCACTTGATAGTACTATTGTATCCTTGGCTCTTCCTGTTATAAAAAGAGAACCATTTGGTATTAGGAAACCTAAATCACCAGTATCAAACCAACCATCCTTGGATAAAACATCTTTTGTAGCTAATTTATTATTAAGATAACCTTTCATTACTTGCGGTCCCTTAACAAGAATTTTTCCGACTTCTCTGAACTTCAGAATCTTTTTTTTATCATCATTTACTATTTTGATTTCAGTAAATGCTAGAGGCTGACCGGATGATCCTCTCACATTTAATTCTCTTCTTCTACAAGTTAATACTGGACTAGTTTCTGTAAGGCCATACCCCACCAAAACATCTACACCTAAAGATTCAAAAAAAAGATCCACATGTTCTGGCAATGCCCCTCCGCCGTTAATAGGAAATTTCAGTTTTTCTCCGCATAGTTGTCTAAGAATATTCGGCCATAAAAAAATAGTAGACAATTTATGTAAAGGATATCGACCAATAATAGAACCCAGCAAGAGGATTTTTGATTTAAAAGTTATTTGATTGATATCTAAGTTTCTTATCTTTCTAAAACTTCTTTTGAAAACTGAACTATTACTTATCAAAAACTTAATAAGTTTTTGCTTTTTGGAAGTCATTTTTTTTAACGCCTGAAAAAAACCATCATGTATTGCCTCCCATAGTCTTGGTACAGTGGCCATGACAACAGGTTTTATTTGTGTAATATCATCTTTCAGAAATTTTGGAATTGTATAATATTGTGAACAACCACATGAAAAAAAGAAGTATTCAGCACTCCTCTCATAAGAATGCCAGATAGGCAACACGCTTAATACAGAGGTCCCAGGCTCTGGATCAGCGATATAGGCTAAATTGATTATTTGATGTAAAAAATTTGCATGAGTCAAGGGTACACCTTTAGGTTTTCCTGTTGTCCCAGAAGTGTAAAGAATAGTAGCGACGTCATCAATTTCTGGATTAAATTTTTCAAAATTATTATTTTGTAAATTTTCTTTTTCTGCTGAACTTGTAAATTTACTCCAACTTATTAAACTTTCAAATTGTTCATCTTCTAAATTGATTATAAATTTCAGTCTTTTTTTTAATTCTTCTTTGTTGTTTAACTTTAGCCAAATCTCCTTAGATTGAACTACTAGACCTACTGAATTAGAGTGCTCAATAATATAATCTAATTCTACTGAAGGAGAATTAATACCTCTTACTGCATTTATAGCTCCCAAACGCATTAAGCCTTGATCTACTACTAGCCATCTTGGAGAATTTTCAGATATTACAGTAACTACATCTCCCTTTACTAAACCATGATTTTTAAATGAAAAAGAGACTTTTGTAATTAAATCAGCCAACTCAGAATAAGAAAATCTTTCTTGATATTTTCCTCTTAAATCGCAAACAGCTAAAGTATCACCACATTTAATTTTTAATTTTTCCCAAATTTGATCTATATGATGAAGCTTCTTAATAAAAGCTCTATTTTTAGCAAATTTATCTTTTTTAGAAAGAGGTTTAGCTGAAGGCCAATAAGCTAGATCACACATATTAAATCGATTTTGAAATTTTAATTTCTATTTTGATATAAAATCAAAATTAAATTCTTCCTGAATGATTTTTTTAACAATTCTCTTGACTTCTTGAATATTTAAATTTTTGTTGTAATCAATCATATTTGCCATAAAACAATCCTCTATTCCGCAAGGATTAATTCTATTAAAGTTTTCTAGTTCGCAGTCTACATTGATTGAAAATCCATTTATCGTAATCCATCTTTTACAACCAATTCCAATAGAAGCAATTTTCTTATTTCCTATCCAAACACCAGTAAAACCCCTTCTAGATTCACAATCTATATTGAAAGTTCCAAGAATTTTTATAATGATTTCTTCAATTTTTCTTAAATACCAATTTAAATCTTTATTAAAATTTTTCAAATCTAAAACCAAGTAAGTTACTAATTGTCCAGGCATATGACAAGTAACCTCACCACCTCTATTAATTTTAAAAACATCATATTTATTATCATCCAAAGAAAATAGTAAATTATCGTAATTTGATCCTCTACCTAATGTATAACAGAGTTGATGCTCCCCTATCCAAATAAAGTCAGGGTTAAAATTATCTAAAATCAATGCCTCCTGATATTCTTTTTGTAATTTATAAACATCATTAAAAGAAGAAATATTATCAGGTTGTTTAATTATTGCTGTTCTATTATCCATATTTAAGTAGATTTAGAAAGTAAGTAAATATTTTTAGATTTGTTATGAAAATTTTAATCCATGGAAAGAATCTTGAGCTCACTGGAGCATTAAAAGAATATACTGAGGCAAAAATAGAAAAAGCAACGCATCACTATAAGGATATCGTTAAAGAGGCTGACATACACCTTTCAATTGAAAAAAACCCAAGAGTCTCGTTCCAAACTGCAGAAGTTACTATTTTTGCAAATGGTACCGTAATTAGAGCTGAAGAAAAAACTGAAAATCTATACTCAAGCATTGATTTAGTTTCAAATAAACTCTGTAGAAAATTACGTAAATACAAAGAAAGAAACAATAAAACAATCCATAATAAACAATTTAAAAATAAAGATTCTTTACCAATTGAAAGTATGGAATCAAGTTTTTTAGATAAAGCTTTATTTAAAGAAGGAACTGAAGCAAGTCTGCCTGAGCCATCTATTAAAAATAAATACTTTGAAATGACTCCAATTTCATCAGAACAAGCAAGAAAACAATTAGATCTAATTGATCATGATTTTTATGTTTTTCGAAACAAGAAAAATAATGAACTTCAAGTTATATATAAAAGGAATCATGGAGGTTATGGACTGATTCAATCTAAATAAGTTTCAAATGCCCAATATTGAATATGAATTAAACGAGAAAATTCATGCGATTATTATTAACCCTTATCTATCCTGGGAAGATTTCTGTGTGAATTGCGATTTGATAAGAAAACATAATATCAAAAATATTTCTACTTCACTAAATTATTTAATTGATCTTAAAAACTGTTTGGGAAATTACAGTGCGGATATAAACGCACTTATTTCTTACCCTTTAGCAGATTTACCAGTTTCATTTATTGAAGAATTAGTTTGTTTTGCAAAAGATAAGGGTGCAAAAGGAATTGAATATATCCCAAACTTTATCAATTTATCCAAAAGAAATTTAGAAAATTTTGCTTCTGAAATTGAGCAAGTTAAATTATCTGGATTACCAGTTACAATAATCATAAATAAATCAAAACTACAAGAAGAAGTTTTTATTAATGCGATAGAAATATGTTTGGAATTAGGAATAAAAAATTTTCAATTCGGGGACGGGTTTGGGTCTTCTCTTACATCTAATGATGTCAGCGAAATACTAAAAATAACAGGCTCACAAAATCAAATCAAAGTTGTTGGTGGTATAAAAAAACTGACGCAAGTAATTGATTTGTTTGATAATGGAATTAGTTGCGTGGGAACTTCCAATTTTTGTGAAATTTTTGAAGAAGTAAACGTTATTTAAATGTCTGGTTCTGGTGAGTGCAGATTAAAAGGTCTCTGTATTAAAGCTTCTCCATTAGGCGAGAATGATAGATTAATAACTATCCTTACCGATGAGCAAGGGATTGTTAGATTAGCAGTACCTGGTGCTAGGCGTCCTAAAAGTAGTCTTGCCGCAGCTGCTCCTTTAACATATTTAAGTTTGCAGATTTTTGGAAAAAGGAATCTTAAATCAGTACGTCAAATTAAAATATTAAAAAGCTATTCTGGCCTTGGGAAAAATATTGAATGTCTTGCAGCCGCACAAGCAATAACTGAATTAACATTTTTATTAATAGGTAATAATGACAAGCAGCAAGACTATTTATCTTGCGTTCTTGCACATCTTGATAGGATTTATTTATATAAAGCGTCTCAAGAAGAAGATATTAAAATGCTCTCAATGAGTATTCAATCTTTGATCCATCTATTAGCCATCGGGGGTATTAATTTACCAATTCATCATTGTTGTAAAACTGGAGAGCCTATTATTCCACCTTTAGGAAATTGGGAATGGAGTTGTTATTATTTGCCATGCGAAGGGTTTTCATCCATAGAAGATCCTCAAAGTAATCTAAAAATTAATGCATCTGAAGTTGCTCTATTACAGAGACTTCTTTTCCCAGAATTACCAATAAAATCTAATGGGGAGTTGTTGGGTCCAAAAAAAGTCTGGCTTAAAATATTATTCATTATTGAGACATGGATCTCTACTCAATTAGAGAAGGATCTATCTTCACTAAAAATGTTGAGAGAAATATATAGTTAGCATTTTCATAAAGCATTAAAAAATTTTAAAAATATGAACATGGCGCCTTTGCCTGTTAACTTTATAAATAGTTAATTCAATTAATGTGGTTCATATTGCATGGTTGGGGAAAAAATCGCCTTTTTGTGGAAATGTAACTTACGGTAATTCAACTACTAAGGAATTAAAGGCCAGAGGGCATAAAATTAGCTTTATTCATTTCGACAACCCCTCTAGTTCAAATTCATCAAAACCATTATTTCTTGCAAATGATCCTGATGTAAGTCTCCCATATTTAATTAAATCTCAAGTTTATACAATACCCTCGCCAAGGGCAGAAAAAGAGCTAAGGCTATCATTGGAAAGATTAAAACCTGACATAGTACATGCAAGCCTAACTTTATCTCCTTTAGACTTTAGACTTCCAGAGCTTTGTAATGAAATTAATGTACCTCTTCTAGGAACATTTCATCCACCATTTGATGCAAAAAATAGAAATCTAACCGCGAGTACTCAACAATTAACGTATCAACTTTATGCTCCCTCATTAGCAAAGTTCGATAAAATAATTATTTTTTCTGAACCTCAAAAAAATGTTCTTGAGAAATTAGGAGTACCTAAAGAAAAACAAATAATTATTCCAAACGGCGTTGATGAAAATATTTGGAAACCTTTTTGCAAAAAAAATAAAAAATATGATCATGTAAAAAACAAACTTGGAAATGAAAGAATCTTTTTATATATGGGAAGGATTGCAAATGAAAAAAATATCGAGGCACTTTTACGTTCTTGGCGCCAAACAAAAACTCAAAATTGCAAATTAGTTATTGTTGGGGATGGACCAATTAAGCCAACACTTGAAAATAGTTTTTCTAACCTTGGTAATGAAAAATTAATTTGGTGGGGTGCCGAATTAGATTTAGAAACTAGGATAGCAATAATGCAAATAGCAGAAGTATTTTTCTTACCAAGCTTAGTAGAAGGTTTATCATTATCACTTTTAGAGGCAATGTCTGCTGGTACTGCTTGTGTAGCTACAGATGCCGGAGCTGATGGTGAAGTTTTAGATAACGGAGCAGGAATAGTAATTTCAACTGAAAATGTGGCTGGACAGTTAAAAACTATAATCCCAATTCTTGTAGAACACCCATCATTTACAAAAGATCTTGGAGAAAAAGCTAGAGAACGTATACTTGAGAGATACACAATTGCTAAAAATATAAATTCACTTGAAAAAGTTTATATGAACTTAAAAGATAATTGAGAAACCTAACGAAACTCTTTACTTCGATTACTAGCTGAAACTATTGATTCCATTAATGCTGACCTTACACTCTTTTTTTCTAAAACCCTTAAAGCAGAAATAGTTGTTCCACCTGGAGAGGTTACTAAATTTTTAAGCTCAGAAGTAGAAAGTTTATTTTCCTTTATTAGACAAATAGTCCCTAGTATCATTTCCATAACAAGTTCCTCTGAAATTATTTTTGGTAATCCCCCGCTTAATCCTCCATCACTTAATGCTTCTATAATTAGAGCAATAATTGCAGGACCTGATGAAGTTAAAGCTAAAAATATATCAAGGTAATCTTCAGTAAATTCATAAATTTTACTAGTACTTTCAAATAATTTTTTCGCAAATTGTTTCTGATCTTTTGTAATCTCTTCTCCCCAAGAGATCCCTGTTAAACCTTTTCCAATAGTTATTGGAATATTTGTAACCACCCTCACACATTTATGATTAGGAAATTTCTGAGTAAGTCTATTTATTGAAACCCCGGCAAGAATTGAAACTATTAAATTATCCTTATTTTTTATATGTTGGGCCTCACTTATGTCATCAAATTGTTGGGGTTTTATCGAAAGAAGTTTATATTGACAATCCCAAATTATTTTTGAATCTTTAGAATCTGATTTATAAATGTTTATATTATATTTATAATTTTTTTTTATGTTTTCTAAACTTTTTTCTGTATTTACAACACAAAAAACATTCTCTGGCTGAATTAATTTTTTATCTAATAGAGGCGTAACTATAGCACTTGCAATATTTCCAAAACCAATAATCGCAATTTTATCTGTCACAGATTAATCATGAATAAGCACTTAATTTAGAATTACCCCATGCTGGTTCAGGAGTAGTATTTTTACCCAAACTATATTCTGGTGCGTTTTCTGTAGACACATAAGAAGGAGACGCTTCTTCTGAGGAAGAACTAGTTACATTGACACAACTTGGAGCAAAAAGAAAAATACTTTCACCAACTCTCTCTTGATGTCCATCAATTGCATATGTGCCCCCAGCAATAAAATCAACCGCTCTTTGAGCTTGATCAGGATCCATCATAGTTAAATTGAGAATTACAGTTTTTCTCTCTCTTAATGCTTGTATAGCTTGAGGCATCTCATCAAAACTTCTTGGTTCCATTAAGCTTACTTCTGAGGATGAATTTGAGATTCCAGGCATACCGACTACTTTTGATGATTTGTTGTTATTCATAAAATCGAATGGATTTGAATTTGCAAGAGCATTTGCATTCTTTGGATTTTGTTTGAAATTATTTATATCATTTAATTCATCCTCTGAAGCATAATCCAACTCATCAAAATCATCTTCGAGATACTCATCCCCTGCGACAACTGCCTTTAATCTAGAAATAAGTGACACCTTTTAAATCCTCTTGAAATTGATTACTAAGGTTTAAGAACCTTAAGTAATAGATTCATTTTTTAAATGAATAAACTACCTACTACTTAGATAACGTTAGTTGAACTTTACTGCAAGTTTATAGATAAGATTATTTAAAAAATAACTAATTAGGATCTGCTTCCAAAAATCAATGATCCTAATCTTAACCAAGTTGATCCAGCGTCAATAGCTTCCTCCCAATCACCTGACATCCCCATGGAACAATCAGGTAGTTCCAGAGAATCAGCGAGAACACGACATTTTTTGAACAATCTTGAATTTTCTTTAGAGCTAAGTCCTTTAGGATTGATAGTCATCAAACCGGTTAATGAAATATTTTTCAAATCTTGTATTTCTCTCCATTTCAAAATTAAAAATTCAGGATTAAATCCTCCTTTAGTAGGGTCATTACTCAACTTAACCTGCAACATTATTAATGGATTTTTCTTCTCTTCACGTGAAATATTAGAAATCTTTTGCAACTTTTCAAATGAATCTACTGAATGAATATATTCAAAATTTTGAACTATTTTTCTTATTTTATTACTTTGTATTCTTCCAATAAAGTGCCAATTTATTTGTTTAAGATCTTTTAGGGTTAATTGTTTTTCAAACGCCTCTTGAACCTTACTTTCACCAAAATCGTTCTGACCTATATTTTGAATAGTCTTGATTTCTTGACTTTTAAATCCTTTACTTACCGCAAGAATATTTACATTTGATGGTATTTTATTTTTTATTTTAAAATAATTTGCAGGGTTCACTTTTTATAGAAAAGTTTGCGTAAATAAATTCTCCCATTTAGATAGTTCTTCAGATCCTTTTCTCCTAGCTTTTTGAAGGTTTAATTCGGCCTGATTACGAGCATCTAAATACGGTATAACCTCAAAAAAAACTTCTCTCTGTCGAACTTCTACCAAGAAAAACATTTTTTGAGCGTATAAAGTCGCATAAATATCTCTCCCATCATTTCCAGGAGAAACTTGATATAACATGCCAAATGTTGGATGGTTTAAATAACGCTCAGAACTCAAACCAAAAATATTGTGTTATTTATAATGCACCATACAGTTTTCTAAGAAAAATTGCTATGCAAATAAAACAAATCGATAATGTATTAACAATTACATTGAGAGATTTTGAAGGGTAAAGAGTTCTAAATCTGTTGGTTTTTATAATAATTTTTTTCTTTGATAGTAATGATTCTGCTCCATGATCAATTCTAAGAAATATATTTTGAAATAACCTTTCTACTAAGATTAATAAAACATTAAAGGATTTCTTTAGTCCTAAATTTCGAAAATTTATTGATCTAACTGAAACTGATTTAATGATATTTTGAAGTTCTTCCTGCACTAGAGGAATAAAACGTAATGCAATTAACAACTGAAAAAGCCACTTACTAGTTGGCAATCCAATCTTTCTTAATGGATACATAAACCAACTTAATCCCCATACAATGTCTTCCTGCAATGTGGTTAAAAGCATCAAATTCACACTATGAATAACGGTAAATATCAAAGTGGAGGTTTTTATTCCTAGTTCAAAAGCTTTTCTTGATAAGTTGTAGGGACCAAAATTAATAAACCATATCTTATGCGGGGGAATTTGCAAAATATTCCATTCTTTTTGGCTTTCCAGTAATACTTGCAACTCATTGGGATTTCTTAAGTAGCCATCAAGAGATTGAATATCAGACGAGGCAAGTATTGATATAAATCCAATTAATAGTGACAAACATGAGAGAAAAAATAATGATCGCCACCATACTCTAGATGGCAATAAACTTAAAAAAGTAATTAGAAGTAAAAAAACAACTAAACTCAATCTCCATATTGGACCTGCCCAAACTGGAGTAATTAAAAATATCATTACCATAATTATTTTTAATCTACTATCTATAATTCTTAGCCAACTTCTATTACCATGAACGTATTGACCAACTGAAAATTTAGTAAGCAAATTCATTAATCTTTTTGAATTAACTCAATATTTTCTCTTTCGACTTCTTTATTTAAAGCTCTTTGCTGTTTTCCTCTCCAAAATAAAATGAGGGGTGTGCCTTCAAAGCCTAAATTTACTCTAATTTGTTTTTCAATATATCTTCTATAAGTTATTCCGAATAATTTAGGGTCATTTACAAAAAGAGTAAAAGTGGGAGGTTTGTTCTTTACTTGAGTACCGTAATAGAGCCTACCTTGCTTGCCGCTTCTCTTCGTTGGAGGACTCTTCCAACTGATTGATTCTTTAAGTACTTCATTAACTACAGATGTTGTAACTCTTCTTCTATGTTGATTTACGGCAATAAGAGCATGCTCAAAAATATTATCAACTCTTTGACCAGTTAGGGCAGATATAAAAATCATTTTTGACCAGTGCAAAAAATAAAGTTTAGATCTAAGTTCTTTTTCTACTTGATAAATTGTTGAACTATTTTTTTCTACAAGATCCCATTTATTAACAACAATTATGCAAGCTCTGCCTTGTTCTTCTATGCGTCCAGCCAGCTTCTGGTCTTGATCAGTTACTCCATCTATAGCATCTATAACTAAAACACAAACATCACTTCTATCTATAGATTTAAAAGCCCTATTAATACCAAAGAATTCAGTACCATATTTAACATTTTTCTTTCTTCTAATCCCTGCAGTATCAATAATTTTCCAATGATTATTACCTTTTTTAAGAAGAGTATCTATTGAATCAGTTGTTGTACCACTAATATCACTAACTATTGCTCTTTTTTCTCCACAGATTGAATTTAACAAACTAGATTTACCCACATTAGGCCTACCAATTATTGACATCATTATCTTTTCTTCATCATCCTCGATATTATTTTCAGGAAGTTCGCCAATAACGAGATCTAAAAGATCTCCAGTACCTGAACCATGAATAGCCGAAACAGGATTGGGTTCGCCCAATCCTAATTTCCAGAACTCCGAAGCTAGGGATATTCCTAGGGTAGTCGATTCGCATTTATTAACAGCAACAATTACTTTGCAGCTTGAGTTTCTTAACCATTTTGCTATTGATAAATCACCATCAGTAACGCCTTGATTCCCATCTACCACCAGTAACGCGAGTGAAGCCTCTTCTAGAGCTAAGAAAACTTGTGTCCTTATCTCTGGGAGAAATTCACTATCATCATCAAAAACTAAACCTCCTGTATCAACTATTTGAAATTCCTTACCTCTCCATGAAGCATTTTGATAAGTTCTATCTCTTGTAACACCAGGCTTATCAAACACTATTGCATCATTACTTTGGCAAAGACGATTAACTAAGGTAGATTTCCCAACGTTCGGTCTTCCGATAATTGCTATTGTAGGAAGAATCAATTCTTCTCTCCAATGAAAGTAGTATCCATTACAACTATACCTTTAATAGAATCATTTACCTTTTTCAAAAAAACTTATTTAATTTCTGGATCGCCAAAATGCCCTTTAACTGGATTAACAGGGGGTGAACTAGGACTTGGCATAAATTCACTATCTTTTGAAAAACAATCATTTTCAATCGCCCAATAAATCAACCAATTTACTGCCGTCGCTCTTCTAGTTCTTCTTGGATAAAGTTCATTAATCTTATAACCTTTAAAATTAAGAAAATTTTTCAATCCCTGTTTATATTCTTTTGGAATTGATCGAGTCAAATGTACTGAGGCTAGTCGCTCTGAAATGATTTGAGGAGCTTTTTCAAATTTTTCTGACCAATAAGAAGGAGTAAATGCGCTAAAGGCCCAATCATCTATAGAGAGTTCTTTAGTATAAAAAAGTCTTTCCCAAACTAATTCACAAACAAATATATCACTAACCTTATCTTCAAGAATAAGAAATAATAGTTTTTTACTTATTGGCCATGTGAATTTATTTTCATTGGGTTTTTCTTTTTTGTGCATTAATCGAACCTTATCAAAATCAAAGAAAAATAAGGCATAACATCCTTATTGTATTGATATGCATATTGAATAATTTGATCAGGTGTGCCAACACTTAAAGCAATTAATGATTTTTTGATAATATCCTCTTTTTTTAAAGTTTCCCTAACTAAATTCCAACGTTTCCCAATTTTCATAATGGCCAAGACCGTTTTATTTTCCTTACTTTCCTTAATTAGGGATGTTAATTCTGAATTGGAAGAGGGGCACTCTTTGATTATTAAAGTCTCACCTTTTTTAACTAAATCAAAATCATTCAAAGCTGCTGTTGCTGACAGAGAAGAAATACCAGGTATGGTTTTGGTAATAATCTCTGGATAATTATGCTTTATAATCCTCAAAATATTAGAAGAACTTGCAAATATTGAGGTATCTCCTAGGCAAAGTAAAACAACTGATTCACCGTTTTTTATAAATTTCACAATTTTTTCTACTGAGTTAGACCATATTTCATCAGGATCAAAATCCTTCCTAGCCATTGGAAAGATGATAGGTATATTTTTTTTAAATTTGGTATATTTCTTTACTATTTCTGCAGCGAAACTCTTTTTATTATCATCTGATATTGGAAAAACTATAACTTTCGCTTTTTTTATTGCATCCACAGCAGCAATTGTTAAAAGCGATGGATCTCCAGGGCCTACACCAACGATGGTGAATGTTGGAAAATCAGTTTTATATCGATTAAGTAAACTTAAGAACTTGTTTATTATCATTTTTATTTTATTAACTTTAGCTATGTACCCTTGGCATCATAAAAGTTTCAGCTAATATTTCTGACTCAATTTCAGACAATTCCTCTAACCTTTTGAGAGTTTGATTTTTAGAGAATTTATTTTGCGCTAGTTTCCAGTAAACTCCAAAATGCCTTGCCTCACTCTCAAGCAGAGAATCATAAAGGGATTTAAACGATTTATCTTCAGAATTTAGAGCAAGCAAGCTTAATCTTTCATGACTTCTCGCTTCAATAAGTCCTGCTATTAAGAAACTATCAAGCATTCTATTTGGCTCTTCCTTTCTTATATTCTTGGACAATTCAGCTCCATATGGAGGCGGTTTTAAGGACTTAAGAGAATTTCCAAGATCCTTTAAAAAATAAAGTATTTTTTCAAAATGCTCTAATTCCTCTCTCGCTATTGGACTTAGAACTTCTGCCAGATTTGGTTCTGATGGATATCTAAACATCAATTGAATAGCTACTCCTGCAGCTTTTCTTTCACAATGAGCATGGTCTATAAGAATATCTATTGGATTAGATAATGCGAGTTTGATCCACTCATCTGAGGTGAATGACGATAAATATTTAATTTGAGAAGTGGGCCTTTTATAATCGAATAGCATTTAATCTTTACTACTTAAATATTCAATGATTCCTTCAAGAGCTAAGGAATAACTTGATATACCGAATCCACTAATAATTCCTATAGCTTTATCTGTAAGAAAAGATTCTTTACGAAAATCTTCTCTACTGAAAACATTTGAAATATGTAACTCTACAAACGGAATTTTTGATCCAATTAAAGCATCACGAATAGAAATCGAGGTATGAGTAAAAGCGCCAGCATTTATAAGAATACCTTGGATACTTTTTACAGACTCCTGAATTTTATCTACTATTTCTCCTTCATGATTACTTTGAAAACATTCAAGATTAATACTCTTTTCTTGGGCAACTTTAGTTAAATCTTTTTCTATATCACTCAATGTTTTATTACCATATATTTCAGGTTCTCTAGTACCCAAAAGATTTAGATTTGGGCCATTTATCAATAAGATATTCATCTTAAATAAGATCTTTTCTTTACAAATGCTATCTAGAAATAAACAAAAAAACCAAAACATTTTCACAAAAAGTGTCCGTTAACTGATAAGTTCAAATAGTGGGGGTCGGTGCCCGAGTGGTTAAAGGGGGCGGACTGTAAATCCGCTGGCTCTGCCTACGTTGGTTCAAATCCAACCCGGCCCACTTTAAAATTGCCCTTGTAGCTCAGCGGTAGAGCACTCCCTTGGTAAGGGAGAGGTCTCGGGTTCAAGTCCCGACGAGGGCACTCGCGGGATAGCTTGGTATCAGTGAGATAACCACTATCGCACAGAGAAATTATTCAGAAGTGGACGTCCGTTTTCGGGTCCACTTTTCTATCTCAAAGGTAGATATCTGGAGGTGCATCACACAAACGATAATACCGAAATAGCAACAATCAGAAGAAGCGGCAGCGGCTGGCAGGAAGAGCTTATCAAATTGTTTCCTAGACAAGTCCAGATTTATTAAATTGCTATCAGATGGGCACAACGAGCTTAGGTGTACCTGTTTAGCAATGTTTTGATCCTTACTAAGAAGGATTAAAAACCCTCTGGGGGGAATAAATAGTTGATAAGTCGTATTAAAGGGGGATAAGAATTTTTCCCAAATTAAAACTAATTTAATCTATTGATCTTATCTATTATTATGATTTCTTAATTTCTTATAACTCAAAAAATAAAATAACTAATATAAAGAACAATACTTTGCCTCCTTGATGAAGTTACTTTTAGCAATATTTATTTTAATTTTTCCTTATGAAGCAAAAGCTTCCAATATCCCAGATTTAATAGAAAAAACAACAGTTTATTTAATTAAGACATGGAATGATGATGAAAATCTGAAGAATTGGTTTCCTCCTCAGGTAATTACGGTGCCAAGTGGAACAAGATTATATGGTGGAGGATGCAAAGGATCTAATGAGGGTTTTGATGTCGCCGGTTCGTATTATTGTCCTCCCGATCACACAATAGTTCTTGATCCTGTTCAACTTAAAACTTTTATAAAAGCCTTCGGAAACTCTAGCGTTGCATATGTAGTTGCTCATGAATTCGCCCATGCCTTGCAAAATGCTCTGGAGATAAGATTACAGGCTCCCAATCATGAACTTCAGGCTGATTGTCTTGCAGGTTATTTTATTCAGAAAGGAAATAAAGAATTAGAAATCACCCGAGAAAATATTCTGGAAATGTCATCTGTTGCTTATGCAATAGGAGATAAAACTCATGGAACGGGAGCTCAAAGAGCCTATGCACTTTTATCAGGAATGGGGAGAGTTGATGCTGATTGTTCCTACTCTTCCATAGATAAATTAGTTAAAGGAGATATAGATGATCCTCTTTATAAAGCATTCACAAGAACGAGGGGATCTGGTAAATCAGTCGATCTTGAATCTTCACTATACAAAAAAGATGCTTCCGGTCTTCTGGGCATAAATCTAAAAACCTCAAAAGTTGATACAAGATTCAGATTCTGAAATGAATGATTAAGTATCTTTTATTATTATTTTTATTTTTTTCCAGTCCTGCAAATATTTTCAGTTTTAAAGCTCTTGAAGCGGAAACCAAGGAATCTTTTTTTGAAAGCGGCAAAGAAAATATTTCTAAGAAAAAATATTCAGATGCTTTGGATGACTTTAATAAGTATATAAAATCAAACCCAGATAACTGGAGAGGTTATCACAACAGGGCGATAAGTAAAGAATTTCTTGGAGACTTTTTAGGAGCTATTGCAGATTATTCAAAAGCAATTGAATTAAATCCAAATCCTTGGGAAAAATCTTTTTTCTGGAGAGGTTATCTTCATGAAAAAAATGAAAATTACGAGAGGGCTATTTTAGATTATTCATCTGCAATAAGAATAAATCCCCAATATGAAGAAGCTTATTTCTTTAGAGGATATTTAAGATATATATTGGAAGATTATGCAGGATCTATTGAAGACTATTCTAAAGTTATAGAAATTAATCCCAATAATGAAGATGCGTATTCTGGTAGAGGTGCATCTAAAAATCAATTAAAGGATTTTGATTCCGCAATTAAAGATTTTACAGAAGCAATTAATATCAATCCGAATAGTTATTTCCTAAATTGGAGAGCCTATTTAAAACTTCAGATAGATGATATAAAAGGATCAATAATAGATAATACAAATGCAATAAAGCTTGACCCAACTTATACAAAAAGCTACTTAGACAGAGCGTTCGGTAAATATCAACTTGGAAATTTAGAAGGTGCGATATCAGATTATGAAGCAATCATAGATTTTGGGGAGCCAGAAGAAATCCTTTTCGCAATTAATTATTTAACAGACACTTATATATCAAATGGTACTTATCAAGAAGTAATACCTCTAATAAATAAGGGAAAAAGTGTATCGAATAACGTTAAAGAAAAAAATGAAGATTATTTAGATCTATTTTATAAAGAGGCTATATATTATGGAACCATTGGTGATAATGATAGAGCTCAACAAAGCCTGAAAAAATGTCTTAATGAATCAGAAAAAATAAAATTAGAAAATTCTCTTAAAACAAACGATTGTAAGAAATATCTAGCAGACATTTATATTTTTTCAGACAATAATTATAAGGATGCCAAAAAACTTTTTAAATTCAAATCATTAGAAGGACAATTAATTCGCTCACAAATAGCATTCAAAGAAAAGAATTTTAATAAGGCCCAAAGAATATTAAAAAGGCTTTATGATTTAGAAATTAAAAACAGTAAAAAAGACAAGCCTGATTTATCTTTATCAGAACTACTTGGCTACGCTTATTGGTGGGACGGAGAGAATAATAAAGCGAAATTCTATCATAATCAGGCATTAAATTTATATGAAGAAGTCTTTGGGAAAGAAAGCCACTATTTGATACAACCTCTACTAAATGTAGCGATGGTTTATTTTAAAGAAAAAGATTATGAAAAAACTGACTATTATTTGAGAAGAAGTTTAGCTATCCAATTTAAATATATTCAAGATCAAATTCCATTTTTACCAATCTCAAAAAGGGAACAGTTTATTAAGACATTAGGAATTTCATATCAAGCAATTTTTACAGCTACGGATATTCATCCACTAGGTAAGAATCTTGCATTATTTGCAAGATTAAATAGACATGGATTACTGGAGGAGATCGAAAAGAAGCAAATCACATTAGCGAGCCTAGAAGGTTCTGAAAAAGAACTAATGGAAAAGATTAAAGATTTAACAAATCAGCTTTCTTCAACAAATCAGGGCAATAAAAAATCTAGGGATAAATTGAAAATTCAGAAAGAAAAATTAGAGTTGGAATTATATAAATCACTTCCACAATTAAAATCAAAAATATTCAGTTTGAACGATATATCAAAAGAAATACCTGACGATGCAGTACTGATTGAATTTCAGAAATATAGACCTTTTGTTTCTATCGATCCTGATCAGAGTTTGGACGAAAATACTTGGGGAGATGCAAAGTATCAAGCCCTTATATTATTCCCAAATAATAATGTTGAAAGTATAGATTTAGGAAGAGCAGCTGAAATCGATCAGTTAATATCCCTTGGCTTAGTCTCCTCTGAACAATCTTTAATTGATGCACAAGATATCTGGCATGAAATAGGTTCAAAAATTATCAAGCCCCTAGAGAAATATATTAAAAATAAAAAAACCTTATTTATTTCCCCTGATAGTGAATTAAATAAGGTCCCTTTTGCTGCAATTGGAAGCTTTAATAAAACATATTTATTAGGAGATATTTTTCAACTTAGATTATTAACTACTGGAAGAGAACTAATAACTTTAAATAAAGAAAAGAATTTAAGTAATAAACAATCAATAGTTGTTGCGAATCCAAATTTCAACTTCTCTGGGAAAAACTCAAGCAATAGCAGAAAAAAGTTATCCCCAAAAAACTTGAATGAGCAAAAAAGATCATTTGATCAAAAAAACCGATTATGGGGTTCTTTACCTGGAACAAAAAAAGAAGCAGATATCATATCAAAAATTACTAATGCCAAATTATTTCTAGAGGATGAAGCATCTGCTTTAAATATTCAAATAGAAGAGTCTCCAAAAATCCTTCATATAGCGACCCATTCTTTTTACATAGGTGATAATAAAAATGATAATTTATTTTCAGAAAATATATTTTCAAATTCCATAACCAACAATAAAAGAATCGAAAATCCTTTATTAAGAAGTGGAATAGTTTTAGCAGGAGCAAATTATCCTAATAAAAATTTAAAGGACGATGGATATCTTACAGCTCTAGAGGTAAGTAAATTAAATTGGAATGACACAGAATTAGTAGTCGTTTCTGGTTGTGAATCAGGTCAGGGTGATCTGCAATCTGGGGAAGGAGTTTACGGACTAAAAAGAGCAATTGCAGTTGCAGGTGCACGTTCAAGCTTACTTTCGCTCTGGGAAGTGGATGATAAGGCAACCGCAGAATTTATGGAAAGTTTTTATTTAAAACTTAAATCAGGAGAAAGCAGAGCAAAAGCATTATCAAATACTCAAAAAGAATTTAGAAAGCATCCTATTAAAGCTTGGCAACATCCAAATGTATGGGCTGCATTTCAATTAAATGGAGATTGGAGACCAATTAATTGGTAATTCAACTAAATAAATTAACTCACAAAATCCCGAATAATAGAAAAAGAATTAAGAAATATATAGTTTAAAATTGTGCAAAAGTTTATTTAATTATTTAATTATTGTTCTTTAAGAAATAATTCTTTTGTGCATGATGGGAATTTATCCTCTTAAATTATAAGGCTATTGGATAAAAGATAATA
>CACAXS010000005.1 GCA_902536545.1 uncultured Prochlorococcus sp. | reverse complement strand
TAATCAAAAGACTGCTGATCAAATTATTGATGAAGCTAATAAAGCTTTTACTTACAATATGAAAATGTTTAAGGAGCTTGAGGGTAATTTGATTGCTGTTCTAGGCAAGATTGTATTTAATTACATTACAAAGAAAGTAAGAAAAGGAAGCACCGAGACCTAGTAATTTATGTTTGATTCATTAGTTGATTTCCTTAAAACCAATATTGATGAATTAAATGGTCATGAAGTACAAATATCGAGCGAATTCAAAGAACATCATAATAAAGATTCAAAATATATTATTAAAAATTGGCTTTTTTCATCTCCCGAATATAGAAAGTGGCGAATAACAAGATTAGATGGTGGCAAAAAACTGCAAGTGTTTAATACGGTCGCATATCCAAATTTTGATAGTGAAATTCCTATTTTAGGAGCTGATATTTTGTGGTTTGGAACTTCTCAAAAGTTATTAGCAATACTTGATTATCAACCTTTAATTCAAGAAGGTAACTATCTTGAAAAATATTGTTCAAGTTTAAGTAGTATTAAGAAAAAATATTCTGCATTTGATAATAATAAAATGAAGAATATATATGATTCAAAAAAGTATTTTTCCCCATGGGTGATTATTTGTAGAGGAAATAAATTAAATCTTGATAGAGATTTAAATAATATATTTCATTCATTTGTAAATAATTATTTGAACATTTATAAATCGAATCCTGTTAATCAATTTTTGAATGAAAAAGAAATAAAGATTAATCAAATTAAATATGATAAGTACAGTATTGAAAAAGACCCTGCAGATAAATTGTTTAAATCTTTTTTTGGAGAAAAATGGACAAAAAAATTTATTGATAAATTTCTTTTTACATTAAATAATGAGATTATTTATTGAATGTTAATACAAGATACTATTTTTTATAGCCCAGATTGGAGATGGCATAATTTTCTAAAATATTTAACTAATAACTTAAGTAAATATAACTGTTTAGAAAAAATAATACCTTCGGAATATTCTTATAAAGATTCAACTTATGGTTCAAAAAAATCAAAAAAAAATGTGAATCTCTCTACTTGGGGTGTAACGCATAAAAATAGAATTCAATTCGCAAGAGCAGTTTGTATAAATAGTCCAAATTATTCTGTTTTGAATTTTTTAATTATTCCTAATACTACATATAACGTCCCATTTTTCGGAGTAGATTTTGTTTCTCTATCAAATAGTCATTTATTAGTATTAGATTTTCAGCCTTCATTAAAAATACAAAATCAATATAATAATGAGTTATTAGAAAAACTTATAAAACTTAAAAATTATTGTCATTCATTTCTCCCATTAGCAGAAGAAATGTCTGCAGATGTAGCTAGATTTTTTTCTCCAGGAGTTATCTGGTCAAAATTACCAAAAGAAGAAAGAAGTGATTTTTTAATTGCTAATCAGCTTTATACCTCATTTAAGGAATATCTTGATTTGTATTTGGAAATTCTTTTCGAAAGCAAAGAAGCCAATATGGAAATTCAAAATGAATTAATAAACGGTCAAAATAATTATTTGAATTATAGAAGAGATAACGATCCAGCAAGGCCAATGTTGTCGAGTTTGTTTGGTAAAGAATTTACTGAATCTTTAATTAAAGAAGTTTTATTTACTACTTAAAAGTCTTATAATTTATTGAAATTAGAAATCATATGAAAAAAATTTCTGTTCTTTTTGTATGTTTGGGAAATATTTGTAGGTCTCCTGCGGCAGAAGCTATCTTTATAGGCCTACTTGAAAAAAAAGGATTAACAGATGGTTTCATTGTAGATTCTGCTGGAACTGGGAGTTGGCATATTGGAAAAAAAGCTGACTCTAGGATGAGAATTGCTGCAGAAAGAAGAAATATAAATATTTTAAGCACTGCTCGTCAAATTACTAGCAAAGATTTTGACGAATTTAACTATATTCTTGCGATGGACGACTCAAATTTTAAAAATATTCAAGATTTTAAAAATAGAATAGTTTCAACTGATTTTACATCAATTCAAAAAATACAAGATTTTAGATCAATTTTTAATGAGCAAGAAGTTCCTGACCCATATTTTGGAGGTGATGAGGGCTTCGATTATGTCCTTGATATTTTAGAAGACTCTGTAAACGGTTTTTTGGAAAGTATTTCTTAAATTTATTTGATCTCAGACTCTTTAGGAATCTTGTCATTATAAAGATCAATAATTTTATCTACTACCTCATTAATTGAATATCCATCCGTAATAATTTCTATTGCATCATTCGCTTTTATAAGAGGTGAAATTTCCCTATTGGAATCTTCAAAATCTCTTATTTTTATAAGTTCTTTTAATGTATGAAGGTCTATTTCTTGTGAGTCTTTACTATTTTTATCAGATTTTCTTCTTTTTGCTCTTTCATCGATGCTTGCAGTTAAAAATATTTTAAGTTCTGCATGAGGAAAAACAGTAGTTCCTATATCTCTTCCTTCAGCAACAAGTCCGCCTGATTCTCCAATTTTTCTTTGTTCTTCTACTAAGAATTTTCTTACTTCTTTAATTGAGGAAATTTTAGAAACGATGGAACTTATCTTTTGCGACCTAATTTCTTCAGTAACACAGCAGTTATTAACATAAACATCTTGATGTGAATTTGTATTCGGCTTGAAAACAATAGATATATCTTTAAGGATATTCTGTAAATTTTTTTCTTTTTTATAATCAATATTTTCTTTTAGAATAAGCCAACTTAATGCCCTATACATTGCACCTGTATCTAAATATAAAAGTTTAAGTTTTTTCGCGATTAACTTTGTTACAGTACTTTTACCTGACCCTGCAGGACCATCAATTGCAATAATCGGCCTTCTTTTCATTAGAAAAACGTGATCAATTAATCTTGTCTCTCCACATCTTATCGCACCAGCTAGTAACGAAATATTATCCTCAAGGCTTGCTTTTTGGAGTGTATGAGGGTGTAAAAGTTCTAAATATTCAATTGTAATTTTTTTTGCTGATAGCTTTTTAGTTATTTCGTTTAAATTGATCTTTTTATCTTGTTGAAAATTTTTTTTTGCTTCTAATAACTCACTTGAAAAAAACCTAATCAATTTTCTGTCGTTTTTCGATAAATTTACATTTCGAGAACTTAAAGGAATTCCATCAAAATCTCTTTGTGTAGGAATAGATTTAATAGCAACATTTAATTTCTTTCTGAGGACAAGATCTTTTAAAATTAAAAGTTGTTGCCAATCTTTTTCCCCTAAGTAAAGATTTTTTGGCTTTATGAGATTAATTAATCTATAAACTACTGTACAAACGCCATCAAAATGTCCAATTCGATTTAATCCACATAATGCAGAAGATAATTCTATTGAAGCTTTTAGGAATTTAATATTTTTATTATTGGGTGGATATATATCTTCATCACTTGGAATGAAGATAGCATCTGCGCCATTTGAAAAGGCGATTTTTATATCATTATCAATTGTTTTAGGGTAATTCTCTAAATCTAACTTGTTATCAAATTGAAGTGGATTAATAAAAATACTTACTAAATTAATATTTGAATTTTCATTTTTTGCTGTTGATATTAGTTTTATATGTCCATTATGAAGATTACCCATTGTTGGAATGAAATTAATTTCACTTTTTATATTTCTCCTCCAATTTTCTAAGTCTTCAGTTTTCCTTATGATTACCTTCTTCACTTTGTTTTTAAAAAATAAATCTATTTGATAAATAATTACTGGACAAAAGCAATCTTAGGAGGAATATCTATATAGGGAAAGTCTATCATTTTTATTTCATGGATTACAAAACATCAGGTGTTGATATAGAAGCTGGGCGAAAATTTGTTTCCGAAATTAAGCAGGCAGTTGAAGGAACTCATACATCTAATGTGATTGATGGTATTGGCGGGTTCGGAGGTTTGTTTAGAATTCCTCTCGATAGTTTTAAAAAACCAGTTCTTGTCTCAGGAACTGATGGTGTGGGAACAAAATTAGAATTAGCCCAAAGTAAAAACTTTCACTTTGAGGTTGGTATTGATTTAGTTGCTATGTGCATGAACGATATCATCACTAGTGGTGCTAAACCTTTATTTTTTCTGGATTATATTGCAACTGGTAAACTTGATAAGAAACAATTATTGAGGGTTGTTCAGGGAATTGCACAAGGCTGCGGTGAAAATAACTGTTCATTACTCGGCGGAGAAACTGCTGAAATGCCTGGATTTTATTCAAAAAATAAGTATGATCTTGCAGGATTTTGTGTTGGAATAGTTGATGAGGATAAGCTTATTAATGGTAAAAAAGTATCTGAAAATGACTTAATAATTGCTTTAAAAAGTAATGGAGTTCATAGTAACGGCTTTAGTTTAGTAAGAAAAATTATTCAAAATAATAATCAAATAGATAAAGAATTTGAAAAAGTTTCTCACTTAAATTTTTATGATGAGTTATTAAAACCTACAAAAATTTACAATAATGTGATTCACCAAATGTTATCAGAAAATATAGAAATTAAAGCGATGTCTCATATTACTGGAGGAGGAATTCCAGAAAATTTACCAAGATGTATGCCTTCTGATTTTATTCCTTATATCAATACCAGTTCTTGGGAAATACCTGCTTTATTCAAATTCCTTAAGGAGAAAGGATCTATTCCTGAAAAAGATTTTTGGAATACTTTCAATCTTGGAGTGGGATTTTGCTTAATTATTGATAAACAATTTAAGGACGTGATATTAAGTATTTGTAAAGAGCACGATATAGATAGTTGGGAAATTGGAAAGATAGTTCGAAAAAATGATTCAACAAAAAGTAAATTTTTGCCAGAAATTTTAACTTAAATTTTTTTATCTTTTTTAAATGAGTTTTAAAAAATAATTTTTTATACCCAAATGAAAAAGTTAGGTGTAATATAATAAAATTACAGCCGAATTATATCGGAAGTTTAAGTATTAAGATTTAACCTTTATTCAATGCCCTTTGCAAATAATCAAAGAATTACACGTAGACGTAGTTCAGCTGGCCCTACACCTCCAAAAAGACCAATAGGTAATAATTCTGAATCAATTGGTAGGCAGGCTCAAGGGCCAAGACCAACTTTCTTGACACTAAGGGATCATGGGAAAGTTTTTGTCGCTGATTTACCTAATTTGTCCGATGGTCAATTAGCTCATATTAGTAAAGAAGCTAATGAAGTTTTAAATAGTTTGGAAAAAAGACTTAGTGATCTTGAAAATGAACCTAATCTTAGTAATCCTGAAAACGATACTCTAATAAAAGCCTCTACCAAAAGAGATGTCACACTGAGGTTTATTAAATCAATAGAAGAAGAACAAGAACATAGAAAGAATAACCCTGCTCTACGGGATGCTGCATCTGAATCGTTACCGAGAACTTTTCTTGAGGTTGCTAGACATAGATTACCTGGAGCAACTTTTGATTCACTACTTCGAGAGGCTCTTGAAGCTTGCGCAGTTGATGAGAGTACTGAAGAAAATCAAGTTATTGATGATCCTAAAGAAACTGTAAAAATTATGGATATACCCTCTTCCAACACAAATGCTTCACTTGTTGTTAGTATCGATTCAAGTGATGTTTCCAAGAATGACTCTATTTGATTCAACACAAGAGTTTATAAATTTTAAAGACAAAAATAATTCAAAAATTAAACTTACTTCAGAGAAAGATCCCATTTTATGTAATCATTGCAGGAGGACTGCATCAAATGGCGTTAGATGTTTAGGAATGTGTGTAGCAGATAATGATTACTAAAATTATCCAAATTTATTTATAAATTATCTGATGAAATTAATTAATAAATCCATTTAATTTTATTTATTAATTGATATAAGGTATTATTAATTAATAATAAAGAAAGACTATTTTTCTATATATCAATAAGTAATTGACACGTTATACCCTTTATTTGAAATTGAAGTTCTTCGAAAACTTCATAATTAAATGCATAAAAAGATTAAATAAGGCGGCACCCAGATTCGAACTGGGGATAAAGGATTTGCAATCCTCTGCCTTACCACTTGGCCATGCCGCCGAAAAAGATTCGATTGAGTCTTTTTATGATCTTAACAGTAAGGTGTCTCATTCTCTATTATTTATATGCAATGGTCATGGAGAAGATGTAATCGCATCGGAACTAATAAAAAGGTTACTAAAAATAACAAAAAATAAATATGTTGAAGTTTTGCCGTTAGTAGGAAATGGAGATGTATTTAATTCCATAAAATCAAAGAATTTTCGTAAAATAGGATGTTTAAAAGAGCTGCCTAGTGGAGGTTTTAGTAATCAAAGTCTGAAGGGATTTGTGCTTGATTTGTTTGCAGGATTTTTGATTGATAATTTAAGAAATTTTAGACTTGTAAAAAAGAAGTCAAAACATAACTGCAAAATTATCGCAGTAGGCGATTTCTTGCCATTACTTTACGCTTGGAGCTCAAAATGCGAATTTAGTTTTATTGGAACTCCCAAAAGTGATCATACTTGGAGTAGTGGGCCAGGTTGGGATTTAAGCGATTTTTATCATAAGTTAAAAGGTTCTGAATGGGATCCATGGGAAATGTTTTTAATGAAATCTCCAAGATGTAAAAATTTAATTATGAGAGACAAAATTACAGCTAATAATTTGAAAAGAAAAAATATTGACGCAAAATACTTTGGTAATCCAATGATGGATTTTGTAAATGCAAAAAACGAGAAGATATCAAATATTATTTCTTTTAAAAGGATTATTTTGTTAGTTGGAAGTAGATACCCTGAAGCTCTTAAAAATCTTGATATTTTTCTTAATTGTTTGCAAGATTTTGATTTATCAGAGGATTTGGTAATACTTTTACCTTTGAGCATTAATGCGAATGTGATTCAAATTCAAAGTTATTTAAATAAATATGGTTTTATAAAACAGAGTAAAGTTAAATTTCTAATTAATGAAGATTCAGTATGGAAAAAGAAAGATCAATATGTGGTGATCGGAAAAGGTAAATTCAATTCATGGGCCAATATGGCGGAAGTCGGCTTGTCTAATGCAGGAACTGCTACAGAGCAAATTGCAGGCCTTGGAATTCCGTCTCTTTCTATTCCGGGACCTGGACCGCAATTTACAAAATCATTTGCAAAAAGGCAATCAAGATTATTGGGAGGTAGTGTTTTAGTTTGCAAGAACAAAAAGATTCTTTTAAAACGTTTAAAATTTCTCTTGAAAAGAAAAGTTGATAGGTTAGAACAAGCAAAAATTGGAAAAAAAAGAATTGGGGAATCCGGAGCAAGTAAGAAAATCGTAAATGCAATAAACCTTCATTTGTTATCTTAGTAAATAGCACTAGCTTATTAATTTTTTATATTTTTATGTATCCAATAAATGATCGGCAATATCTAAAAATTTGTGCAGAGATTGCAAAACTTATGAGTATAAGCTTATCTTCTGCGAAGAAGAAAGTAGAAATTCAAATTGCAAAAGAAGGCTCGAAAACTATTCAAGAAAAAATACAAGTTGCGCAAAATGTTTTAAAAATTTGCGAAAAAAATGATGGAGATAAATTAAGTTCTTCAAGAATACTTGATAAGCTTATGGAAACTTTTGATGGTGAAGATAATTTTTTTACTGAAGATTGATGCTTAATGCTCAAATATATTTGAGAATTTTAGTATGTCTAAATCAGCATGTACAGAGATTGTTTCGAAGCATTTTTGAGCTAATTCATATCTATTTTCTCTTTCTAAGATAACTTTTAATTTATGCATAGCTTCAATTAGATATCTAACATCATTTGCTGCATAATCCAATTGATTTTTTGTTAAATCTTCGTTGCTACCCCAATCACTACTTTGCGAGCTTTTATCCATTTCTATCCCTAACAATTCATTAATTAAATCCTTTAAACCGTGTTTATTTGTATAAGTTCTCGCCAATTTACTAGCAATTTTTGTACAAAAAATATTTTTTGTATTAATTTCAAGATTGCATTTAAGAGCTGCTACATCAAATCTCGCATAGTGAAATATTTTAGTAATTTTGTCATCTTCAAGAAGTGCTTTTAGATGAGGTGAAGAAGATGTATTAAGTTCGATTTTTATACAGGATGTTTTACCAAATTCATTGCATATTTGTACCAAACATAGTCTATCTCTTCCATGAATTAAACCCATTGCTTCGGTATCAATAGCTAAGTAGGTTGATTTTTTATAAAGATTGTATAAATCTGCTGATAAATCGCTATGAAGAAGAACAATATTTTTATTTTCAATAGTCATTTTTAATAAGTATTTAAAATTAATTTAAGATTTAGAATATTTCTTAAGATTTTACTTAATTGAGAGTTTTTTTCTATTAGGGATATTTTACAGAATAATTCTAGAAAATTATAATATGATGTAACTTTAATTTTTATTCTCGAGTTACTTAAAAAATTTATTTAATGTCCTATTCCTTAAATTCAACATTATTGCTTACAATTCTTTTGGCCATAGGTTTATTTTTTTTTCTTAGGGCTTCCAGTAAAGATAGAACAACCATCGTTGAGATTTCATCTTCTCAGCAGCCAGTTAAGGTTTTAAATGGTTTGTGTGAATGGCTTAATTTGAGAGGATGGAGGCAAACAGGAGGAGACTTTGAACAAAGAATTTTAATATTCAAGGGTCAAGTTGTTTCTAGTAAATTTTTAGCAATTTTTTTAGGTTTTCTTGGCGGCTTTGGTTCTTGTGCTTTGGGATTAGTAATTATCCAAATATATCCTGAATTGGGCTGGTGGCCTATTCTTTTGGGATTAATTGGTGGCCCTTTGTCTGGAATTGTTTATTTTAAAAAATCAGCAAGAGAGGAGAAATTTGAATTAAGGTTGATCAACGAACATGAAAATGATTCAACATTCATGAGACTAAGAGCGCATAGGGATGAATTAATCTCTTTAGAAAATGAACTTGGAGAAAAACTCCAATTGAAAAGTGACGGTTCTTTATTTAAAACACCTATTTAGATACTTTAAAATTTTTTTCGATAATTCTTAATCAAAAATATTATTCTCTATACAGAATTTCTCTAACTCTCTATCATTAAACCAATCCTGTGGTTTTGTAAAAATTGATGTGAGAAATTCCTCTCGAGAACCCTTTTTGGCTTTATATCCATATTCCCATCTAGCTAAAGGCGGTAAGGACATTAATATAGATTCAGTTCTGCCATTCGTTTGTAGTCCAAAAATCGTCCCTCTATCCCAAACTAAATTGAATTCGACATATCTACCTCTTCGATATAGCTGGAATTCTCTTTCCTTCGATGAATATGTTTGAGAAGCCCTATTTTCAATAATGGGCAAATATGAAGGAAGGAATGCCTGCCCACAGTTTTCCGCTAAAGAAAATAAATTATCCCAATTCAAATTAGATTTGCTAATACTTTGCGAAGCTTTTGATGCCTCTCCATTTTGATTATTTCCTCTATAAATATTGCCTGCACCATCTTGATAGTCATAAAAAATACCTCCTATGCCTCTAGATTCATTTCTATGCTTCAAAAAGAAATATTCATCACACCATGGTTTGAAAACTTTATGCAAATCTTTATCAACTTTCTCACAAGCTTTTTTATGCTCTTTATGAAAATTTCTCACATCAGAAAGATAAGGATAAAAAGGGGTTAAGTCTGCACCTCCTCCAAACCACCAAACAGGACCAGCTTCGAAATATCGATAATTTAGATGGACTGTAGGAATATATGGATTCTCAGGATGCAAGACCATAGAAGTTCCCGTAGCAAACCATTCATGACCTTTTGCTTCGGGCCTTTGAGAGATTATAGATTGAGGTAATTCTTTTCCCTGTACTTCCGAGAAATTTACGCCTGCTTGCTCAAAAATAGAACCATTTTTCAACACTCTCGATCTTCCACCGCCACCTTCGTCTCTTACCCAGGATTCTTCTGTAAATTTTCCTTTGCCATCTACATTTTCAAGTCCCGAACAAATTTTGTCTTGTAGAGTTAATAAGAGATTTTTAGTTTTTTCTCTCGAGTTTTTAGGAGGTTCTTTCAACATGTATTTAGTAAATCTTGAAGAAAAATTATTTTTTGGTTAATTATAAGTTTCTCTTTATAATTTCTTTTAGGGGGTCCTTATTGCCTATTATTTGATAGTTCGACATAGTTCTTAATCTTTTAAACAGTCGACTACCTTGTCAAAATATTTAAAAATTTAATGACCACAATAGAAGATGCGAATTTTGCTTTACAAAAAGTTCTAGATGCTGGATCACAGAAAAATGTAATTGAATTGGCTTGGATTAAAAATATAAGAGTAACTATACCCAGAGTAATCGTAACATTATCATTACCATCTTTTGCAAATTCTCAGAGAGATAGAATTGTACAAGAGGTTAGACAAGTATTACTGGATTTTGAAGATATTGATGATGTTCAAATAGAGATAGATAATAATCCTTCTAAAACAGAATCTCAAAATCAAAATGATGCTCCTGAGTTGAAGAAGATTGATGGGATTCGACATATCATAGCTGTTAGCAGTGGTAAAGGTGGAGTTGGAAAAAGTACCATTGCAGTTAATCTCGCTTGTTCTCTAGCTAAATTAGGCTTAAAAACTGGTTTGCTAGATGCGGATATATATGGACCTAATACTCCCTCAATGATGGGAGTTGCCGAACAGAATCCAAAGGTTACAGAAGGTAGTGGCAGTGATCAAAGGTTAATACCAATACATAAATATGGAATTTCATTGGTATCAATGGGTTTCCTTATAGAAGAAGGTCAGCCAGTTATATGGAGAGGACCAATGCTTAATAGTATTATCCGACAATTTTTGTACCAAGTTGAATGGAATAATCTTGATTTTTTGGTTATTGACTTGCCTCCAGGAACTGGCGACGCTCAAATATCCCTTTCTCAATCTGTGCCTATTTCTGGAGCTATAGTTGTAACCACTCCTCAACAAGTATCTTTGCAAGATGCAAGGAGGGGATTAGCAATGTTTAAACAACTCGGAGTACCTTTACTGGGAATTGTAGAAAATATGTCAGTATTTATTCCGCCAGATATGCCAGGTAAAAAATATGAAATTTTTGGTAGAGGTGGTGGACAAACATTAGCTAAAGAAAATGACTTACCATTATTAGCTAAAATTCCTATTGAAATCCCTCTCGTTGATGATAGTAATAAAGGTGTACCAATCACAGTAAGCCAGCCCAATAAAGAAAGTTCTGTTGTATTTGGTAATTTAGCTCAATTAATTAAAAATCAATTTGTTAATAGATAATTAATGTTTAAGAGAATTTCTTTATTCAATAACAGAGGATTTTTACAAAAAAAAGACAACTTTAATAGAGGTTTTTTATTTTCTCCATTACTTATAATTCCCTTGTTTTTAGTCATTATTTCGGGTTTATTAATAAAAAGTATTCAGGGTGATCTTTTAGTATCGAACTATTTAGGTCATATCCTAACTGGTTTTTTAGGTTATTTTTTAGCATTTTTTATTTCTTATATACCCTTAGAGAGAATTAGAAAGTATGTGGTCCCATTTTATTTGTGTACTTTAATATCCTTATTACTAATTTATTTTTTTGGGATTTCAGTTTCTGGAGCTCAAAGATGGCTAAACTTAGGCATCTTTTCTTTTCAACCTTCAGAAATAGCTAAAATTAGCACTGTGTTAACTCTTGCTTTAGTACTCGACAAAAAAATAGTCCTAACAATAAGAGATTTAGTATTGCCCTTATTAGTAGTAGTCATTCCTTGGTTATTAATTTTCTTTCAACCGGACTTAGGTACCTCTTTAGTTTTACTTGTTTTGACAAGTGTGATGCTTTATTGGTCGCAAATGCCCATAGAGTGGATTTTGATATTAGTGTTTTGTATTATCACATCTATACTATATCTAGCCTTACCAACTCTTCTTATTTTCTGGATTCCAGTTATAGGATATCTTGCTTATAGATCTTCAAAAAAGAAAATTATTTTTTCTGCTCTCGCTATTTCTTTCCATTTATTAGTGGCAAAATTGACGCCAATTTTGTGGCAATATGGCTTAAAAGAATATCAAAAAGATAGATTAGTTTTATTTTTAGATCCTAATAGAGATCCATTAGGTGGCGGATATCATTTGATACAGAGTCAAATTGCAATTGGTTCTGGAGGATTATTTGGGACTGGTTTGCTACAAGGTAAGCTGACTAATTTGCAATTTATACCTGAACAACATACTGATTTTATATTCAGTGCTCTAGGGGAAGAATTAGGTTTTGTGGGGTGCACTATAGTTTTATTTTTGCTCTTTTTTTTGATTAAAAAACTTATTAATATAGCATCAATTGCTAGGACTAACTTTGAATCTCTAATTGTTATTGGAATAGCCTCAACTTTTGTATTTCAAATAATTATTAACTTATTTATGACTATTGGATTAGGACCAGTTACTGGGATTCCCCTTCCTTTTATGAGCTATGGTCGAACGTCATTGGTGACTAATTTTATATCTATTGGATTTGTTTTATCTATATTGAAACGTTCTAGATCACTAAGAAGTTGATGAAATTACAAATAACTATAAAAAAAATTCAAGAGCTTTTAATTAAAGGAGTTCAAACCATATATGTGGATGATGATACATCCAGAAGAATGTGGTGGGCTTCTTTAGAAGTTATTCAAAAAGATTTCCTATCTCAGAATTATAAACAGGGGGGGATCTGGGTTGCCTCGCCTTTGCCAGCTTTTAATGATAAAAAATTTTTAAATCAATTTCATGGATGGCTTTGGTCTCTTGAGGGGTTTCCATACTTTAAAAATGAGAATGCAGGTTTTTTACCAGTCAATAATTCAGAAAAGATAAAAAAAGATTTCGATTTAGTCAGTAATTATAAAGTCTTAAATCTTTGTCAGGAAGATGGCTATGAACCTTTTTTGATGATAATCACCCCAAATTTTCAATGTGTATTATCAATTGTAGGAGAAAAAGATAAGAAAATTCTATTAATGAAGTGTGATGAAGAAAGCCTAAAAATTTCAATTGAATTAATGCATGCAAAATTAAATCAAGAAAATTATAAGGAAGGAGTAAAATTTCGTAATGCAATCAATAATTTAGGCAACCTTAATATTAACAATCAATTTGAAAAATTATTTTGGCCAAAATTATCGGCAAAATTAGCAAATAATACGCCAAGTCCTAATATTCAGAATTCTCCGAAAAATCATGAAAAAAATGTTCAAATAACTGAAGCAAAATTATTACGTGCAATTTCTCATGAAGTAAGAACTCCTCTGGCAACAATAAGAACCCTTATAAGTTCTACTTTAAAAAAATATAAAATGGATGAATCAATGAGAAATCGTTTAATTCAAATAGATAATGAATGTAATGAACAAATTGATAGGTTTGGTTTAATCTTTAATGCAGCAGAATTAGTTAGTAATGAAGTGCCATCATTGAATAACTTGGCAAAAATTAATTTAGCCGAAATTTTCAAAAAGCTTGCTCCTTTGTGGAATAAACAATTAAATCGACGTGGTATTTCTTTGAAGATAGATATCCCCAAACAACTTCCACAAATTTTAAGTGATTCTGAAAAATTAGAGTTAATGTTAAGAGGATTAATTGATAAAAATACTAGAGGATTAAAAGAAGGTAGTACATTGATTTTAGAATTAAGGCCAGCCGGTCAAAAACTCAAACTTCAACTTAAAGTACAAAAATTAGACAACAAACAAAAAGAAATTCTAAAAAAAGATAATGGTTCTGATATTGGTCCTGTTTTAAATTGGAACCCTCAAACTGGAAGTTTACAACTTAGTCAAAATGCAACTCAAAAGTTGTTAACTAGTTTAGGAGGGCATGTCACACATAGACGTGATACAGGTTTGACAGTATTTTTTCCGATTTCAGATGCAAAATGAAATGAGATTTAAGTTATACATATATTAAATAATGTAGAAAATTCCCTACTAATTTTGAATTTTGCAAAATATGAATGCTAGTTTCTTATTAGAAATAACTCAAAATTCAGGATGATTGAAACTTTAGTTGGTCAATTTCCAAAGCATATAGGAAGTACTGGGGGTTTATTAAACTCAGCAGAAACTGAAGAAAAATATGCAATTGTATGGAAAAGTTCAAAGGAACAAGCATTTGAATTGCCCACCGGTGGAGCGGCTATTATGAATGAAGGAGATAATTTAATGTACTTTGCAAGAAAAGAACAATGCCTTGCATTAGGGACACAATTAAGAACCTTCAAACCAAGAATTGAAGATTTTAAAATCTACCGTATTTTTCCAGGTGGCGATATTGAATTTTTACACCCAAAGGATGGTGTTTTCTCTGAAAAAGTAAATGAAGGCAGAGAGAAAGTAGGTCATAATCCTAGAAGAATAGGTGAGAATCCTAATCCAGCTGGGTTGAAATTTACAACTAAGAATACTTTTGATTAACTTCCTTAAAGTTGATATAAAAGAAGAAAATAATTATAATTTGGGCTGACATTATTAATATGATCAGCTCACAGAAAGAAAGTTTTTTAAAGGCTTACAAAGAGGGTAAAAATTTTATACCTATAGTTGAAACTTGGCCAGCAGATTTAGAGACACCACTATCGACTTGGTTAAAATTATCTTCAAAAGATTCCCATGGTGTTTTTCTTGAATCTGTTGAAGGCGGGGAGAATTTGGGTAGGTGGAGTATTGTTGCTACTAAACCTCTTTGGGAAGCTGTTTGTTATGGAGAAGAATTAGTTAAAACTTGGAACAATGGCAAAACCGAAACACATAAAGGTGATCCTTTTAATATTTTAAGAAGTTGGACAAAGGAATACAAGTCAACCATGCTTGATGATTTACCATCAATTGGACAGTTATATGGCTCTTGGGGTTATGAATTAATAAATCGAATAGAACCAAGCGTTCCAATAAATGAAATAAAAGAAAATAATATCCCATATGGTTCATGGATGTTTTTTGATCAGTTAGTTGTTTTTGATCAAATAAAAAGATGTATTACTGCAGTGGTTTATGCAGATATCACTTCTTCAAAAGAGTGCTCAATTGAAGATTTGTATCTAAACTCAATTTCTAAAATTCAGAAAACTAGAAATTTAATGAGAGTTCCTCTAAGAGAAAATGATTTTTTAGATTGGAATGAAAATGAGAATTTGAATTTAGATCTAGAAAGTAATTGGGAGAAAAAAGATTTTGAGGATGCAGTTCTCTCTGCAAAAGAATATATAAGAAAGGGAGATATTTTCCAAATAGTTATTAGTCAGAGATTCCAAACTCAAGTCAATAATGATCCCTTTAATTTATATAGAAGTTTGAGGATGGTTAATCCATCTCCATACATGTCATTTTTTGATTTCGGCTCATGGTATCTGATAGGTTCAAGTCCTGAAGTAATGGTTAAAGCAGAAAAAAATAAAAATAGTCAGATTGTTGCAAGCTTAAGACCAATAGCTGGTACAAGACCAAGAGGTATTGATAATCAACAAGACTTGGAATTAGAAAAGGAATTATTAAAAGATCCAAAAGAGATAGCTGAGCATGTAATGCTAATTGATCTTGGGAGAAATGATCTTGGAAGAGTTTGTGAGATTGGGACTGTTAAGGTTAAGGATTTAATGGTTATTGAGAAATATTCACATGTTATGCATATAGTTAGTCAAGTTGAGGGAATCTTAAAAAATAATGCTGATGTATGGGATTTGCTCAAAGCATCCTTTCCCGCTGGGACAGTAACTGGTGCCCCAAAAATAAGAGCTATGCAATTGATTAAGCACTTTGAAAAAGATGCAAGAGGACCTTATGCTGGTGCATACGGATCTGTTGATATTAATGGTGCATTAAATACAGCAATTACGATAAGAACAATGATAGTTAAACCCACAAGAGATGGGAAATATGATGTATCAGTGCAAGCAGGAGCTGGAATAGTTGCTGATTCTTTTCCTGAAAATGAATATCAAGAGACGATAAATAAAGCAAAGGGGATACTTAAAGCATTAGCTTGTTTGGATAAATAAATGAGTCAAAATATTCTTTATAAGGGTTTTGAGGTGGAACTATTCACGGGGTCTTTAAATTCTCATATTGGTGTTTCGGCTGAAATTGAGAAAAAATTTCTTGATTTCGTAAAAGAGCCAGATAATAGAAACGTTGAATACATTACAAAACCTGAAAAAGACTACGGTTCTTTATATGAGAAATTAATAACTCCAAGAAAAAAGTTGAGGAAGTGGCTAAATACTAAAAATTTAACAATCATTCCTTCATCTACTCTTTGTTTTAAACACGATATTCAATTTCAAAGATCTGATATTGACAACGTCTATCATCAATTTATTCAAGATAATTATGGAATATCTATTGCAACTTCAAGTGTGCATATAAACATAGGAATAAATGATTTAGATAAACTTTTTACAGCTATAAGACTTATAAGATCTGAGGCTGCTCTATATCTATCTTTAAGTGCTAGTTCACCTTTTTTAAATAATAAAATTACGAATAATCACTCTCAGAGATGGATCCAGTTTCCTAAAACACCAAGTAGGGTGCCTTTTTTTGTAAATCATAATTCTTATATCGACTGGATAGAGGAAAATATATCTAATAAAAACATGCAAAATATTAGGCATTTTTGGTCGTCAATCCGACCAAATGGTCCCCAAAGACCTTTAATTCTTGATCGTTTGGAATTAAGAATTTGCGATTTTGTTCACGATATTAATCTGCTTTTAGGGATAACGGCCATGATAGAACTAAGGATTTTAAATCTTTTTGAAAATATAAATAAATTAGATCCATTGAATGCCAGTGCTTTTTCTATGGATGAGTTGTCAGTAATATGCGATCAAAATGAAATTAATGCTGCTAAAGATAGTCTGAATTCAGAGTTAATTCACTGGCAAGATGGCAAAAGAGTTATTTGTAGAGAATGGATTCAAAACTTATTATCAGATTTATCATCCACAGCAGAGAATTTTGGTATGAAACATCTTTTAGATCCTATCTATAAAGTGCTTGAAGAGGGCAATCAATCTATGAAATGGATAAATCAATATGAAAAAGGTATTTCTATTGAGCAGATAATGAAAATTTCTATCGAAGATATGATTAGGAGTGAGGCCTAGAATGTTTGATTATTTAAATAAACTTTGATCTGAAAATTTTCACTTGTGACATAATGATTATATGGAATCTTTTCGACAGGTAAAAAATAATAACGTGGATCTGATAAGTAACAATGATCCACTTGATAAAAATCGTCTGTTAATTGAAGATCTCTGGGAATCTGTGCTCAGAGAAGAATGCCCAGATGATCAAGCAGAGAGATTGATACAACTTAAAGAATTAAGTTATTCAAAACAAATTGATGGTGATAGTTCAAAAACTTTTAAAAATGAAATAGTTGATATTGTAAATTCTATGGATTTAGCAGAATCCATAGCAGCAGCAAGGGCGTTTTCATTATATTTTCAACTTGTGAATATTTTGGAACAAAGAGTTGAGGAAGATAGATATATTCAAAGCTTTACCAATAAGGATGTTCAAAAATCGCCTGATAATCTTGATCCTTTTGCCCCAGCATTGGCTAGGCAAAATGCTCCAGTAACTTTTAGAGAATTATTTTACAGGCTGAGAAAATTAAATGTACCACCAGGAAAATTAGAGGAGTTATTACAGGAAATGGATATTCGTTTAGTTTTTACTGCACATCCGACTGAGATAGTAAGGCATACGATTAGACATAAGCAAACAAGAGTAGCAAATTTGTTAAAAAAAATACAGATTGAGCAATTTTTAACAAAAGAAGAAAAAATTTCTCTAAAAACCCAATTAAAAGAGGAAGTAAGACTTTGGTGGAGAACAGATGAATTGCATCAATTTAAACCTTCAGTTTTAGATGAAGTTGATTATGCTTTGCATTATTTTCAGCAAGTTTTATTTAATGCGATGCCTCAATTAAGGGGCAGGATCACTGAAGCACTTGCCGAAAATTATCCGGATGTTCAGTTGCCCTCAGAATCTTTTTGTAACTTCGGTTCTTGGGTAGGTTCTGATAGGGACGGCAATCCATCCGTCACTCCGGAGATAACATGGAAAACTGCTTGCTACCAAAGGCAGTTGATGTTGGAAAGATATATTATTGCGACGTCTAATCTTAGAGATCAATTAAGTGTGTCGATGCAATGGAGTCAAGTCAGTTCCTCCTTATTAGAGTCACTCGAAACTGACAGAGTTAAGTTCCCTGAAATATATGAAGCTAGAGCTACAAGGTATAGATCAGAACCCTACAGATTAAAATTAAGTTATATTTTAGAGAAACTTAGGTTAACACAAGAAAGAAATAACTTATTAGCCGAAAGTGGTTGGAAATTTGACTTGGAGGGAGAAACTGATAACAAAAATCTCGATAAAGTTGAAAACTTATATTACAAGTCAGTAACGGAGTTTACTTATGATCTCGAACTAATTAAAAATAGCTTGATTAGTACAGACTTAACTTGTGAGTCCGTAAACACCTTACTTACTCAGGTTCATATTTTCGGATTTTCCTTAGCAAGTTTAGATATTCGTCAAGAAAGTACAAGGCATAGTGACGCCATACAAGAGCTTACAAATTATCTTGATTTATCTGTTCAATATGACCAAATGTCTGAGGAAGAGAAAATTAAATGGCTTATAGACGAATTAAATACAAAAAGGCCTTTAATTCCATCTGATGTTAACTGGACAAAAACTACAGAAGAAACCTTTTCAGTTTTTAAAATGGTCAATAGACTTCAGCAAGAATTTGGAAGTCGCATTTGTCATTCTTATGTAATTTCAATGAGTCATAGTGCATCTGATTTGCTTGAAGTTCTCTTATTGGCAAAAGAAATGGGACTTCTTGATCAAAATTCACAAAAGTCAAAATTATTAGTTATTCCTCTTTTTGAAACTGTGGAAGACCTTAAAAGAGCACCAGAAGTAATGGAAAAGTTGTTTAAATTAGAATTCTATAGATCATTATTGCCAAAAGTAGGAGAATCTTTTAAACCTCTGCAAGAATTAATGCTTGGATATTCTGATAGCAATAAAGATTCTGGGTTTGTTTCTAGTAATTGGGAAATTCATAGAGCCCAAATAGCTCTTCAAAATCTCTCAAGTAGAAATAACATATTGCTAAGACTTTTTCATGGAAGAGGTGGTTCTGTAGGGAGAGGAGGTGGACCAGCCTATCAGGCAATATTGGCCCAACCAAGCGGCACTCTAAAAGGGCGAATAAAAATAACAGAACAAGGTGAAGTTCTAGCTTCTAAATATAGTCTTCCCGAACTGGCTTTGTACAATCTTGAGACTGTAACTACAGCGGTAATTCAAAATAGTTTGGTAAATAATAGACTTGACGCTACTCCAGAATGGAATCAATTAATGTGTAGGCTGGCAGAAACATCAAGGTCTCATTATAGAAAATTAGTACATGAGAATCCAGATTTGTTAAATTTCTTCCAAGAGGTCACTCCAATAGAAGAAATAAGTAAATTACAAATATCTAGTAGGCCTGCAAGAAGAAAAAAAGGTGCAAAAGATTTGTCAAGTTTAAGAGCTATTCCATGGGTATTTGGTTGGACACAAAGTAGATTTCTATTGCCAAGTTGGTTTGGAGTAGGTACTGCCTTGTCATCTGAATTAAATTCAGATCCACAACAAATTGAATTATTAAGAGTTCTGCATCAAAGATGGCCATTTTTTAGGATGCTCATATCTAAGGTAGAAATGACCTTATCTAAGGTGGATTTGGAAGTTGCTAGATATTATGTTGATACTCTTGGCAGTAAAGAAAATAAAGATTCTTTTGATGAAATTTTTGAAGTAATTTCTAAAGAATATAATCTAACAAAATCTTTAATACTTGAAATTACTGGTAAAAATAAGCTCCTAGAATCTGATAGAGACTTGAAATCATCGGTAAGCTTGAGAAATAAGACAATTATTCCATTAGGTTTTTTGCAGGTTTCACTTCTAAGAAGATTAAGAGACCAGACAAGACAACCTCCAATAAGCGAATTCATTATAGATAAAGATGAATCTAGAAGAGCTTACAGCAGAAGTGAACTATTGAGAGGGGCACTTTTAACTATTAATGGAATAGCAGCTGGCATGAGAAATACAGGTTGATAATTGCAATATTTTTCTAAAAAAAAACTTGTTCTTCCAGAAGGTTATTTTGTTAACTCTTCTCAAATACCCTTAGCTAAAGAAGTTAACAAACTTTTAGCAAATTGTGGTTGTGAGACATTTCCAATAAAACCTCTTTCTGAGGCTATTCAGAAAAGTAATTTCTTTTTTACCATACAGAATGAATCAAAAAATAAATTATATGGCTTTGTAAGGGTTACGTCCGACAGGGGATTGAATGCTAACTTGTGGAATTTAAGTGCAGTGCCAGGGAATAATCAGCAACTTTATTATTCAATATTGCTTCAAGTAACTCTGGAAAAAATAAATAGAGAAATGCCCGGATGCAGTATATCTGTACAGGCTCCAGTATCCTCTTTTATAAGTTTAGAGGAAAATGGATTCATATTAGATCCAAATGGAATAAGAGTAATGGGATATAAACTTTAAAATCATTTGTACGAGCATGGAGGGATTCGAACCCCCGACTCTCAGAACCGGAATCTGATGCTCTATCCAACTGAGCTACATGCCCTTAAATTTTTCAATTTCTTTAAAGAAAATCTAAATATTTCAAACTTAGCTAATTTAATTAATGAATGCACAAAAAAATTTTTTTAAATAAATTAAAAATTAAAAATTTTCGGAACCATAAAAGTTTTGAAATTGATCTAAAGGAGCAAAGAGCAATTGTTCTTGGCTGCAATGGTATTGGCAAGTCAAATTTACTTGAATCTGTCGAATTTTTAAGTCAATTAAAATCTAATAGAGCACTAAGCGATAAAGACTTGATAGAGAAAGACAGTGATATGGCTGTAGTTATAGGACAGATAAATTTTAAAGACGATTTAAAGTTAAATTTATTCCGAAGAGGGCCTAAAAGAATTTATGTCAATGAATCAATCTTGAAAAAACAGAGTGAATTAAAGAATTATATTCGGAGTGTATGTTTCTGTTCTAATGATATAAATATTGTTAGAAGCGAACCTAGTTATCGAAGAACATGGATTGATAAAGTCGTTTCTCAGCTTGAACCAGTTTATTTAGATTTGATAAGTAGATTTAATAGGCTTTTAAAACAAAGAAGTCATTTTTGGCGTTCGGAAAGTTTTTCAAAAACCCAATCCACAGATATTGTTGAAAGCTTTGATATTCAAATGTCAATAGTAAGTACAAGAATTTTTAGGCGCAGAAGAAGAGCTTTGTTAAAAATAAAACCATATGTTGAATATTGGCATAATCATTTAAGTAAATCTCAAGAACAAATAGACATAAATTATCTTTCGGGGATGCAAAATATAAGTCTAGAAGAAGAAGAAGAAGAAGAAGTTATTAGTAAAAAAATAGCAGAACAACTCTTAAATCAGCGTTCAATAGAAGCATTGACTGGGAAATGTAATTTTGGCCCACATCGCGATGATGTTGAGTTTCTAATCAATAATGTTTCAGTTAGAAAATATGGTTCCTCAGGACAGCAAAGGACTTTTATCTTGGCTTTAAAAATGGCTGAACTCGATTTATTAACTAAAACATTAAATGTTCCTCCAATACTTATTTTGGATGATGTATTGGCGGAATTAGATTTAACAAGGCAAAATTTGTTATTAAATTCTGTTGGTAAAGATAGTCAATGTTTTATAAGTGCGACACATTTAGATAAATTTAATCAGTCCTTCTTAGGCTCGTCACAAATGATTCACTTATAATTAAAATATGGCATGATTTTTAGCTAATCTTAATTTCATATAAATTTCTTAAATGGAAATCTACAAAAAAAGTCAAATTTTAAGATCTTTAAGTGATGAGCAAAAATTAAGTCATCAAAGTAAACACCTTTTGTTGGAACTTTATAGATGTGATCGCGAAAAATTAAATGACGAATGTTTTTTGCGTTGTGTTCTAAACAAATCTGCTAAATTGGCAAATGCAACAGTTTTGAATTTGATAAGTAATAAATTTGAGCCTCATGGGGTTACGGCAATTGCATTACTGTCAGAATCTCATATTTCAATACATACTTGGCCTGAATCTAATTATTCGGCAGTCGATATTTTTACATGTGGTCAAAATATGATGCCTGAACTAGCTAGTCAATATTTAATTGAATCTTTGAAGGCTAAAGAACATTCTTTGCGTGTTATTGAGCGAAATCCACCTTCAGCAGTCTCTAAACAGATCAGAACGTTTGTTTGACAATATTTACCTATTTAATTTTCCGCTAACTAGTCCCTCAAGATCTAAACTTGTGCAATTAAATCCTAAATTAGAAAAATATTGAACTAACTCACTAAAATTATATTTGTTAAAAAAATGCTTTAATTCATCTTGGGGAATTTCTATTCTTGCAGTTGAGCCTTGGCATCTAACCCTAACCTCTGATAAACCACATTCTTTAAGATATTCCTCTGCTTTCTCAACCATTTTTAGCCTTTCACTAGTTATTTCATGGCCATAAGGAAATCTTGATGATAAACAAGGTTGAGCAGGTTTATCCCACCAAGGAAAACCCAAAGCCCTTGATATATCCCTAATGTCTTTTTTTGAGATTTTAAATTTTGCAAGGGGAGAGATAACTCCTGCTTGTTTTGAGGCTTGTATACCTGGTCTGTAATCTTTAAGATCATCCAGATTGACTCCATCTAAAACAGTCTTGTAATTAAGTTTTTTGGAGAGGTAGGTTGTATGTTTATGGAGCTCTTTTTTGCATGCAAAGCACCTATCCTTTGGATTTTCACTGTAACTTGATTGATCTAATTCTGATGTTTTAATTTCTAAATGTTTTACTCCAATCCATTTTGCTTGCCTTCTTGCTTCTTCTCGAAGAGTATTGGCTAATGCAGGAGAAATACCAGTTATAGCAATTGCATTGCTACCTAATTGCTCAAATGCTAATGATGCTACTAATGTACTATCAACTCCTCCGGAATAAGCAATACAAACACTATCAAGATTCTTAATGTATCTTCTAATTGTATAAAGCTTTTCACTTTGTTCATCAGAGAGAATTTCTAGTTGATTGAACATGCTTATTACTTTAAAATTCAAATTACCTATGAATAGGTTGAATTTATTATTAAATTTTTAATAATATTCTTATCTATATCTTAGATTAAATTTATTAATTTTGTTCAATTGACTAATACGAGTAGAAATAGAGGAATTGGAATTGTCACAGCAAGTGACAGTCAAGAGAGATCAAAAGGTCAATTACATATTTATGATGGAGAGGGTAAGGGGAAAAGTCAGGCTGCATTGGGAGTAGTTCTCAGGACAATAGGATTAGGTATATGCGAAAAAAGACAGTCAAGAGTTTTACTTCTAAGATTTTTAAAGGGCCCTGAAAGGCCATATGACGAGGATTCAGCCATAGAGGCTTTACAAAGAGGCTTTCCACATTTAATTGACCATGTAAGGACAGGTAGATCTGAATTCTTTACTGCTGACCAAGTGACAAGGTTTGATGTTGGCGAGGCCGAAAGAGGATGGAATATTGCTAAAGGAGCAATTGCTAGTTCTCTTTATTCTGTAGTTGTACTCGATGAGTTGAATCCAGTTCTTGATTTAGGAATGCTTGATATCAATGAAGTAGTTGATTCTCTTCAAAATCGTCCAGATGGATTAGAAATAATTATTACTGGAAGAGCAGCCCCTACCTCTTTGGTGAGAATATCTCAACTCCATTCAGAAATGAGACCACGTTTGATAGGAGACTTATCAGAACTAACTAAACAAAGTATATCTAGTGGTGGAATTGAGATTTACACAGGTGAAGGAAAGGGCAAATCCACAAGTGCACTCGGTAAGGCTCTTCAAGCTATCGGTAAAGGAATATCTCAAGATAAAAGTCATAGAGTTTTAATATTACAGTGGTTAAAAGGTGGAAATGGATATACCGAAGATGCTGCCATAGAAGCTTTGAGGGAGAGTTATCCTCATTTAGTAGATCATTTGCGTTCAGGCAGAGATGCCATCGTATGGAGAGGTCAGCAACAACCAATTGATTATGTTGAGGCGGAAAGAGCATGGGAAATTGCTAAAGCTGCTATATTGTCTGGCTTGTATAAAACAATTATTTTAGATGAATTGAATCCAACTGTTGATTTAGAGTTGTTACCTGTGGAATCAATACATCAAACGCTCTTAAAAAAACCAGCAGATACAGAAGTTGTAATTACTGGGAGGTGTAAAAATGAACCTTCATACTTTGAACTAGCTGATGTTTACTCTGAAATGGTTTGTCATAAGCATTATGCAAATGTGGGAGTTGATTTGAAAAGAGGTGTAGATTACTAATTATTCTTTAAAAATTAATTACATAATATTTTTTTTACCTTTTCAATGCCGCCTTCAATAGATCTTGACTGAATTTTGAATTTAGACAAGATTCTTGAAGCTTTTTCAGAGCGTTTCCCCGATTTACATATAGTGAAAACCTCTTTATTTAAACTTTCTTTTTGAATAAATTTTAAGTCAGATTCTTGGTTCAAATGACTTAAAGGAATTGAGATAGATCCTTTTATTGCAGTTGTAGAAAATTCTTCATTTTCTCTAACATCAATTAAAAGAATATTGTTGGGTTTTGCTTTGTATAAACTATTAAAGTCATTAGCATTAATACTGTTAACTTTATCGTTTTTCTCACAATATCCATCACTATTATAAAAGCTCTCAAACTGAGACAGATTTTTTATTCGTTTATTTAACTGATCGCTTTTTAGATTTAATTTTTTCATATTCATATTCAATAGATCAAAAATTAAAATCTTCCCATCTAAAATTTCACCTTTTTTCAAAATGATTTTGATAATTTCATTAACTTGAAGAATTCCTATTAAACCTGTTGAAACACCCACAACCCCGTATTCAGCACAACTAGGGGCAGCATTTTTTGAAGGTGATTCTGGAAGTAAGTCTCTTAAATTGGGACTATTTTTATGTAAATTGAAAACACTAACTTGCCCTTCAAAGCCTTGTACACTTCCAAAGACTAGGGGTCTTTTTAATATCAGGCATGAATCATTTATTAAATATCTTGTGCCAAAGTTATCTGAGCAATCACAAATAACATCAAACTCCTTTATTAATTCAAGAGCATTTTTAGGATTAATTCTCTTTGAAAAGCTTAATATTTCGCAATTAGGATTTAATTTTTTAATTCTTTCTCTGGCAGAATCAATTTTAGGATTGCCAATATTATTTGTTTCATGAATTATCTGTCTCTGGAGATTAGACTTTTCAACTTGATCGTTATCAACTATTCCAATTCTCCCAATTCCTGCTGCAGCTAAATAAAGCAAAACGGAAGACCCAAGCCCACCTGCACCAATGCATAATACTGAGCTGTTTTTAAGATTTAGTTGGCCTTCATAACCTATCTCTTTGAGGGTGAAATGTTTTTGATATCTTTCTTCTTCATCAGAGTTTAAGAAATTAAATTTTAAATCTTTGGACATTGAGATCCTTTAATTTTTGCGAGCTAAACTATGAAAATATAATAATTAAAATAAAAATTTTAGACTTTTTAAATTTTCTTATTACTAAAATTTATTTATGTTTTTGTTAGAACTAGACGATAATGTGAAGTTTTTATAAAACCAATTTTAGGTTTAAATAACTTCAGAAACCTTATAAACCAAAGCATCTAAAAAATACAAAATGTTTCGGTTCGGAATTTTGCACAACAAAAAGGTAGTCAATAGACGTTTTTTCCGATACTGTCTAATTCATATATTATGTTTACTGAATTCATGAGTGATAACACTCCAGAGTCAAACCAAGACTCCGGCTCCGATACAAGCTCAGAAACCAAAAGTTTTTCAGAGAAGTACTCTGATGTTATGGGAAAAGTCAATGAAACCCTTGGTAATGTTGATTGGACTCAAATGGGTAAGTACGGCAAGGCGGCAGGCATAATCGCTGTTGTCGTAATAGCTCAAATAATAATTAAAGTTGTCATTGACACGATAAACTTTTTCCCAATCCTTCCTGGTTTACTAGAACTACTAGGCGTAATTGTTGTAGGTCAATGGAGCTGGCAAAATCTTCGCACCAGTGAAAATCGTGAAGCTGTTTTAGATAAGGTACAAAATCTTAAGAAGACATATTTAGGGTAGTTTAAGATTACATATTAAGTATTGCTTTTACGTAATCTTTAACTTTTTTTAAATACTCTCCTCCAAACATATTGGCGTGATTCAATATGTGATAAAAATTATAAATAATAATTCTTTTTTCAAATCCTTTTTTTATTGGAAAAATTCTATGATATTCTTCATAAAATTCTTTTCTAAAACCCCCAAATAATTTTGTCATAGCTATATCTACTTCATTATCTGCCCACCAAGATGCCGGGTCAAAAATTACCCCCTTTCCACTTTTATCCATTCCTGCATTTCCTGACCACAAATCACCATGAACTAGAGCATTTATTGGTTCGTGATTCAGTAATTCTGTTTTAATTTTTTCTTTAACTTTATTTATTATTTTCTTATCTAAAGTCTTTGGTTTAAGAATTAATAATTGAGGTATTATCCTTAAGTTTAAAAAACAATCTATCCAATTATCTTCCAAGCCTTTCTTCTGATCTGTTGTTCCTATAAAACCCTCAACAGGAAACCCAAACATTTTGTGATTAGATTCAGCCGATTTTAGATGCAATTCACCCAAACCTTTTCCAAGCTTTTTTTGGTCAAAGTTATGCATATCTATCCACTCAATTAAAAGAATCTCTATATTTTTTATATTTTTATATGCAATAATTTCAGGAATAACTAAGTTTTCTTGATTAATATATTTTCTCAAATTTTGGAGACAATATTTTTCAAATTTAAGAAATTTTTTATTTCTAATGTTTCTTTTAAGGAATAACTTTTTGTTTGAAAATTCTATTCGCCAAGCACTATGAATATCACCACCATGTACTTGTTCAATACTTTTTGGATAGGTTTCACCTAATTCTTCACAAATTTCGTTAATTTCAATAGGAGATAATTTTTGCATTTTAATGAGAAAGTCTGAAGTTATTGTTGTAGGCGCCGGTATAGCAGGACTAACTTCTGCAGCGATTTTATCAAAACAAGGCTTATCAGTGACTTTAATCGAATCTCATAATCAAGCCGGAGGATGTGCCGGTACTTTTAAAAGAAAGAATTATACTTTCGATGTTGGCGCAACTCAGGTTGCTGGTTTAGAGAAGGGAGGCATACATTCTAGAATATTCGATTTTTTAGATATTCCACCCCCAGAAGCCACAATTTTAGACCCTGCTTGCATTGTTGATTTAAATGATGGGGGTAATCCTATACCAATTTGGTATGAAAAAAGTAAATGGATTGCTGAACGAGAAATGCAGTTTCCTGGGAGTCAAAGATTTTGGAAACTTTGTACCCTAATACATGAAAGTAATTGGATTTTTGCTAATAATAATCCTGTATTACCGATAAGTAATTTTTGGGATTTTTCTCAACTTCTTAAAGCACTAGTACCTTCAAACCTTGTCACAGGTATCTTACTTAAATCTACTATTTTTGATCTATTGAGGATATGTGGATTATCCAAGAATGAGCGCTTGATTAAATTCTTAAATCTTCAACTAAAACTTTATTCTCAAGAGGACGTTTATAATACTGCAGCATTATATGGATCTACTGTTCTTCAGATGTGTCAACAGCCACATGGTCTGTGGCACCTTAAAAAATCTATGCAGTCTTTAAGTGAATCATTAGAAAGTTCATTGATTAAAACTGGAGTTAATTTAATTTTTGGACAAGAAGTTAACTCTATAACTTTTGACGACGTAAATATGTGTTGGCAAGTATCTGCTAATTCGAAAAAAAAATCATTTATTTACCAAGCAAAAGATCTGATTTATACCGCGCCTCCACAATCTTTGCTCAAGCATTTGAAAGATCCTTTAGAAAGAAAAAAATATTATAAAAATCGACTTAATAATTTGCCTGATCCAAGTGGAGCTGTAGTTTTTTATTCCGCATTAAAAAAGGAACATATTAAAAAAATATTCTCCAATCATTATCAATTTGTTTCTAAAGAATTTTGTTCGTTATTTGTATCAATTAGTGATGATGGTGATGGAAGAGCACCAAAAGGTGAGGTTACTTTAATTGCCAGCATCTTTACCAAAACTAAAGATTGGTTTGATCTAGATAAACAAACTTACCTAAAGAAGAAAAATGGTTTCATGAAAAAAATATCCCTTGAATTGGAAAATCAATTTGATATTGATCCTGAAAAATGGCTACATAGGGAATTAGCAACTCCATTGGGCTTTGAAAAATGGACAAAAAGACCTAATGGAATAGTAGGCGGGCTTGGCCAAAATCCAGATATATTTGGTTTATTTGGATTATCAAGTAGGACACCTTTTGAAGGTTTATGGTTGTGTGGAGATTCGATTTACCCAGGAGAGGGGACTGCAGGTGTTAGTCAGTCTGCATTAATGGTTTCAAGGCAAATTTTAGCCTCCAAAGGTATAGAAAATTTTAGTTTATAAAATTTTGTCTGTTTTCTTTTGCTTCAGCAAGTTTTTTAGAAAGTAAATCCCAATTTTTTTCTTTAATTAGAGATTCCAGTATATTCAGCTTATTTTTAAAATTACTTATGGAATTTAAAACATTAATCTGATTATTAATAGCTAAATCTAGGCCTAGTTGTTCATTACCCCCGCCAACTCTCGAAGTGTCAGCAAATCCTGTAGCAGCTAATTTTTGCGTGAGATCTAATAAAGATTGATTATTTTTTGTTTGCGCAGTTTCAATGAGGGCAGAAGCTAAAAATATAGGCAAATGAGAAATTAGAGATACTGCTTCATCATGCTCTTTTGGCGAAGCTTGGCAAATTTCACAATCCATTGACTTTACGAGTTCGGAAATAGTTCTGACTGAATTTAAATCACTATTTTGTGTTGGGGTAATAATCCATTTTGCATTTTTAAAAAGACCTTCAAAACCTGAATCAACTCCTTTTTTTTCTGTTCCTGCCATTGGATGAGATCCAATAAATAGAGGATGTAAATTTTCCCATGTATTTACAATTGGTTCTTTTACAGAGCCTACATCAGTTAGTATTGTTTCTTGAGGTATTGATGCTACTAACTGTTGAGACGGACTGATCAAATCTTTGATAGGCAATGCCAAAATTATTAGTTCACATTTTTTTAATACGCTCAGATCACAGCTAACAAAATTTGCAAGTTTTTTATCTTTTGCTTTTTTTTCATTAAATTCATTATTTGCTACTCCATAAATTGTATGATTTAGACTTTGGAGTTTTAATCCTAAAGAACCGCCAATTAAACCTAATCCTACTATTCCAATTTTCATAGATTGATTAATTCAAGACCCTCTTATATTGATACCAATTTTTTGTATATTAGGTTCATAAATTTTGTATGTATTTGAAATTAAATTAATTATAAATGCTTGAAATTTTAAGTCATCAATATTTGAAAAATTTTTTGAAAGATCAAAGTATTAGGTGGGAACACATATATTCTTTTGGGAGAATAATTTCAAAATGTATTGAAAATGATTCTACATATCTAATTAATTCAGAAATTTTCTCTAGCTATGATTGGTTACCTCCAGTTTTAATCTCTTTATTTTTAAAGGAAGAGGATTCAACTTTTATTTTATCTAAAGAAAAAATTCAATTTATAAGCCAATTTCAGATTGATTCATTGAGAAATCTAGGTTTTGATTTAATTTTGAAGAATGATCAATTCATTTTTTCAAATCATCATGTTCGCTTGATAACAATCCAAAATTTACTTAATGATCCCAATTCTCGTAATCTTAGAAATCATCGAATAGTTTATTCTGGAATTGAGGATATAAAACAGGATTTAAAAAATCATTTTAGAATTTCTTTGCTTAAAAAGGATTGGACAAAAAATTGCAAAGAATTTGAATTAATCGATCAAAAATTTTTAGAATTATATGATTCGTTGAAGAAAAAGTTTTTCATGAGAAAGGTCTTAGGAAATAGTTATATCAATTTAGATCAAAAAGAAATTAGTTTTTTTTCAAACTTTTTTCAAGAAAATTCTTTTTTTTCTGATAAATTTTTAAGTGTTCATAAAGCATTATCTCAAGGTTGGGCATGCTGGGTAAAGTTAAACGATACGAATTTGGATTGGAATTTGTATTTGCAGCCAATAGATGAACTTTCTCAAATTAAGGAATTTTTTTCAAATAATAAATTTGTTTTTTTATCAGCATTGAGAAAAGATAATTTTTTTCAAATGTATTTTAAAAAGCACAGTTTAGATATTGACTTGGTTATTAATTTTAAAAGTAATTTTGAAGAGAAAAAGATTTCATTATATATACCCTCTAAACAGTTGCTTCCTAATAATCCTCTTTTTACCAATTCAATCTTGGATAAATGCAAAAAATTAATACTTTTTAGAAAGGGTTTAACTTTAGTTTTATCAGATGATATTGATTTAAAAACTAATATTGCTACAGAATTAGCTTCTAAGTATGGGAAGAGGGTATTGCTAGAGACAATTCCCTCTGGTAAAAATGAAATTCTCTGCTCTAGTTTTGACTGGTGGATTATGAATTCTTATTTAATTCAAATTCCAGAACAAATTATCATTCCTTTACTTCCTATTCCGAATATGTCAGAACCTATTAATGCAATTACAGTCTCGCATAAAAAGAAGCTTTCTCAAGATTGGTTTAGAGACTTCTTTATTCCTCAAGCTAGAATTAAACTTGAAAAATCTATTTCTCCTTTAAGAAGAAATTCAGGAAAGTTAATAATCTTAGATGGAAGAGCAAATAAAAGAAACTGGGGAAGATTACTTTTGCAAAACATTCAACCCTCAAAAAAAATTAACTATATGCTACCTTTTGATTAGGTTATGATTTTGTAAATAACTAAAGAAATATGGGAGAAGCAAAAAGACGAAAAACACTTGGTTTACCTCCAAAAAAAAATAATACCAAAAATAAAACTGATGAGTCTCCAAGATTATTTGAATGGCTTCCCTTTACAATCAATCAAAGAGATAACCTAATTAAATTAAGTATTAAGGCCAGTTGGTTTGGAATCGGAGGGTTAGTTATTTTATGGATTGTAGTGAGATTTATAGGCCCTGCTGCTGGGTGGTGGACTTTAGCTGATTCTTTATAAATCTAAGCTACTGTTTTTATATCATTAACAGCGATTGTATTAGCAGGATTGCTATTTAATGCTTTCATTGAATTAGAACTGACTTCAGTTCCTTCTGTTAATTTTGCTTTAACCATAGATTCTACTTTATTCCTAATTTCTAAGTTTTGATCAAGCCAAATAATTGTATTATCTCTTCCTTGTCCAATATTTTCTCCTTCATAACTATACCAAGCACCTCTCCTTATTATGATATTAGTCTCTTCTGCTAAATCTAATAAACATCCTGTTGTACTAATACCTTTTCCGAAGAGAATATCAAACTCTGCAATTCTAAATGGTGGCGCAACTTTGTTTTTTGCTACTTTCACTTTTGCTCTTATGCCATATTCTTCAGTACCTCTTTTAAGAGTTTGAATTCTTCTGATATCAAGTCTCACCGAGGCATAAAATTTTAATGCATTTCCTCCTGTGGTAGTTTCTGGATTGCCGTATGTAACGCCAATTTTTAGGCGCAATTGATTTAGGAATATTACTGTACATCCAGATTTGCCAATATTTCCTGTTATTTTCCTCATAGCTTGGCTCATTAGCCTTGCTTGGCTTCCAATTACGTGATCTCCCATCTCTCCTTCTATCTCAGCTCTTGGGGTTAGTGCTGCGACTGAGTCAACAACTACAAGATCTACAGCGCTTGATCTTATAAGTTGGTCAACTATTTCCAGAGCCATTTCACCTGTATCTGGTTGTGAAACTAGCAAATTTTCAACATCAACTCCTAAAGAGGCTGCATAAACTGGATCGAGTGCATGCTCAGCATCTACAAATGCTGCTATTCCTCCATTCTTTTGGACTTCCGCAATCGCGTGCAGCGTTAATGTAGTTTTTCCTGAACTTTCTGGTCCGTAAACTTCTACTACTCTTCCTTTTGGATAGCCTCCTCCTAATGCTAAATCTAAGGTGAGCGCTCCAGTAGATATTGTTTCTACTTTCATTCTTGAGGCGTCACCAAGTCTCATTATTGATCCTCTTCCAAAATTTCTTTCTATTTGACCTAAGACAAGACTTAATGCCTTGTCTTTTTCTTTTGATTCAGTTTTTTTCTTTTCTTCAAGGCTCATTGTTTGATTTATTGGTTAAAGTTTTTGTAATTATTCTAAATTTGGAAATTTTAATTTAAACCAAACTTCATAAATACAAACTATAGTACACCTGTACTCTAACTGATTATCTTTAAATTGCAACTAATTCCTCAAGGTTATCTAATTTTAATAATTTGATTTCATTACTTAAAGTATACTTATCTGATTCTTTCAAGTATCCCCAATCAGCTAGGAAGCATGGAATGTGAGAAGTTTCTGAATTTTGTTTAATATCTATTAGAGTTTTTTTTCTATCTTCTATAAAGCCTAAAATTTCATGAGTTTGTGTAAGCTTCTCAGCTATTTTGACTTTTGTTCCGGATTCATAACCAAAAATAAATTCTGGAAAAATATTTAATTGTTTAAGAATTTTTTCTGCAAATATTTTACCTTTAGTTGTTATAACTCCAGTTTTTATTTCTCTTTTCCCTAATTCTTTCATAAAATTTATAATTTCAAAAAAAGGATTATGTAAATTTACCCATGATTTAAAATCTTTATCAATTTGGTACTTGCGCGACTGATCTAACATTTTTTGTAAATCTTCGGCAATCCAGGAATTTTCATTTAATATCCTCTGGCAATTTTGATGATAATTATTAATGAAATCATCTTTATTATCATTTTTTAATGGATTTTCTGTTTTTATAATTTCGTGAACAATTAGAATCATTTCCCAACCATATTTAACCCAAGGCCTAATTTCTTTGAAAGAATTTGGTACACTTTCATAAAGTTTTTGATCAACAGAGATGTAGGGTGAATTTAAATATCTTTCACAGGCCAGCAAGGAACTATGCCAATATTCTTGCATTCCATCTACTATTACTCCATCGAAATCAAATAGAAATATTTTTTTAGAAGACACCTATTAAATATTAGAACTGGGCCGCTAGGATTCGAACCTAGGAATGTCGAGACCAAAACCCGATGCCTTACCGCTTGGCGACGGCCCATTGATTTTTTATTTTAATACATGAAAAGATTTTTTTCTATCCAAAAAATACAAAGTTTTTATAAACATGGCCTTAGTTTTGAAAAATAAAAATATTATTTGAATGAGCTCGATTTCCATGGCTCAAGAAATTTCTTAGCTTTTTTGATCGCTAAAGCCATTCTTTCAGGATACTCATAAAGTTTTTTGTTATTTTTGTGAGCAAATTCAATAAAGGGCTGCATAATTTTTCTTGCAGCACTTCCAAATGCTATTCCGTCTGGGAGATTGTTTGAATTCAAAAATTCATGAGTTTTTTCATTTGTTCCTCCTGCCAATTGAATTAATCCAGGTGGAAGATCTGAACCGATTTTTTCAAACAACTTAACAGCATCTCTACTTGTTGAAGGAGCAAGATCTCCAGACATTGGCCTTCCATCTAGCTGCCAAATAAGGGGAATATCAAGTTTTTTAAGAATTTCATATCTTTCCCAAAGAGCTTTCAAAAGATCTTCGGGCTCTTGTGATTTTTTGAAACATTGATTTAATCCACAACTGATAGATATCTTGTCTAATTTCATTCCAGAACTTATAAGGATACTGACAACTTTTGCAAAAGAATCCAGGCGATTGATTTCTGTATGAATTTCTACTGCATTAGGCTTTATTTTTTGAAGTGTTGATCCTAAATCATCTTTTGACAAATTATATTCATATTCACTAATTAGATTTAGGGGACAGCTATTCAAACATCTTCCACATCCATAACATTTACTCTTTTTGATCCCAGAATTATCAATTGCAAAGGTGGGGCATACTTTTTCGCACGGTCTTGGACAATTAGGGGGACATTTCAGTGGATCAAATTTTGCTTTACGAAAGTGGATATCATTTCCATCACTAATGCTTATCATTAATCCAGGGGAGTTTTTAAAGACTTTTTTTGCCCATTCGATTCCTTTTTTTGCTGCGTGGACTATAGATTCTTCTGCGGCAACATCTATGTAGTCGACACCAGCAGCAGTATAAATTGCACATAAATCTTCTATGGCAACAATATCTTCATTACTGGCACCACAAATTAATTTAATCCATTTATCTTTTTTATTTTTAGTTGTAATCAAAAAATTTAACTTTCAAATTCATCTAAAATATAATTACTTAACGGCTTCCATTCAAGTTTTCTTGAACCCCCCATTTCAATAACTATCGTTAGTTTATTATCGTTAGTGCAAATCTCTATTAAGCTCTCTAATTCAGATTGAGATAATACTTGACCTTCTAATAACCAAAGTAATTTGTTTTTATCATTTTCATTAAATAACTCAGAAGCTTGTGGGATAACTTGTTGAACTTCCCCGAGTGCTCCATTTCTTCCTACGCTTTGATGACCAAGATGCGGTGGCCTAACACCATGCAATTTGAGCAAGAAGACTTCAGGATCTCCAAGCCCTCTTGCTGAGGTTATAAAAGTTTTAAACCCCTTGGCCCTCATCCTCCTCAAAAGACGAGTTTCATAACCACCTTCAAGAGGAGCAAAGATTGCAAGACATTTGTTAGTTTTTAAATCGTTATGAAACTTGTTCCCTGTGAGAAGTAATGGCATAAAAATCCCTTTATTTCTATTTTATTTTATTTTATGGTACTTGATGATGTACAATTGTAAATCAGTGGATTTTTAAGCTCGCAAGCTAGCCGAGCCTCTGTAAAATTTCACATTTTTTAGCGTTTCGTTAAAAAACATAGGTGGGTTTATCCCAAGAGAAACTATCTAGATTTTAAGATAAGTCTCAACCTTATTAATTGTTTTTTTATTAACTTCACCTTAATAATTGAAGGTTTTAGATAATTTAAAAATTATTACGAGCTAGCCTAATTTAGTCTCATGTCTATAGGAATTTTAGGAAAGAAATTGGGCATGTCCCAACTTTTCGACGATAAAGGTAATTCGGTGCCAGTTACTCTTATTGAGGCTGGTCCTTGCCGTATCACTCAATTGAAAACAACCGCTTTGGATGGTTATACTGCCGTTCAAATAGGTTATGGCTTGTCCAAAGATAAGCAAATAAGTAAGCCTGAAAAGGGACATTTGTTGAAATCAGGTGAAGAACTTTTAAAGCATTTGAAAGAATATAGGGTTGAAGAAACTTCTTCTTATGAAATTGGAAATCAAATAACTGTAAAAAACTTTGAGGTTGGTCAAAAAGTTGATATCAGTGGCAAATCTATGGGTAGAGGTTTTGCTGGTTATCAGAAAAGACATGGTTTTAGCAGAGGTCCTATGAGTCATGGTTCAAAAAATCATAGAGCACCTGGATCTACAGGTGCAGGAACAACTCCAGGCAGAATTTATCCTGGAAAAAGAATGGCAGGAAGATATGGAGGAAAACAGATAACTACTAAAGGTTTGTTAGTTCTAAAAATTGATGATCAGAAAAATTTGCTTGTAGTAAAGGGTTCTGTCCCAGGTAAGCCAGGCTCAATAATAAACATTAATCCAAATAATGTTGTAGGCAAAAAAGGAGGTGAAAAATCATGACAACACTTGAAACTCTTAAGTGGGATGGTAAAAAATCCGGCAAAGTTTCTCTTAATTTAGCAGTTGCTAAAGAAACTTCTTCTGCAGATTTAATACATAGAGCAGTCCTTAGGCAGCTAGCAAATAAAAGACAGGGGACAGCATCAACTTTGACAAGATCTGAAGTGCGTGGGGGGGGGCAGAAAACCATATAAACAGAAAGGTACAGGAAGAGCCCGTCAAGGATCAATAAGGACACCCTTAAGACCTGGTGGCGGAATTATTTTTGGACCGAAGCCACGTTCTTACAATCTTGATATGAATCGTAAGGAACGTAGGTTAGCTCTTAGAACTGTACTTATGTCTAGAGTATCTGATATTAAGGCCGTTGAAGATTTTGGATCTACTTTAAAGCAGCCTAAAACAAGTGATATCATCAATGGCCTTGCTCGATTAGGAATACAAAAAACTGAAAAAGTTTTGGTTATTCTTGATAGTCCGTCCGATGTTATAAAAAAATCCATCAATAATATTGAAAAAGTAAAATTAATTGCCGCCGATCAATTAAATGTATTTGATATTCTTAATGCTAATAAATTGGTCATAGGTCAATCAGCGATAGATAAAATTCAGGAGGTTTATGCATCATGAGTAAATTATTCGATTCTCGTTTAGCCGATGTAATAAGAAAGCCAGTTATTACTGAGAAAGCTACAAATGCGCTAGATCTTAACCAATATACTTTTGAAGTAGATCATAGAGCGGCAAAACCACAAATAAAGGCAGCTGTTGAAGCTTTATTCAGTGTTAAAGTCATAGGAGTTAACACTATGAATCCTCCTAGAAGAACAAGAAGAGTCGGGAAATTTTCCGGAAAACGTTCTCAGGTCAAGAAGGCAATTGTGCGTCTTGCTGAAGGAGACAAAATCCAACTATTTCCAGAATCTTAAGGAGTTTTAATCATGGCAATCCGTAAATTTAAACCTTATACACCTGGTACTAGGCAGAGAGTAGTTACTGACTTTAGTGAAATAACAAGTGCAAAACCCGAAAGATCACTCATAGTTTCAAAACATAGAGTTAAAGGCAGGAATAATCGTGGAGTTATCACTTGTCGTCATCGTGGCGGTGGTCACAAAAGGCAATACAGATTAGTTGACTTTAGAAGAGATAAAAGAAACATCAACGCTAAAGTTGCAGCTATACACTACGATCCTCATAGAAATGCAAGGCTGGCACTTTTATTCTACGAAGACGGGGAAAAAAGATATATTATCGCTCCAGCAGGAGTAAAAGTCGGACAAAACGTCATATCAGGAGAAAGTGTTCCAATTGAAGATGGTAATGCAATGCCACTTTCTGTTATGCCATTAGGATCTAGTGTTCATTGTGTTGAGTTATATGCAGGTAGGGGTGCTCAGATGGTTAGATCCGCAGGAGCTAGTGCTCAAGTTATGGCAAAAGAGGGAGATTATGTTGCTTTAAAATTACCATCTACCGAGGTAAGACTTGTAAGAAAAGAATGCTACGCAACACTTGGTGAAGTTGGTAATTCTGAAATAAGAAACACTAGCCTAGGTAAAGCAGGAAGAAGAAGATGGCTTGGAAGAAGGCCTCAAGTAAGAGGTAGTGTAATGAACCCATGTGATCATCCACATGGAGGAGGAGAGGGAAAAGCACCAATTGGTAGAGCAGGACCAGTTACTCCATGGGGTAAACCGGCTCTTGGATTAAAAACACGTAAAAAGAACAAACCAAGTAATAAATTAGTTGTTCGAAGACGCCGTCGCGTTTCTAAGAGAAGTAGGGGAGGAAGGGACTCTTGATTACTTCATTTATTATTTCAATCTCTATTACATAGTCATGGGACGTTCACTAAAAAAAGGACCTTTCATAGCAGATAGCCTGCTCAAGAAGGTAGAAAAACAAAATTCTGATAATGACAAGTCTGTTATCAAAACTTGGTCGAGATCATCTACGATTTTACCTTTAATGATTGGTCATACAATCGCCGTGCATAATGGCAAGACCCACATTCCAGTATTTATTACTGAACAAATGATTGGTCATAAACTTGGTGAATTTGCTCCTACACGCACTTACCGAGGTCATTTAAGAGATAAGAAAGGAGCAAAATCATGACAAAAACAATTGAAACAACAAAAAAAGCAATTGCTCATGGGAATTACGTTCGAGGATCAGCCTCTAAAGTGAGAAGAGTTTTGGATCAGATAAGAGGTAGGTCTTATAGGGATGCATTAATTATGTTGGAATTTATGCCTTACAGATCTACAGACCCCATCACTAAAGTTCTAAGATCTGCGGTTGCCAATGCAGAACATAACCTTGGAATGGATCCATCCACCTTAGTTATTTCCTCCGCATGGGCTAATAGTGGTCCAGTAATGAAAAGGTACAGGCCCAGAGCTCAAGGTCGAGCTTTTTCAATTAAAAAACAGACTTGCCACATCAGTATTACTGTTGAATCTGCTCCTACTCAAACTAATGCGGAGGTACAAAACTAATGGGACATAAAATACATCCTTCTGGATTAAGGTTAGGAATTACACAAGAGCATCGCTCTAAGTGGTTTGCTACTTCTAAAACATATCCAATTCTTCTCCAAGAAGATTTTAAAATTCGTACCTTCATACAAAAAAAATATGGAGCAGCAGGAATTAGCGATGTTTTAATAGCTAGAAAAGCTGACCAACTGGAACTCGAATTAAAAACTGCAAGACCAGGAGTTATAGTTGGAAGACAAGGAAGTGGGATTGAAGAATTAAGATCTGGCATTCAAAAAACTATAGGGGATAGAACAAGGCAAGTCAGAATAAACGTAGTAGAAGTTGAACGCGTAGATGCTGATGCCTTTTTACTAGCTGAATACATTGCGCAACAACTTGAAAAAAGAGTCGCCTTTAGAAGAACTATAAGGATGGCCTTACAAAGGGCTCAAAGGGCTGGAGTCTTAGGTCTTAAAATTCAAGTAGGGGGAAGGTTGAATGGTGCTGAAATAGCTAGAACTGAATGGACTAGAGAAGGTAGAGTACCATTACATACATTGAGAGCTGAAATTGATTATGCAACACGGGAAGCTAATACAACTTACGGTGTTCTAGGCATTAAAGTTTGGGTTTTCAAAGGTGAAGTTCTCCCTAAAGAAGAACAAACTATCCCTGTGGGTGCGAGCCCAAAGAGGAAAGCTAGTAGAAGACCTCAGCAATTTGAGGATCGTTCAAATGAGAATTCATAGGAGGTATAAAAATGCTTAGTCCAAAACGTACTAAATTCCGTAAACAACATAGAGGCAGAATGAGGGGTGTAGCCTCAAAAGGTAATACTATTGCATTCGGTCAATTTGCTCTCCAAGCTCAAGACTGTGGCTGGGTAACTGCACGTCAGATTGAAGCAAGCAGAAGAGCTATGACCAGATATATAAAACGTGGTGGTCAAATCTGGATAAGAATATTTCCTGATAAACCCGTAACCATGAGACCTGCCGAAACCAGGATGGGCTCTGGTAAAGGTAATCCAGAGTTTTGGGTCGCAGTTGTAAAACCTGGAAGAATACTTTTTGAAATGGGTGGTGTGGATATCACTGAGGAAATTGCGAAAGAAGCTATGCGTCTGGCTCAATACAAACTTCCTGTAAAAACTAAATTTATCTCTATTGATAAAAATCTAGAAAATTCCTCCCAAGAAAATACAAAAAATAGTAAAAAATCTCAAGAGGAGGTTAAACAATGAAAAACTCAGAGTCACTTAAGGAATTTAAAAAATTAAATTCTAAACAAATTTCTGAAAAGATTGACCAATTACGAAAAGATCTTTTTGACTTGAGATTCAAGCAAGCTACAAGACAGCTCAATGAAACTCATAAATTTAAAATTATCAAGAAACAAGTTGCGCAATTACTTACTCTCAGTAAGAGTCAATCTGCTTCTAAAACAACTTCTGATTAATTATTAGTTATGGCACTTAAAGAAAGAATTGGTACTGTTGTCAGCGACAAAATGGATAAAACAGTTGTTGTTGCTGTTATTAACAGATATCCACATCCTACTTATAAAAAAATTGTAAGTAGAACTACTCGATATAAGGCGCATGATCCAGAAAATACATGCGTTTTAGGTGATCGAGTTAAAATTAGAGAAACTAGACCGCTAAGTGCTCATAAAAGATGGGCAATAGAAGAGATTCTCAATAAAACAAGTCAGGCTAAGGAGGTTTAAAAATGATTCAACAAGAAACTTATTTAACAGTTGCCGATAATAGCGGTGCAAAAAGACTCCAATGTATTAGGGTTTTAGGTTCTAATAGAAGGTACGCACATGTTGGGGATGTAATCGTCGCAACTGTAAAAGATGCTCTTCCTAACATGGGAGTTAAGAAATCTGAAGTTGTGAAAGCCGTCATCGTTAGAACAAAAGCAACATTAAGAAGAAATACTGGTAACTCAATCAGATTTGATGATAATGCTGCCGTTTTGATTAATGAGGATAAGAATCCAAAAGGCACTAGAGTTTTTGGTCCTGTAGCCAGAGAACTGCGGGATAAAAATTATACTAAAATTGTTTCTCTTGCTCCGGAGGTGATTTAAATGTTGGATTCATTAAAACAAAAGAAGAATTTCCAAAGAATAAAAATGAGAATCAAAACTGGAGATTTAGTAAAAGTAATTAATGGCAAGGACAAAGGTAAAACTGGTGAGGTTTTAAAAACTATCCCTCTTGAAAATAGAGTTGTAGTTAAGGGAATTAACGTTAGGACAAAACATGTAAAACCAACTCAAGAAGGAGAAACTGGAAGAATACTTACAGAAGAGGCATCTTTACATGCATCAAATGTAATGTTCTTTTCAAAGGATAAAAATCTTACAAGTAAGATTGAATACTTTATTGATAAAGAGGGTGTTAAGAAGAGAAGATTGAAGAAAACTGGTGAAGTAATTGATTAATTTTTCATCAGAAACCAGATTTCAACTTTTTCTAATTTATCAATTCTGACAAAGACCAGAATTAACAAAAAATTATGACTCTAAAAAATCGCTACAAAGAATCAATTAGACCAAAACTTTTAAAAGACCTTGGTCTTAAAAATATTCATCAAGTACCTAAAGTTGTAAAAGTCAACGTTAACAGAGGTCTTGGCGAGGCAGCTTCAAATTCTAAAGCTTTAGAAGCCTCTTTAAATGAAATGGCAACAATTACAGGACAAAAGGCCTTAGTAACTAGGGCTAAAAAAGCTATCGCTGGTTTTAAAATTCGTGAGGGTATGCCAATTGGTTGTACTGTAACTTTGAGAGGAGACAGGATGTATTTCTTTTTGGAGAGATTTATAAATCTAGCTTTGCCAAGAATAAGAGACTTTAGAGGAGTTAATCCAAAAAGTTTTGATGGAAGAGGTAATTACACCGTTGGGGTGAAAGAACAATTGATTTTTCCAGAAATCTCTTTTGATAAAATAGATTCAATAAGAGGTATGGATATAACTATTGTCACTAGTGCAAAATCAGATCAAGAAGGTAAAGCTCTTTTACAGGAGTTAGGAATGCCTTTTAGTAAGAATTAAATTAAAACCATGTCAAATCACGATCCTATTTCAGATATGCTTACTCGAATTAGAAATGCGAGTCAAAAAAAGCATACAACCACAACAATCCCAGGTTCAAAAATGTCCTTGAGTATTGCTAAAGTACTTCAAAAAGAAGGTTTCATTTCTGACATTAATGAGGAAGGTGAAGGTTATAAATCACAAATAATACTCGGCCTCAAATATAGTGGTAAAAATAAATTCCCTACTATTCGATCTATGCAAAGAGTTAGTAAACCTGGTTTGAGAATATATAAAAATACTAGAGGTTTACCAAAAGTTCTTGGAGGTCTTGGAGTTGCCATAATTTCAACTTCTAAAGGCGTTATGAGTGATCGCGATGCTAGAAAGCAAGGCATTGGCGGCGAAGTCCTCTGCTATGTTTATTAAGGAGAATTAATTATGTCAAGAATCGGAAAAACACCAGTAATTATTCCAGAGAAAGTTACAGTTGATTTTGATGGATTAACAGTTACAGTGAAAGGCCCAAAGGGTGAGTTAAAACGTCTAATGCCTGATGGAGTTAGTTTTGATAAGAAAGATAATACTGTTGTCGTAAGTCCTACATCAACCAAAATATATGCAAGGCAGAGGCATGGTTTATGTAGAGCCTTAATTGCTAATATGGTTGAAGGGGTTACCCAAGGTTTTTCAAAGAAACTAGAAATTGTAGGCGTTGGATCGAGAGCACAAGTAAAAGGTAAAAATCTAATTGTTAGTGCAGGATATAGTCATCCTGTAGAAATGACCCCCCCTGATGGTATAACATACAAGGTTGAAAGTAATACAAACGTTACTGTATCTGGAATTGATAAGGAAATTGTTGGTAATGAAGCAGCAAAAATCAGATCAATTAGACCTCCAGAGCCATATAAAGGTAAAGGAATTAAATACCATAATGAGAGAATTCTCAGAAAAGCTGGTAAATCTGGCAAAAAATAATTCTTATTAAAAAAATGACCAAACTCTCCAGGAAATTACAAACCCAAAAAAGACATAAAAGATTAAGAAGATTCTTAATTGGAGATGCAACTCGTCCAAGATTGTCTGTTTTTCGCTCTAATAACCATATTTATGCCCAGGTTATTGATGATAGCGCTCAAACAACTATTTGCTCAGCTTCAACTGTTGATAAGGAACTAAGAGAAAAATCTGAGAAATTACCTTCTGATTGTAATTCTTCTACCATTGTTGGAAAATTATTAGCAAAGAGAGCGATAAAAAAAGGTATTAAGCAAGTAATTTTTGACCGTGGAGGTAATTTATATCACGGCAGAGTAAAGGCACTTGCAGACGCTGCTCGTGAAGCTGGCCTAGAATTCTAACTCTTTATTTTTTACTATGACTGACACTCCAACAAAACAAGAAATTCAATCCAAGAACGATAACGTTCCTGGAGCTACGCCAGTAGAACAAAAAAAGAATAATCGTAATGATCGAAAAAGAAATAGAAGAGGTGATTCAAAAAATCTAGAGAGAGATTCTGATTGGCAAGAAAGAGTTGTTCAAATTCGACGCGTTTCTAAGACTGTTAAGGGTGGAAAAAAAATGAGTTTTAGAGCGATTGTTGTTGTAGGTAATGAGAAAGGTCAAGTTGGAGTTGGAGTTGGTAAAGCAGGTGATGTCATTGGTGCTGTGAGAAAGGGAGTTTCAGATGGTAAAAAGAATCTTGTTAGGGTTCCTTTAACCCCAAATAATTCAATACCGACTTTATCTAAAGGTCGAGATGGTGCTGCTAATGTACTAATTAGGCCAGCTGCCCCAGGTACAGGTGTAATTGCTGGTGGTTCAATAAGAACAGTTTTAGAATTAGCCGGTATAAAAAATGTCTTAGCAAAAAGACTGGGTAGTAAAACACCCTTGAATAATGCACGAGCTGCTATGGTAGCTCTTTCTCAATTAAGAACACACAAATCTGCTTCAAGGGAGAGAGGCATCTCTCTTGAACAGCTCTATTCTTGAAAATTATGACTTCAACATTAAATACACTTAAATCAAACTCTGGCTCGAGAAAGAAAAAATTAAGAAAGGGTAGAGGAATTGCAGCCGGTCAGGGTGCATCTTGTGGTTTTGGAATGAGAGGACAAAAGTCACGTTCTGGAAGACCCACACGTCCAGGTTTTGAAGGTGGCCAAATGCCCCTATATAGAAGAGTTCCAAAATTAAAGCACTTTGAAATAATTAATCAAAAGAACTTTTCCATAATTAATTTAGAGAAATTAAATGATTTCAAAGATAACGATACTGTTAACCTAGACTCACTAGTTAAGAAAGGATTGATCTTCAAGCCCAAATTTCCTTTAAAAATCCTTGGTAACGGAAAACTTAATGTAAAGTTAAAAGTTCAAGCTCATGCATTTACAAAAGTTGCAAAACAAAAAATTGAGGACGCAGGTGGATCCTGCGAGCTTATAAATAATAAATAAATTTACTAAAAATTAAGGTAAGTTTCAAAATGTTTGTTAACAAAAGTAGAAATCCTAGCGCTTCTGAAATACTTTCCCAATTATTTTTAAATAAAGAGCTAAGGAGTAGAGTTTTAACTACTTTAGGTCTTCTCCTTTTAGTAAGACTTGGTATATATATCCCTATACCTGGTATTGATAGGGTTGCTTTTAAAAGTTTTATAGATCAAGGGGGGCAATTAATAGGCTTTTTAGATATTTTTACTGGAGGAGGAATTTCAACCTTAGGAATATTCGCATTAGGCATACTTCCCTTTATAAACGCATCAATTATTATTCAGCTTCTTACAGCTTCATTGCCTGTGCTTGAAGATTTACAAAAAAATGAAGGAGAAGCAGGAAGAAGAAAAATTGCTCAAATAACTAGATATGTTTCATTAGGATGGGGTTTTTTGCAAAGTATAATTTTTTCCTTAATTCTCAGACAATATGCTATTCAGGGTATAAGTGAAACTACATTTGTCTTGCAAACCTCCATTGCCTTGGTTACTGGCTCAATGTTAGTAATGTGGTTTAGTGAAATTATTACGGAGAAAGGGATAGGTCAAGGAGCTTCGCTGGTAATTTTTTTGAATATTGTTTCAACTTTACCTAAGGCTCTAAGTTCAACTATTGAAAAAGCTCAAACTGGCGATAGAGGAGATGTTTTGGGCATAGCAGTTTTACTTGGAGTATTTTTACTGACAATTGTTGGGATCATTTTTGTACAAGAGGGAGCTAGACGCATTCCTATTGTCAGTGCAAAAAGGCAGATAGGAAATTCAACACTACTTCCCACAAGGCAAAGCTATTTACCTTTGAAATTAAATGCAGGAGGAGTCATGCCTATCATATTTGCATCTGCTTTAATCTTTTTACCTATAACTATTGCGAATGTTACGGGCAATCCAGTATTAATAAAGTTAGCCAGTAGTTTAAATCCCGGATCTTCTAATCCATGGCCATATGCTCTTACATTCTTTTCTTTGATTTTGGGGTTCTCTTATTTTTATGCATCTCTTACTATCAATCCAGTTGATGTAGCTTCAAATCTAAAGAAAGGAGGAGTAGCAATACCAGGAGTTAGACCAGGAACTAATACAGCAAACTACCTATCAGGTATACAAAATAGGTTGACTTTATTGGGAGGATTATTTCTGGGTTCAGTAGCTATAATCCCAGCTGCAGTAGAAAGAGCTACAAATGTACAGACCTTTCAAGGTTTAGGAGCAACTTCATTACTAATTCTTGTAGGTGTTGCTATAGATACTGCTAAGCAAATTCAAACTTATGTTATTTCGCAAAGATATGAGGGACTAATTAACAATTAATGAAGAAACATTTACTATTTTTAGGAGCACCTGGAGCAGGGAAAGGGACTCAAGCGGAATTGCTAAGTCAAACTAATTCTTACTTACACCTTTCTACTGGTGAATTATTAAGAAAAGAAATCGAAATGAATACTTCCCTTGGTATTCAGGTAAAGGATATTATGAATCGTGGGGAACTTGTAAGTGATGAACTCGTATTAAAGATAGTAAGGCAAAATTTAGTCAAGGATAATAAAGGTTGGATTCTAGATGGTTACCCAAGAAATTTGTCTCAAGCAAATTCATTGAATCAAGTCTTGAATAAAATAAATCAACCTTTGGAATTAGTTTTTTATTTAGATATTCCAGAAGAAGTACTAATTAAGCGTTTGCTTTTAAGAGGGAGAAAAGATGATACGGAAGATACAATTAGAACAAGAGTTGACATTTATAAAAAAACTACAGAACCTCTAATTAAATATTTTGAGGATCTCTCATTATTAGAATATATTGATGCTGATAGAGATTCTAAAACCATTTCCTCTGATATCAACCAAAAAATGGCTTGATGATGATGTAGAATATAATATTAACGTTTTATTTGTTAAACCCCTATGAAGGTCAGATCTTCAGTAAAAAAAATTAGTCCTGACGATCAGATCGTGAGGAGAAGAGGTAAAATCTATGTTATTAACAAGAAAAGACCTCGCAATAAACAGCGTCAGGGTTAAATTTTAACCCTTAAATTAAACCTTTTACTTATTCAAAACACGTGGCCAGAATTGCAGGAATTGACATACCTCGCGAAAAGCGAGTTGAAATTGCACTTACATACGTCTATGGAATTGGTTTAACGAGATCAAAGCTAATTCTTGCTAATACGGGTGTAAACCCTGATACTCGTGTCAAAGACCTTTCAGATTCTGATGTTCAAAAACTCAGAGGTGCTACAGAAGAGTTCACTTTAGAAGGGGATTTGAGAAGAAAAGAGGGAATGGCTTTAAAACGTCTACAAGATATAGGGTGTGTAAGAGGAAGAAGACATAGAATGAGTCTTCCAGTAAGAGGTCAAAGAACTAGAACAAATGCAAGGACAAGACGGGGTTCTAGGAAAACAGTTGCTGGAAGAAAAAAATAAATAATTAAATCTATTCACAAATTGAAGTATCAAATTAAAACATCATGGCAGCAACAGTAAAAAAAACAGGTTCAAAGAAATCTAAACGTAATGTACCCAATGGTGTGGTACATATCCAAAGCACATTTAATAATACTATCGTCTCAATTTCGGACACCTCTGGCCATGTAATTTCTTGGTCTTCTGCAGGCGCAAGTGGATTTAAAGGCGCTCGCAAAGGTACGCCATTTGCTGCTCAAACAGCTGCTGAAGCTGCAGCTAGAAGAGCTCTTGATCAAGGTATGAGACAAATAGAGGTACTAGTTAGAGGGCCTGGCGCAGGTAGGGAAACGGCCATAAGAGCTTTACAAGTGGCCGGATTAGAAATAACTCTAATAAGAGATGTAACTCCATTACCTCATAATGGATGTAGAAGACCTAAACGGAGACGCGTTTAGGTCTTAACCATTCTTAACCCCCCTCAAAAAAACTCTTAACCTCATTATTTTCCGTGTTGCAATACCAGATTGACAGAATCGACCATCAAATAGCAGATGATCGCTCCCAAACAGGAACTTTTTTAATTGGCCCTCTAGAAAGGGGACAAGCTACAACTTTGGGTAATTCTCTTAGAAGAGTCCTTATGGGAGGACTTGAAGGAAGTGCAGTTACTGCAGTAAGAATATCAGGAATTAATCATGAATATGCCACTATTCCTGGAGTTAGAGAAGACGTTTTAGATATTCTTCTTAATTGCAAGCAACTATCAATAAATAGTTCTAATCCAGAGCTCGAAATTGGTAGGTTAGTAGCGAGTGGTCCTATGGATGTGAAGGCGAATGACATACAATTCTCCTCTCAAGTTGAAATTGTTGATGGCGAAAAACCGATCGCGACTATTCAGGAGGGCCATAACTTAGAGTTGGAAATCCATGTTGAAAGAGGTGTTGGATATAGACCCGTTGACCGTAAGAGTGAAGAGACAACTGCTATTGATCTACTTCAAATAGATGCTGTATTTATGCCAGTGAAGAGAGTGAATTTTACGATTGATGAAACTGCTGTAGCAGAAGGTGGAGCGGGAAGAGAAAGATTAAAAATGGAAGTCGTAACAGATGGTTCAACCAGTCCTGACGATGCTATTGCTGAAGCTGCAAATCAATTAATAGAACTCTTCCAACCCCTTGCTACTGTAACAATGGTTGAAGAAATTCCTGAGGAACCTGAACCATCTCCTGAAGCTCAAATTCCTCTCGAGGAACTAAACTTGTCCGTTAGAGCATATAATTGTTTGAAACGGGCTCAAGTTAACTCAGTTTCGGATTTAATGGGCTTCAGCTACGAAGATCTTCTTGAAATTAAGAACTTTGGCTCTAAATCTGCAGATGAGGTTATTGAAGCTCTCGAGCGCATAGGCATTTCTATTCCACAAAGCAGAACATCTGTTTAACAATTTTTAAGATTATGAGACACCAACTTAGAATTCCATTATTAAGTAAACCTGCTGATCAGAGGAAAGCACTTCTAAGAGGTTTAACTACACAATTAATTAGAGAAGGTAGAGTAACGACAACAAAAGCTAGGGCAAAAGCTTTAAGAAATGAAGCTGAAAGAATGATTACACTCGCCAAAGATGGAAGTTTGGCCTCTAGGAGAAGGGCTATTGGTTATATTTATGATAAAAAATTAGTTCATTCATTATTTGAAAAAGCAAAGGAAAGATATGGAGATAGAAATGGTGGTTATACGCGCATTGTCAGAACTGTATCTAGAAAAGGTGATAACGCTCAGATGGCCATAATCGAGCTTGTTTAAGTAAGTTAATTAGAGGGCCTTTTACTAAAAAAAACTTTTGAAAAGGGTAGCTTTACTAGTCCAATATGATGGATCTCATTATTCAGGTTGGCAAAAACAAAAAAATTCAACTTCTGTTCAAGAAATTTTAGACAGAGCTCTCTTAAAGATTACAAATCATACAGTAAAAACTTTTGCAGCAGGTAGGACTGATGCTGGGGTTCATGCATCAGGTCAAGTAGTACACTTTGATGTTGATTGTGTTGTTCCAGGAAATAGTTATTCTGATGTCTTAAATAGTCTTTTACCCTCATCAATTAGGATCTTGGAATCAGTTGAGGTAAAAGATAGTTGGCATGCATGCTATTCAGCAATGTATAGACATTATCGATATGTCATTAATAACAGTAAATTCCCAAACTTGTTCATCAATAATTGGTCATGGCATAGATATCAAAAAGTATTAGATGAAGTTTTAATGTTAAATGCATCCAGGAAAATGATAGGAGAACATGATTTTTTTGCTTTTCAGAAAAGTGGTAGTAATAGAACAAACTCAATTACAAAAATAAAAAATATAGATATTAAAAGAGTAGAAGATTTGATTTTTGTTGATATTAAAGCTACTGGTTTTCTATATGGAATGGTCCGCTTAATTATTGGTCAACTAGTTTTAGTTGGAGAAAACAAAATATCGCCAGAAATTTTTACAGATAGATGGGTCAACAAAAAGAAAAATGATGTTAAAGAATCTGCTCCAGCTAAGGGGTTATGTTTTGTAAATGCTGTTTATGAAGAAAATGTTTTTAAAAAGATTAATAACAATGATTTTTTCCCTGTATTTTTAATTAAGGGTTTTTCTTAAGTAAGGTTTAATTAAGCGAATTTTTTGTGTAAATCATTCAAAACTGTTGTTTAATATTCCTTCAATAAGGTAGAATTTAAGACTAGTTTAAATTTATTTGCAGAAATTTGGTTAATGAATAAAACAATTACTCCATCTTTAGAAACCATTGAAAGAAATTGGTTTTTAGTTGACGCAAAAGATAAGAAGCTTGGTAGACTTGCTACAGAAATTGCAACTGTATTGAGAGGTAAGAATAAACCAACATTTACACCTCATTTAGATACTGGAGATTTTGTCATTGTAGTAAATGCCGAGAAAGTTGAGGTGACAGGTAAAAAAGCATCACAAAAATTGTACAGGAGACATTCTGGAAGACCAGGAGGAATGAAAATTGAAAAATTTGAGTCTTTACAAGAAAGAATTCCTGAAAGAATCATCGAGCAAGCTGTTAAGGGCATGCTACCTCATAACTCTTTAGGAAGACAGCAATTTAAAAAACTAAAAGTTTATAAAGGTGCTGATCATCCTCATGCTGCTCAGAATCCTGTATTATTAAAGAGTTAATTTATTAAAATGAATAGTCAAATAAAAAACAAAGCTGTGTATTGGGGAACTGGAAGAAGAAAAACTTCAGTAGCTAGAGTTCGCTTGATTCCAGGAAATGGACTGATAAAAATTAATGGTCGTGCTGGAGATGATTACTTAAACTTTAATCCTCTGCACTTAAATTCAATAAAAGCACCTTTGCAAACATTAGGCCTTGAAAATTCTTATGATATTTTGGTAAATGTTTTTGGTGGTGGATTGACTGGCCAAGCAGATGCTATAAAGCAAGGTGCAGCTCGAGCACTTTGTGAATTATCTCCTGACAATAGGAAACCGCTAAAAACGGAAGGCCATCTCAGTAGAGATCCTAGAGCTAAGGAAAGAAGAAAATATGGTCTTAAAAAAGCAAGAAAAGCTCCGCAATTCTCTAAACGTTAAAGGAATTTAAATTATGCCAAAATCAGAAATACACCCAAAATGGTATCCAGATGCAAAAGTTATTTGTAATGGAGAAGTTGTAATGACTACTGGTTCCACGCAACCTGAATTACATGTTGATGTTTGGAGTGGAAATCATCCCTTCTTCACTGGAACTCAAAAGATTCTTGATACAGAAGGTAGGGTTGATAGGTTTATGAAAAAATATGGAATGGGTTCAGCTAATTCAGCCACATCAAAAGATCAAAAAGAAGAAAAAGATTCTAAAAAATAGAATTTTTAAAATTAAGCACAATTTCAATTGGAATACTCAACATTAATTGCAAGGTTGAAAACTGCTTCAGAAAGTTTTGAAAATTTGGAAGTGCAACTTGCAGATCCTGATATAGCTAATGATCCAAAAAAATTAGAATCCATAGCAAGAGAAAGGTCAAAATTGGAACCTTTGGTGATTGATTTTAATAAGTTGCTTGATACTGATAAAGAAATCGAAGATTCAAAAAATCTACTAAAAGAGAATAGAAATGATAAAGAAATGGAATCTTTGATAAATGAGGAGTTAATAACTCTAGAGGAATCTAAGATTGAACTGATTCAAAAAACCACAATCGCCTTATTGCCAAAAGACCCAAGAGATGAAAGAAGTGTAATGTTAGAAATCAGAGCCGGTGCTGGAGGTAACGAGGCTTGTATCTGGGCAGGTGATTTAGCAAGAATGTATGAAAGATATGGACAAAAAATTGGATGGTCTGTAAAACCTGTTAGTGCTTCCGAGTCAGATATGGGTGGATTTAAGGAGTTAGTTATCTCCGTTAAGGGAGATTCTGTTTATAGTCAACTTAAATTTGAGGCTGGTGTACATAGAGTCCAAAGAGTTCCAGCTACTGAATCTCAAGGTCGAGTTCACACCTCTACTGCTACAGTTGCCGTTATGCCTGAGGCTGATCCTGTTGAGGTTAAAATTGATCCAACAGATCTAGAGGTTGGAACAGCAAGATCAGGAGGTGCAGGGGGACAAAATGTTAATAAGGTAGAGACAGCTATTGATCTTCTCCACAAGCCTACAGGAATAAGAGTTTTTTGTACTCAAGAGAGATCACAATTGCAAAATCGCGAACGAGCAATGGAAATTTTAAGAGCTAAATTGTATGAAATACAATTAAAAGAAGCCAATGCAAAACAGAGATCACAAAGGCTTTCCCAGGTTGGAACAGGCGATAGAAGTGAAAAAATCAGAACTTATAATTTTAAAGATAACAGGACAACTGATCATAGATTAGGTTCCAATTTTTCTCTTGAGCCAATTCTTGCTGGTCAATTAGAAGAAGTGATAAATGCCTGCATAGCGCAAGAACAAAAAAGAATGATGGAAGAATTTAATAAAGAAGTAAATTAAGATTTTTTTATTAGATTGCAATCCCTATTACGTATTTACTCCATTCTTTATGCTTGCCAGAGTCAATTTGTCTTGTAGCTTCAAAATTTAGATTACTTAATGGACGATAAGGTCGACGTTTTAAGGGCATATTCGCCTCTTCGGGGGTTCGATTACCTTTTTGTACATTACATCTGAGACATGCTGTAGTAACATTTTCCCAGTTATCTGTTCCACCTCTGCTTCTCGGTAAAACATGATCTATTGATAGGTCACTACCCCTATAGTTACAGTATTGGCAACAATTATTATCTCTAAGAAGAATATTTTTTCTTGTTAAAGAAACCTCTCTAAAAGGAACTTTGACGTAATAACGAAGTCTTATAACTGTCGGCAACTTTTTCCCGCTATGAATTGAATATGTTTTATCTTCCTCTAAGCTTTCTGCTTTACCTTTTATCATCAAAATTACTGCTCTTCGCCAGGAAGTGATGTTTAAAGGTTCATAAGATGCATTTAAAACTAGAGTCTGGCCCATGCCAAAATACAATTTACATGTCATGCTAACTGTATATTTCAATAAGCGCATATATTTGTGCAAAGTTAATGCAAAATAGGCAAACAAATCAGATATTTAATTTTGACAAATTTCCAAATTTCGAAAAAGATATAGATCTAAAACAAAGGGCATGGATAGAAGTTAAAGGCAAAGCAATAGAAGCAAATGTAAGGCAGTTAAGAACAAAGCTAAATAAGAATTGTCAGTTTATGGCGGTTGTTAAAGCTGATGGATATGGACATGATGCAAAAGTAGTATCTGACTACGCTATTAGAGGAGGAGCATCGCAATTAGGCGTTGCCACTTTAAAAGAAGGGATTAAGCTTCGTTCTTCAGGAGTAAAAAAACCAATACTTATCCTAGGAAATCTTTATACGAAAAGGGATCTTATTATGTGTTTTAAAAATGATCTTATGCCAACTATCAGTAGTATAAGAGAATGTTTTATCTGCAATAATATCGGGAAGCAATTTGGGCTGAAATTTTCTTTACATCTTAAAGTTGATACTGGAATGTCAAGGTTAGGATTTGAAGGTAATAAATTTATTCAGCAATATGAAAAAATAAAATCTTTCGACAATATTTCTATAGAAGGCATATATAGTCATTTATCGTCTGCAGATGAGGAAAACGAATTAGATCCTAAAAGTATTACACAATTACAAAGAATGAAGTTTAATGAATTATTAAAGCAAATTAATCTTGATAGAAATAATGAAATTAAGATTCATTTGGCTAATTCTGCGGGAATGCTTCTTAACAAAGATTTTCATTTTCACATGGTCCGTGTTGGGCTTTCTATGTATGGATATAGTCCTCTAGCCAAAATAGAAAAAAATTTATTACTTAAACCAGCTTTATTTTTGAAAGTTAAAGTAGCTTTTATTAGAAATATTGATTCAGGTGTAAGTGTAAGTTATGGAGGAAAGTTTGTTAGTAGTAGAAAAACTAAGTTAGCTGTATTAAGTATTGGTTACGCAGATGGAGTTCCAAGAAATCTTTCAGGCAAGATAAATGTTTTACATAAAAATAAACTTTATCCCCAAGTTGGATCCATAACTATGGATCAAATGATGGTGGACATTACAGGTTCAAATGAAATTAAAGTTGGTAGTACGATGGTATTACTAGGTTCTGACGGAGACAAAACAATTTCTCCTCTTGAATGGGCAAAAAAATCTAATACTATTCCGTGGGAAATTCTTTGTTCTTTTAAAAATAGATTACCGAGAGTTCAAGTGGATTAGACATTTCGATTAAATAAGGAATTTTGAATGTTTGCAAAAAAATTGATAATGTATAAGAACTGGAGAGGTGGCTGAGTGGTTGAAAGCGGCTCCCTGCTAAGGAGTTACAGGAGGTAACTTTTGTCGAGGGTTCGAATCCCTCCCTCTCCGTAATTGCTTGAGAAATATTTGTTAATTTATAATTTTAAAATAAGTCAAGATTAATATTTTTGAGGTCATTTATAGAACTTAAAATAAGGTCAGCGCCTACTTTTTGTAAATTTCTTTCGTATGCATTGCGTTCTTTTACTCGAGACTTTAAATGTAAATGAGGGGGGGCTATCCCAATACTTATGAATTTCTGAGATGGTATTTCCTTTCTGGCGTTTAAAACTGTATTTATATCTGCAATAGTATCTCCTACATAGGCAATAGGAATATTTGATGCTCCGAGTTTATCTCCAAGAAGCTTTTTTGATAAGTTAATAAAACCTTTTGGATTAGGTTTGTCAGGGGCATCTCCCATTGAGATTAGTGGAGGTGATTTTAGTCCAAGTCTTTTTTCTAAAACAAATTTTGCAGAGGCAGACTCTGCACCACTCACAAAACCCCAAATTATTCCATTGCTTTCTAATAAATCAAAAAGCTTTTTATCTACTAATAACTCTTCTTTAGTTATAAATCCAGACCAATACTTACTATCTTTATTTGGATCACCACCAAAGTAAAACTTTTCAAAACATTTAATTATTTCTTCTTTTGTTGGAATTTCAAGCTTTAAATTCTCTTTTTTAAAAAATCTTTTTATAAGCTCTAAACTTAAATCCCAGTCATTATTCCAGATCCCTTCATTTTTGGCATTATCAATATCTATATAACTTGGCTCCCACCCAGAATATTTGTAAACTGTTTTTTTTAATGAAAGTCTGTAACTATTTTCTACGCAGCGTATAACACCATCTATATCAAATAAAATTAAACCAATATTTTTCAATGAATTTTTATTCCTTTTTATGAAAGATTAGTATTCTTATTAAAAAAAAGCAAAGAAAATTTGTTTTTAAATTATAGATTATCTAAATTTAATTTTGTAGATATCCTCTGGGAGTGAGAAATATTTCATCAACTAAGTTTGTTTGAGAATTGCCAATAATAATGATTGATAACATATCAATCTCTTTAAAAGGAATGGTGTTTAAAGTAACAAATTTTTTGGATTGATTTTCTCTCCCTACTTGTCTAGCTAATAAAACTGGAGTATCCCCATGCCTAGTTTGTAAACATATATCTATTACACTTTTTAGCTGCCAATTACGTTCAATGGATTGAGGATTGAATAAAGCTATTACAAAGTCACCTACAAGAGCTCCTTCAATTCTTTTTTCTATTAAAGACCATGGAGTTAATTTATCGCTTAAGCTTATTGAACAAAAGTCATTCATTAGTGGAGCGCCACTAATCGCAGCAGCTAATTGAACACTACTGATACCTGGATGTACTTCAAAGTAAGGTCTATATTCTTTTTTGATCTTTTGAAGTAATTCTAAAAGTAAACCAGCCATGCCATAAAATCCTGATTCACCTGAAGAAATTAAAGCCACTTTTATTCCTTCTTCTGCTAGTTTAATTGCTTTATTGCATCTCTCTTTTTCTTCAGTAAGTTTACTTTCAATTAAAACTTGATCATTCCTTTTTAAGGGCTTAATTAAATCTAAATACATTTTGTATCCGATCCAAACAGTACATCTTGAAAGTGCTTTTTTTGCATTATTGGTTAGGAAGGAGATATCACCAGGCCCACTTCCAATAATATGTATTTCGCCATGGGTTGGATTATATTGATTTTTTGATTCTGCTACAGCGATAGTTACCGCCCCAAATTGATTTTTAAAAATTCTTTTTTCTTCTAATAATTTAGATTCTTTTCCTGCTGCTAGTAAGCAAGAGGCTTCGGCTACGGAAGGAGTGCCAATTTCCTTCTTCACGACATTTGATGGATTTGGAACAATAATTTTTGAAAGATCTTCTTTACTAAAAAACTTTATAGGCAAGTTTTTTTCTTCAGAAAGTTCTAAAAGTCCTTTCTCATTTTTTTTAATATCAATAGTTGCGAATCCCGCAATTGATTGCTGTGATAAATTTCCTGACTCCAATAAATTATTTAATGAATTTGTTATTAACTCTATGCTTGTATTTCTTTCACATCCAATGCCAATCCATAATACGGGCGGGTGCCAAGTTGTTTCATGATTTTCTAATATACTTACATGAAATGTTGACTCTGTTTTTTCAGTTTCTTCTTTATTAATTTGATTTATAATCTCACCCGATTCTGAAGTTTTCCATAAGCTATTACCAGATAATTGTTTGCAAAATATTTCTTCGTTCTTAGCTTGATTAATTACTAGTTTTGACCAATCTTTTATGTTGCCAGATCTTTTCCAACCCCATTGATTCCCAAATGTATCAAGATTTAAGAAGCTTTTATCATTGGAATTATTAGTTTCTATTATTTCGCCACCAAATAAATTAGCTATTTGACATGCAATATTTTTTGAATTTGACTGATGTAAGCCAATTAAAGGAACTATCTTGGAACATTTGTTATCTATAACGATTACTCCTGGATCTTGATCTTTAGAGGTTAAAAATGAATTTATTATGCGTATTGATGCAGCAATTGAGCCTATAAAAATTATTAAATCTATCTCCGGCCATTTTTTTAGTAAGATTTCTCTAGGTTTTTGTACTTGAATAAGTTCATTTTCCTTTCCATCCTCTTTTGAAGAACCTGCAATATATATGTCTTTGACAAATTCGGTTTTTTTAAGCCTTTTTAAAATTTCTTTTGAATTGTTAGATAGACCTATAGCAATTCCTTTCAAATCAGAAACTATTGATAGTTATGTTGAAATTATATCCTGCCGTTGGATTTAAAAAATTTTCTTTGAAATATAAAAAAAAATTTAAGAAATTTATAAGAAATTTGAGTAAAAATACCCATAATTTAGTCATAGACTGAATTTAACAAAATATTCATATAGTAACAATCATTAGAACATTTGTTACGTTAATGCATAACGAAAGAATCTTTGCCTTATTATTTTTGAAACGGTGATCTTAATAAAAGAATGATTCGTTTTCTTTGAGATTATTATTAAAGATAAACTCAAGAGCTTATCAATCTAATTTACGATCAATTATTTTCGAGGTGCTAGATGACCATCAGCCCACCAGAAAGTGGAGAAAAAAACAAAAAGGTTTTGGAAGAGCCTGTTAAGGCCGATCCAAGACCAATAGACTTTGCCAAATTAGATAAGCCAGGTTTCTGGTCTAGTAAATTATCTAAAGGTCCAAAAACTACAACTTGGATCTGGAATTTGCATGCTGACGCACATGATTTCGATGTGCACACAGGCGATGCTGAAGAAGCAACAAGAAAAATCTTTTCAGCTCATTTTGGACACCTTGCAGTTATTTTCATATGGATGAGTGCTGCATTTTTCCATGGAGCTAGATTTTCTAATTATTCAGGTTGGTTAGCTGATCCAACTCATGTTAAACCTGGAGCTCAACAAGTATGGGCGGTTGTAGGTCAAGAAATGCTTAATGCTGATCTTGGTGCTAACTACAACGGCATTCAAATCAGTTCAGGAATATTTCACATGTGGCGAGCATGGGGAATAACTAATGAAAGTGAGCTAATGGCTTTAGCTATAGGTGCTGTAGTAATGGCTGCACTTATGCTTCATGCAGGAATTTTTCACTATCACAAAGCAGCTCCAAAATTGGAATGGTTTCAAGATATTGAGTCTATGCTTAACCACCACATTGCTGGTTTAGTAGGACTAGGATCTTTAGCTTGGGCAGGTCATTGTATTCATATTGGAGCTCCTACAGCTGCTCTTCTAGATGCAATTGATGCAGGTTCTCCTCTAATTATCAATGGAAAGGAAATAGCAACTATTGCAGACATGCCTATGCCTCATCAACTCTGCGATCCGCAGATTATCGGTCAGATATTTCCTGGATTAGCAAGTGGTACAGGTAATTTCTTCAGTTTAAATTGGTTAGCTTTTTCAGACTTTCTTACTTTCAAAGGTGGTCTTAACCCTGTGACAGGAAGCTTATGGATGACTGATGTTTCTCATCATCATTTAGCTTTTGGTGTTATAGCTATAATTGGTGGTCATATGTATAGAACCAATTATGGTATTGGTCATAGTATGAAAGAAATATTAGATTCACAACAAGGTGACCCAATATTATTCCCTGCTCCTAAAGGTCACCAAGGTCTCTTTGAATTCATGGCAGAAAGTAGACATGCGCAGCTATCAGTAAACCTTGCGATGCTTGGATCAATAAGCATTCTCGTATCTCATCATATGTATGCGATGCCACCATATCCATATATTGCTACTGACTACATGACGGTTCTTGGATTATTTACTCATCATATGTGGATAGGGGGATTATTTATAGTTGGAGCTGGGGCACATGCTGGAATTGCGATGGTTCGAGATTATGATCCAGCAAAACATATAGATAATGTATTGGACAGAATTCTAAAAGCTAGAGATGCGTTAATAAGTCATCTTAATTGGGTTTGTATGTGGTTAGGTTTCCATAGCTTTGGACTCTATATTCATAACGACACAATGAGAGCTTTAGGAAGACCTCAAGATATGTTTAGTGATTCTGCAATTCAACTTAAACCAATATTTGCTCAATGGGTTCAAAACATTCAAGCTTCATCCGTTGGTACTTCTTTATTGGCCGGTACAGCAGAAGCCTTACCTCATAAAGCTATAAGTGAAGTATTTAATGGAAGTTTAGTTGAAGTTGGTGGAAAGGTTGCTATCGCTCCAATCCCCTTAGGAACTGCTGACTTGATGATTCATCACATCCATGCATTCCAAATACATGTAACAGTTTTAATTCTTCTTAAAGGTGTTCTTTATGCAAGAAGCTCAAGATTGATCCCTGATAAAGCATCATTAGGATTTAGATTTCCATGTGATGGCCCAGGTAGAGGAGGCACATGTCAAGTTTCATCTTGGGATCATGTTTTCTTAGCACTCTTCTGGATGTATAACTGTTTATCAATTGTTATTTTCCATTTTTCTTGGAAGATGCAAAGTGATGTTTGGGGATTAACTGGAGGTAACTTCTCTCAAAGTGCCATTACTATTAATGGCTGGCTTAGAGACTTTTTATGGGCCCAATCTTCTCAGGTTTTGACCAGTTACGGTTCAGCTATAAGTATGTATGGTTTGATGTTCTTAGGAGCACATTTTATCTGGGCATTTAGCTTAATGTTCTTATTCAGCGGAAGAGGTTACTGGCAAGAACTTTTTGAATCAATTGTTTGGGCTCATAACAAACTTAAAGTTGCTCCAACAATTCAACCAAGAGCTTTATCTATTACTCAGGGTAGAGCAGTAGGTGTAACACACTTCCTTGTCGGTGGTATTGCTACCACATGGGCTTTCTTCCATGCTCGCCTTTTCGGCCTAGGCTAATTACCTGAACTTCACCTTTTTAATTCAATGGCAACAAAATTTCCATCATTTAACCAGGGTCTAGCTCAGGACCCTACAACCCGACGAATATGGTACGGAATTGCTACCGCTCACGACTTTGAAAGTCATGATGGCATGACCGAAGAAAAGCTTTATCAGAAGCTTTTCTCTACACATTTTGGTCATCTAGCAATAATCGCCCTCTGGGTAGCTGGTAACTTATTTCATATTGCTTGGCAAGGTAACTTCGAGCAATTTGTACTTGATCCAACCCACGTTCGTCCTATTGCTCATGCTATTTGGGATCCACATTTTGGATCTGGTATCACTGAAGCAATGACGCAAGCTGGAGCTAGTGGTCCAGTAAACATAGCTTACTCAGGTCTCTACCATTGGTGGTATACAATTGGGATGAGAACTAATGAGCAACTCTTCCAAGCTTCAATATTCATGAGTATTTTGGCTTGTTGGACTCTATTTGCAGGTTGGTTACACTTACAGCCAAAATTCAGACCTTCTCTAGCTTGGTTTAAAAATGCAGAGTCAAGATTAAATCATCATCTAGCCGTCTTATTTGGTTTTAGTAGTATCGCTTGGACAGGTCATTTAGTTCATGTCGCTATACCCGAGTCAAGAGGACAGCATGTAGGTTGGGATAACTGGTTAACAGTCCTTCCACACCCCGCAGGATTAGCTCCTTTCTTTACTTTAAACTGGGGAGCATATGCCCAAAATCCTGATTCTCTAGATCAAGTATTTGGAACAGCTGAGGGAGCTGGAACAGCAATCTTTACTTTCTTAGGAGGTCTTCATCCTCAAAGTGAAGCATTATGGCTTACTGATATTGCTCATCACCATATTGCGATTGGAACAGTTTTTGTAATTGCTGGTCATATGTATAGAAATACTTTTGGTATTGGTCATAGCCTCAAAGAAATCACAGAAGCTCATAATACAAGACACCCTAACGATCCTCATAAAGGTAGTTTCGGAATTAATCATGATGGAATATATGAAACTGTAAATAATTCATTACATTTCCAACTTGGACTAGCTTTAGCATCTCTTGGTGTAGCAACTTCTCTTGTAGCTCAACATATGGGTGCACTTCCTTCTTACGCTTTTATTGCAAGAGACTACACTACACAATCTGCTTTATATAGTCATCATCAGTATATAGCAATGTTCTTGATGGTTGGTGCATTTGCACATGGAGCTATTTTCTTTGTTAGAGATTATGATCCCGAATTAAATAAAGATAATGTATTAGCAAGAGTTCTTGGAACAAAGGAAGCTTTGATAAGTCACCTTAGCTGGGTAACAATGTTGCTAGGATTCCATACTCTTGGAATTTATGTTCATAACGACGTTGTTGTTGCTTTTGGTAATCCTGAAAAGCAAATTTTAATTGAGCCAGTATTTGCTCAATTCGTTCAAGCTGCTCAAGGTAAAATGATGTACGGCTTTAACGCTTTATTATCTGATCCTACAAGTTCAGCAAGTCTCGCTGCTAATTCATTACCTGGTAATCATTACTGGATGGATCTTATCAATAGACAAGATGCATTAAGTGCTTTCTTACCCATCGGTCCTGCAGATTTCTTAGTCCACCATGCTATCGCTTTAGGTCTTCATACGACTGCTTTAATCCTTATTAAAGGTGCACTTGACGCGAGAGGAACAAAATTAATTCCTGATAAGAAAGATTTAGGATATGCATTCCCTTGCGATGGACCAGGACGTGGAGGTACTTGTGATAGTTCATCTTGGGATGCTATGTACTTAGCTATGTTTTGGGCATTAAATTTAATAGCATGGGTAACTTTCTACTGGCATTGGAAACATCTAGCAATATGGCAGGGTAATGTTGCGCAATTTAATGAATCAGGAACTTATCTAATGGGTTGGTTTAGAGATTATCTCTGGTTAAATTCAGCTCAACTTATTAATGGATATAATCCATTTGGAGTAAACTCTTTATCTCCTTGGGCTTGGATGTTCCTATTCGGTCACTTAGTTTGGGCTACTGGATTCATGTTCCTTATATCATGGCGTGGTTACTGGCAAGAATTAATTGAAACATTAGTTTGGGCACATCAGCGTACTCCAATAGCTAACCTTGTTGGCTGGAGAGATAAGCCAGTTGCACTTTCAATTGTTCAAGCTAGATTAGTTGGACTAGCACATTTCACGATTGGAAACATTCTTACATTCGGTGCATTTCTTATTGCATCAACTTCAGGTAAGTTTGGTTAAATTTTTCTTAAATAATTTAAATCACCACATTTGTGGTGATTTTTTTTGTTTAATTTTAATGTTCTAAATTAAGTTAAAATTATCTAAATACTATCAAATATAAATGTCAGATATAAAACAATTAATTTCTATTATTATCCCTGTTTTCAACGAAAGTGAGAGTATTGGTTTTTTATTGGATGAAGTTATAAATGTAATGTCATTTCATAAATTTAATTTTGAATTGATTGTTGTAAATGATGGTTCTAAAGACGATACCCATCAAGTATTAAAACAATTAACTCTCAAAATTAAAGAATTGTCAGTAATTTCCCTTCGCAAAAATTATGGGCAAACTGCAGCAATGTCAGCTGGCTTTGATAACTCTCAAGGTGATATTGTCATTACTTTGGATGGTGATTTACAGAATGATCCGAATGATATTCCTAAATTAATTTCTGAAATTAATAATGGCTATGATTTGATTTGTGGGTGGAGGTTTGATAGAAAAGATAGATTAATCAATAGAAAAATACCATCGAAAATAGCGAATAAATTAATAGCTTACGTAACAGGTTTGAAATTGCATGACTATGGATGTTCATTAAAAGCTTTCAAGAAAGAAATAGTAGATGATATTAAGTTGTATGGTGAACTTCACAGGTTTCTGCCCGTTCTAGCAAATATTGAAGGTGCAAGAATCAAAGAAATTAAAGTCAATCATAGAAGCAGGCAATACGGATCTAGTAAGTATGGAATCGATAGAACTTTTAGAGTTTTAATGGATTTACTAACTGTTTGGTTTATGACTAAATTCTTAACAAGACCAATGTATGGATTTGGTTTCGTTGGTATTATAAGTATTTTCATTAGCCTTGCAATGAGTTCTTATTTGATAGTTTTAAAAATAATGGGTGAGGATATTGGAAATCGTCCGTTGCTAATGTTTGCATTAATATTAGGAATTGCTGGGGTTCAATTATTTAGCTTTGGATTATTAAGTGAACTTTTAATAAGGACTTATCATGAAAGTCAAAGTCGTTCAATTTATAGAATTAGGTCAAAAAGTAGTAGTGCTGATCAAAATTGAATTTTTACTTGAATTTTCTGATTAATAAAGCTGAAAGTTTAACCACTTCAGGAGACGTATCTCTTAAGCCTTGTCGTAAAATTGATAATGTTGATTTATCAGCCAATTTTTCCGCGATTTTTAATGCTTTAAATTTGTCTTCTGTATTTCCCTGAAAAAGAATAAACATTTTATTTCTTTGAGATTTTTTATAAAATAAGGGTTACTTTTTTGCTTCGTGATTATATAAAAAACTTTCTTAATTAAATAGAAATTTATTATTATTTTTTCTATTTTTTTTTTAGTTTATCAGAATGTAATTTGCCATTATTTATAGACTTTCTAAAGCTTCTTTTTTTTAAAACTAGAAGTAATATTCCTATAAAAATAATAAGTACAATTACAAAAAAATTTAACTTGTAAAAAGTTAATAATTTTTATATCATCCAGTAATAAAATTAACACTATTTCGCAGATAAATACTAAAGTATTTAAAGATGTTTAAAGAACTATGCCATCTGATTTACCAAGTCTCTTACCCTCAATTTTTGTTCCATTAATTGGTATTGCAATGCCTGCTGTTTTTATCGTATTGATAGGAAGATTTATTACAGCAACTGAATAAATTATTAAACACTAAACTATTAAAAACATGAGCGACTTTCAAAAATCATTCTCAGAATCAACAAGTTCAATTAAGTTTGATGAGAAATACATAGATAATTCTGTACAACCAAATGATATTGGTGTTGCAGAACAATGGGCAGTAAAAACTGTTGCTGATCCATGTGTTGGTAATTTAGCTACCCCAGTTAATAGTGGCTATTTTACAAAAGCTTTTATAAATAATTTGCCTTTTTATAGAGAGGGTATTTCTCCTAATTTTAGAGGCTTAGAAACTGGAGCAGCTTTTGGATATCTCCTATACGGTCCTTTCACTATGACTGGCCCACTAAGAAATTCTGAATTTGCTCTAACTGCTGGACTTCTTGCGGCTATTGGAGCTGTTCATATTTTGACAGCACTCTTAGTTCTTTATAATGCACCCGGTAAAGCACCTAATGTTCAACCTCCAGATGCGACTGTTAATAATCCGCCAAAAGACTTATTTACGAGAACTGGTTGGGCTGATTTCACAAGTGGATTTTGGTTAGGAGGTTGTGGCGGAGCTGTTTTTGCTTGGCTACTTGTTGGGACATTACACTTAGATACCATAATGCCAATTATTAAAAATATTTGGACTGCTGGGTAATTCCTAAATAAAAGAATAAGTAATATTTATAATTTATTTTTAATTAAAAAGTGAGCTCTATTTACTAACGTATTGTTCTATCCCATCTATAATTTCTAACAACTCTTCCTGCCGAAATAAGCTTTGATTTATAATGCAATGAGATTTTATCATTAGACTTTTTTAGGGTATCTAATCCTATTCCATTTCTACCAAAATACTTTCCAGAGCTATGATAATACATACCGTCTCCTTTGTAGATACCAATATGATCACAATTTTCTATATTTCCAAAAAATAAAAGATCCCCAGGTCTTAGATCTTCATAAGACTCTTTGAAATAAAAAAGATGTTTACAAAAACTTTTTATTTGATAAGAGTCTCGAGGTATATAAATTCGATGCTTTAAAAAAGCAGTCTGAATTAAACCGGAACAATCAAAATTGGGTCCTAATGTGCCTCCCCAAAGGTATTCATTAGTTAACTCAGCTTGATCCTTGATCCATTTTAAAATTGAGGTAATTTTATCTTTTATAAGGAAGTGTTCATTTTTTAAACTCTCAGTTTTATTTAATTCATATTTTTCAATAATCAATCCATCTAAATTTATCCAACAGATGTAACCATCTTCATATAGTTGAACTAATATTCTTGAAAATTTATGGTTGTTTTGATAAATATTTGGATAAATAAGCCTAAAAATTCTATTTTTAAATATTTCTGTAACTAATTTATTTTCTGTTTCATTTTGATATCCAGAAATGTTAACTTTTAATTTCCACCAAATAGTTTTTGAAAAATTAATTTGTTTAAATAGTGAGATAGGATTTTTATAACTTTCCATACAATGTCCTTTTACTATTTAAGTAAAGAGATGGATCTAGCCCTAAATGATATTTTAGGGAGAGTATGTACTCATAATAAAGATTTTTCAAGAGAAGATATAGCTATAACTTGGATTAATTATAAAAGTGAAAATAACAGTGTATTTAAAGGTTTTGGAACTGGTATTAATAATAGAAAAATGGTTTACCCTGCCAGCATAGTCAAGTTGGTTTATGGCCTTGCTGCATTTTATTGGATTAAAAAAGGCAGTTTAATATTATCAGATGAACTTCATGAAGCTGTAAGAGAAATGTTGTCTTCCTCAAGTAATAATGCAACAAGCTTCTTAATTGATTTACTTACAGGAACAACAAGTGGACCTTGTATTGAAGGGGAATTATGGGAAAATTGGAAATATCAAAGAAGTATAATAAATGATTGGCTACATGATGATTTACATTGGGAGGAATTGAGTGGCATAAATTGCTGTCAAAAAACTTGGGATGATGGACCATATGGTCGTGAAAAAGAATTTTATGGACATGATAATAAAAATAGAAACGCTATGAATTCTGATTCAGCAGCAAGGGTTTTGGAGGAAATTATGATTCATATTGATTATCAAAAAAATGACTTAAATTTGCGAAGTTTTTTAAAAAGAAATTTAAATAAAGTTGTTCTTAAAAACGATTCTCTTAATCAAATTGATGGTTTTTTGGGTGAAGGATTACCAGAAAGTATTAATCTTTGGAGTAAAGCAGGCTTAATGTCTGAAGTTAGACATGATTCAGCTTGGTGGACTAATAGTCAATCTTTATACACTTTATTAGTTGTTTTTTGTCATGGAGAAAAATATTCTAAAGATACTTCCTTTTTACCATTAATATCCAAAGAAGTATATGAATTTAATAAGAGATATACTATTAAGGATTAAAGTAAATCGTCTAAGTAATTAGAGTCTAATTTATCAGTATAGGCTTCATAAGGTAACATCATTACCTCTTCAGTATCTAAATCATTAATAATCCATTCTCTATATTCTGCTAACAAACTTTTTCTATCTTCATTATCTAATTCATAAATACGTAATGCTGTATCTTTAAAATTTTCTTTAATTAAATTTTCAATTTCTTTCTTTCTCATTTTATGTTAATTCTCCTTCCAAAATAACTCTTCTTATTGTTGATAATGCAATTCCCGTTTGTGATCTGATTGATCGATATGAATATCCCTCATTACGTAATCTGATTACTAAAGATTCTTTTAAAGTACTTATTTTTGGCCTTCCTCCCAGATTATTTCCAGATAATTTTCTGCGTAATAGTTGTTCTTTTTTTCTTTCACCTAAACTTTTGTCCTCTAAATTATCTAATTCATATAAAATCTGAAAAATTGAAGAATTTGCTTTAGTTGATTCATTAGCCGCAAAAAAACCAGTCAAAGTTCGCAATTTAATATCCTTATTAATAAGTTTATTTATTGTCCTCAAACATTCTTTTTTATTTTTAAACGCTCGATCAAGCTGAGTTATTATTAATTGATCACCTTTAGACAAGCAATTGATAGCTTTATTGAGTTGGGGTTTGATTTCTTCATCTAAACTTATTAATTCAGAGAAAACTAAACTGCAACCCTCTTCCTTTAAAGTTTTTATTTGTTCTTCTAAATATTCAAATTCATTATTAGAGGCTCTAGCATAACCTATTGCTTTAGAGTTTTTATTTTTTTCAGATAGTAAAATACGCTTTCTTTTAAATTTAAAAGTCAATGTTTTATTACATATATTTTTTACTGTATCAATAAATATATAAAAAAACACTTTTTAGTACAAAAAAATATAGATATTGCTATTAAACCATCCGAAAATTGCATGTAAAATTGTTCTGATATCTATATTAAAAAGAACGTTCCAAATACTGTTTTATGTTTAGTTGATAGAACAAAAATTTTTTGTAAGTAGTAACTAAAATTAGGACTTTTTAAATTATCCATGGATTTGTTAAATTAATTTATTTTTGACCTCTATTGAGTAGTCTTCATTTTTGAAATTATTAATAGTTAATTCAAAATGTTTTTAGTAAAATAAGAACACAGGCTAAAAAAAATTAATTTGACTAATAATTCCAATAGTTTAATTTCAAAACCTGATTGGTTAAGAGTAAAAGCTCCGCAAGTTGAGAGAATTGGGAATACTGCAAATTTGTTAAATGATTTAAATCTCAATACTGTATGTCAAGAGGCAAGTTGTCCAAATATTGGTGAATGTTTTGCAAGTGGCACCGCCACTTTCCTTATAATGGGCCCAGGCTGTACTAGGGCATGTCCATATTGCGATATTGATTTTGATAGATCTAAAAGAGAATTAGATCCAACAGAACCATATCGTTTAGCAGAAGCTGTTTATAGAATGCAACTTAAACATGTTGTAATCACATCAGTTAATAGAGACGATCTTGAGGATGGTGGCGCATCTCAATTTTTTGAATGTGTTTATCAATTAAGAAAAAAATCGCCTAAAACCACTATTGAGCTTTTAATACCTGATTTTTGTGGCAACTGGAAAGCGCTTGAAAAAGTTCTTGATTCAAATCCAAACGTTTTAAACCATAATATTGAGACTGTGTCTTCGCTATATAAAAAAGTAAGACCTCAGGGTAAATATGAGAGGACTCTTGAGTTGCTTAAAAGGACCAGAGAATATTCTCCCAAAGTTTATACAAAGTCAGGTTTTATGCTTGGTTTAGGGGAAAAAGATGAGGAGGTCTTAAGTCTTCTTAGGGATTTAAAAAGTAATTTCGTTGATATTGTTACTATTGGCCAATACTTATCTCCAGGCCCAAATCATTTACCTGTTCAAAGATTTGTGAGTCCCTCAAAATTTAATTATTATAAAGTTTTCGGGGAAAAAGATTTGAACTTTATGCAAGTAGTTAGTTCTCCTTTAACTCGTAGCAGCTACCATGCTGAAGAAATTCAAAAACTTATGAAAAAGTATCCAAGATAGTCATTTTTATTTATTTGAATCTATCCATTCATTTAATTTCCATTCAACTAGATCATTTTTAATCATTGGATCATTCTTGATTATTTTTAGTGCATTTTTATAATTATTCATCTCAAGGATGAGTAATCCACCGTCACCTGGCCTCTTTAATTCATCTACTAAAAATCCACTTTTTATATTAATTCCCTCTATTTTTAATTTTTTTATCCAATCAATATGTTCGTTAATTATTTTTTGTTTTAAATCATGATTAATTAAGTATTCTTTTTTTATGATTTCAGTTTTTATAAAGAAAGGCATTTACACTTTCTTTATGCCAAG